>DATDGW010000521.1:0-2810 GCA_036521895.1 Candidatus Sulfotelmatobacter sp. | reverse complement strand
CATGAATCTCATCAGCGCAACCAGCGGTCAGGCATCTGTCTTGGGAACGGATTCAAAGCTTATCCGCGGCAAATCCTACACGCAGTTTGGTTATGTCTCCGAGAACCAGGAGATTCCGGAGTGGATGAAGGTGGGTGCGCTGCTCGAGTATTTGCGCGAGTTTTATCCGACCTGGGACAGGGAACTGGAAAACTCGTTAATCAAGCAATTTGATTTGCCGCGCGACAGAAAGATTCGAGCGTTATCGCGTGGCATGAAGATGAAGCTCGCGCTCGCAAGTGCCCTCGCATTCCATCCCAAGCTGATCGTGTTGGACGAGCCGTTCGGAGGATTGGATCCATTGGTACGCGATCAATTGATTGAGGGGCTGCTCGAGCGTGCCGCAGAGTCCACCGTGTTCATCTCCTCCCACGACCTCGCGGAAATTGAGAGCTTCGCCAGCCACGTAGGCTACCTTGAGCAAGGAGTGCTGCGTTTCTCTGAAGAGATGACTTCGCTCGTATCGCGTTTCCGGGAAGTGGAAATAACGTGCGAAGGAGAAAGCCACGTGCCTTCGCCTGTTCCCGCCAGTTGGCTGCAGATCAAATCATCGGCTGGCGTAGTGCGATTTGTGGAGAACCAGTTCATCGAGGAAAAGACCAGTGCGGAAATCCGACGCCTCTTCGGAGAGGTCAAGAATGTCGAATATCGCCCCATGGGATTGCGGTCGATCTTCCTGGCCATGGCGCGAAAAGGCGACGAGGCTTAGGGGGCGGAATGCAACAACTTCTGCATATCTTCAAGAAGGACGTCAGGCGCCACTGGCCGGAGATTTTGATTTCTTTTGCCCTCTTGGGGATGAACGTCCGGATCATGACTCATCATCCAGACGACCGTCTTACTCCATATTCATTTCCCTGGTATCAACTTTCTGCCAGCTACGTTCCCACTTTGATGATCATTTTCTGGATCTTCCTGACCATCCGTCTCGTCCAGGGCGAAGCGGTGGTTGGCGATAGGCAGTGGTGGGTTACCAAGCCGTATGAATGGTGGAAGCTGCTAGCCGCCAAGGAGATATTCCTGCTCGTCTTTATTGGCGTTCCACTCTTCCTTGCTCAACTCTACCTCTTGCATCATGCAGGTTTTCCGATTCTTCCCCATTTTTTCGGCGTCCTCACCATGCAATTAGCACTCGCCACGGTTCTTTTTCTCCCCGCCGTCACCTTGGGGAGTTTGACGAAAAGTGTGGGACAGGCATTGATCGCGCTTCTAATCGTCTTCGTCGGAATTTCTGCCACTGTCTCGTTGCTCTCAAAAGTTCCAAATAGCAGCATGTCTTCTGCGGTGGAGGGCCTCGGGAACATCTCAAGCATTCTGGTGTTGGGATCGATCATCGGAGCCGCAGGTTGGCAGTACGCGCGACGCAGAACCTGGGCATCGCGAGGCCTCCTTGTCGCAGGAGTTGCAGTGGTGGTTTTAATTACAGCGCTCACTCCTTACGCGATGTTCGTGAATCGAAAATACCCTTTGCTGGAGTCCAAGGATGCCCCAGCCCAGATTTCCTCCGGGGTCTTGCCGAAGAGTACGAAAAAGCCGCCTGTCTGGTTTGATCGGGTCGACGAGATCCCATTGACAATTCCGATCAACGTCTCGGGAGTAGGGACCGGCAAGGTCGTATTCATCCAAGGGATCAAATTGACGTTGGAAACTCCCGGTGGGGCCAAGTGGGAACCTGGGTGGAAACAAGAAAGGACCCCCCTATGGCCTGAGGACAGCCAGAATCAAATTTCGTTCCAAATTGATCGCAAAAAGTTTGACCAGATCAAAGCAAAGACCGGCACCTTACACATGGAGTTCGCCTTGACCGAGTATCAAGCAGAGGAATCGAGAAACATCGTCCTCAGCGAAGGAGAATTCTCGGATCCCACACTTGGACTGTGCGCGTTCTCTTTGAGAAGCCCCTCACAGATCGATTGTCGGCGGCCTTTTCGGATCTCTGGTCTGATCGCGACTTTCGATCCCTCGCAGGCAAGCTGCCAGTTGCCGGAAGACGATACGGCAATCAGCGAAGATAGGATTTCGCACGCCTGGTATCCGCCGAGTGATAACGATTCTCCCGGACCCGGCCTTAATCCCGTAGTGACCTACCCGCTGGCCTTCGGATCAAGGCAGCTAGTATTCACCCCAGACAAGCGCCCAAAACGAAAGACCGTCTATCTGTGCCCCGGAGCGAATGTGAAGCTAGCGAAGCCGCAGGCAGTTCGCGACGGCCGGGTGAAGATCGAGATGAATAACGTTGCTTTGGAGGATCTCGTTAACTTTGGGGACTACGAGAACTGACCTGCGCTTAACTCCGCCCATAACATGTCACTGAAGTCTGGGCGAGTTCGTTGTTGATAATGCGCTTCACCAGGAAGCAATTGGGGAGATGGGGCGAGCTCGTATGGCAGATCCGTCTTAGATTTGCCAAAATTCCGTATTCGAACCCCGTGCCAAATCTTGGCAGGAATACAAAATGCTCGTGTAATGGTCGCAGAATTGACACGGCAGAAAGCATGCTGATTTTTTGCATGAATCTACTAGGTGCGTTCCCGCGTACCCGGCGTGTACCTCACTTCGGCGAATTCGCTGTTTCTGGCGTTTTTCCCGTTTAATGAAATCAATAACCTACGCGCTTTCAACGTCGCTAATAGTTCGATCCCCACCGCCCCTACCATGCATCTCTCTGATGGATGGACACTTAAGAAAAACACGCGAGGGCAAAAAGGGGCAGATTAGGCCGATGATCCGGTTCCTTTTTTCTTCTTCGCGGCACGCGTGACAACCGGACG
>DATDGW010000520.1:0-16123 GCA_036521895.1 Candidatus Sulfotelmatobacter sp. | reverse complement strand
TTTAATTGCGGTCGTTCCGCGCTGCATGGCAGATTGACGCCCCACGATCAATGCGGTTGTGCCGCTGATGGCGAGGGTCACCCCGATCGCCAGGAAGCCTCCGCGAAAGCCGCCGTTTGCGGTCCGAAAGAATCCGATGATGTCCGAACCGAAGTATCCTCCCAGATTCGCGAGCGAGTTGATCACCGCGATTCCGGCGGCTGCCCTAAGGCCAGCCATGCGCGTGGTCGCCATGGCCCAGAAAGGTCCCACCATCGCTTCGGCCCCGGCCATCCCAAGTCCGACGCCTGCAATCACGAGCGCCGGAGCCTTCCCGTTGGCCGCGGCCAGCAAGGCGCCTGCGGCGCAGAATGCCGGCACCGCCGTGTGCCAGCGCCGCTCACCGGTGCGATCCGAGCGCATTCCGACCAGCACCATCGCAATGGTCGTCACTACGAAGGGAAGAACTGCAACCAAGCTCGTCTGAAAATTACCCAGCCCCGACAACGATTGGATCAGGCTCGGCAACCAGAACGTGACCCCATACATGGTCGTAGAAACGCCAAAGTAAACCAGCGAAAGCATCCAGATTCTAGGAGCGATCAGCACCTGCCAGAATTCGCCCTGCTTAACATTCGACTCCGCCTGTTGTTCGCCGGCCAGTTTGTCCAGCAGCCAGGCGCGCTCCTCGCCCTTCAGCCAGGTGGACTCCTCCGGCCGATCCGAAAGCGCCTCAAGAACGATCGCTCCCAGAAGGATGGCCGGAACGCCCTCCATGAGGAACATCCATTGCCATCCCGAAAGCCCTTTGCCGGTCAGACCCAGCAATGCCCCCGAGACCGGGCTACCGACGATGCCCGCGAGCGGGTTAGCGGTCATGAACCAGGCCACGGCACGAGCGCGGGCGCGCGCCGGAAACCAGCGCTTCATATAAAGGATCATGCCGGGGAAAAATCCTGCCTCGGCGGCGCCCAGCAGGAATCGGAGGCCATAGAAGCTGATGGGCCCCCGGATGAAGATCATCAAGCAGGAAATCACTCCCCAGGTGGCCATCAGGCCAGCAATCCACCGCCGGACGCCAAACTTCTCCAGCACCAGATTGCTCGGAAGCTGAAAGAAGAAGTAGCCGGCAAAAAACATTCCCTGGGCGCGGCCGATGACCCGGTCGCTCAAGCCAAGCTGGCCTCGCATCTGCAGCACGGCGAAGCTCACATTGATGCGGTCGAGGTAGGCGACGATGTAGAGGAGGAAGAGAAACGGCATCAGCCGCCACATCAGTCGGGAGACTACGGCGGATTCAAGGCGGTCGGGAACGGTTTCCAAGGTTCGTGCCAGTTGGTGCGACTCGATGGTGCGAGGATTCTACGCTAAGCCGAGCCGTTTCCGAATCTCGGCTACGATCTGCTGCGGTGGGGATGCGATTTCCACGGTCACTGCGGCCTCTGGTTCTTCCAGATCGGCGAACTGACTCGACAGAATCTGGTCTCCGGCGAAATGGCCCTGCCGCAAGCGCAAGCGCTCTGCGATCAGGTCGGCGCTTCCCTTCAGGTACACGAACCGCACCTCGGGCCCAACAGCGAGTTCATGGCGATAGCTGCGCTTCAGAGCTGAGCATGCCAGGACAATGTTGCGGTGCTCGACGATCCATTGGGTGATCGCTTTGCGCAGGCTGAGGAGCCAGGGCTTGCGGTCGCCGTCGTTGAGTGAGATTCCGTGCCGAATCTTTTCTACATTTGATGGCGGGTGGAAGTCGTCGGCGTCGGCGAACTCCCAACCAAGTGGTTCAGCGAGGAGACGACCTACCGTCGTCTTGCCGGCGCCGACGACTCCCATCACGATCACGATCATGAGTCAGGATTGTAATGGCACCGCCCGGCCCGTTGGGGCCTTCTCCGCAATCCCGAACGAAGCATCGTTGCTTTCGGCTGTGCGGGCGAGACGCCCGCACGACAGCCGCCGGGACGGCGGCGCTACAAACTACTTCTTGGAGTACGTTTTCTGCGCACCCGTGCGGGCGTTGGTTACCGCGAAGGTGCCGTCTGTTTGCGCTTCTACCTTTATATATTTGCCTTCGCACGGCTCTTTCACGTTCGCAATGCGCTCGCTGTCGACGTTGTGGGCTTTGTCTGATTCGGCGGCGTAGTGCAACTGCCACAGGTCTTCGAGCCCGGGAGAATCGTGGACGATCTGCCATGCCGCGGGACTCGATCCCTTCCGCGGGCCGTTGTCGATCACAGCTACCCGTGGATGCAGAGCCCAATCCAAAGCTTTCGGATTCGAAAGGTCTGCCCCGTGATGCGTCACCAGAAAGAGATCGACCGTGCCAATAAGGTTATTGGGACAGGCTATTTCTAGCTCTTTCTTCTTGGTGAGGTCGCCGAGATCGAGGAAGCGAAACTGCCCATTGGTGATGAGAATGCCCACGGAACGGGCGTTCTCGGTATTGTCTTCGGCAGCGGCGGGTTCGGAACCGCAGTAGGAATTCGCCTCCCCGGCACCGGGCAGCGGCTTCGTCAGATGATCTCCGGCTGCGGCCAGCACCTGAACTTGAAGACCTTTGATCGGAAGGCCCCATCCGGGCTTGACCACGACGTGGGCATGGCCTGCGATCGCTTTCTCGTAGGCGGCGTAGTCGGTGCGCGTGACTTCGGAGTCTTCCAGGTTCGGACCGTGGTCGACGAACGTGCCTACCTTGATCCCGTCGACGAGTTGAGGAACGCCGCCGACGTGATCACGGTGGTAGTGGGTGATGAGGACGTAATCGATCTGCTTGAGGCCCGCCTGATGAGCCGCGCCCAGGATCCGGTCGGCGTCGCGGCCTTCATATCCGGGCCAGCCGGTATCAATGAGCAACGACTCTCCTGAGGGACTCACGACCAACGTCGCCTGACCGCCCTCCACGTCGATGAAGTAAATCTGCAGGGGCTTCGGGCTAGCGACCGCGGAGGCGCGAGTCACACTCACACCGAAGACGCACAGGCAAAGACTCAGAACAGCGGTGAGTACAGAACGCATCGGTTGGCACCTGAATGGGAGATGTTGCCGAAGATTATGCCACGGGGCGCGGAGAAGCGTCAGGGTTGTTTTTCGTAGCTCAGCAGAAGGGTAAAGATGGGTAGGATGGGCTTTCCAACCAGTCGTTTGTCCGATTTATCCGATTCCATCTTATCGTTGGTCTGGTTGCGTTTCTTGTAGGCGAGGACCCGTGATTCCGCCACCAGCCACATGCAGAACCCCTTCCCCTATGCGGCTTTCAGACCCAAAGACCTAAAATCGATTTTTCTCGTAAAGGTCCGACCACCTTACCGGCGTGGAATCCTATTGCGGTTTCAGAACGACTTGCTGCAAGTTAAATGAGGCAATGGTCTTGCAATTTTATGGCAATGTAAAATCTTACCCGCGCTTTTTCTTCAGGATCAAAGCCACGAAGTGGGGTTGACAGGCCTGCGCCAGAGTTGAGACTCTTGGGCCAGCAGGGGGCTATTTCGTGGGGAACTCGAACTTGGCGTCCGAGCAGCTCTGGCGCTCCGGCAGAACCCCGGGGACAGATTGGATGCCCCTGTGGAAAACTGTCACGATTCTAATCTTTTCGGCCGCCGCCTTCGCCCTGCCCTCCCGGGACAAGGATGCCACCCCGTACGGCATGGGGCTGATTGTGAACCTTCCCTTCCCGGAGAGCGAGGTGACCCAAGTCGTTCAGGACGTAATCCAGAACGGGCTCATCCGGGGAACCAGGGAATACAACAAAGACGAATACATAACCGGCGCAGAACCGGCCACCTCCACGAAAGTGTTCCCCGCCTGGTCGGAAGGCGGCAAGGTTTTCTACAAGGTGCGCCGGAAGGCTCTCGACCCACGAAATTTCAAAGATAGCAGCGACGTGGGCACTCTGGTCGTCCGCTATGTGGTGCAAAGCCAAGGCGACAAGAACACGGTGCTTCACATCGACGCACGCTTTGTTGAGGATTTCCGCCACCTCATGCACCTTTCAAATGGGTCGGTCGAGAGCGCCGAATACAAGGACATCCACGACCACCTGGAAGCCATCGAGTCGATGAAAGCCGAGACCCTCGAGGCTCAGAAGGAAAAACAGGAGCAGTCCGCGAAAACGCAAATGCCCGCATCGAACAACGAGACGACCGCCGCCACTCAAGCGTCTCCCTCGTACGCAGCCGGCGTTGACGCCGCACCGAGCGGGACGCCACCGACCCCGCAAACTCTGGAACAACGAGTCCAGGATCTTCGGCGGCAGGTTCAGCGGGTGGTGAAATCGCCTGGAGCGGCGCTCAAGTCCGCTCCGTTCCACACTGCGAGCACTTTGCAATCCCTGGCCACCGGAACCGAGGTTCTGATCGTGATTTCGACCACGTACTGGCTTGGGGTGGAAACTCGCGAGGGCCAACACGGTTGGATCTTGCGCGATGAACTGGAGTTGGTACCGTGACGACCGTGGGGGAAACAATGGGCGGAGTGGCACGGCGGGTTCTGGCGTGGGGTGTCGTTGCGCTTCTCGCCACCTGCGTCGTGCAGGCCCAACTCACCCCATACGAGCGCACATTTCCTCAGTCCAAGGCCACGGTCGAGAAGGCCCTGACCGCAGTTCAGACGAGCTTGGCCGGGCACCTTCCCGTGCTCGACGGATTCGCCAGGCCCGGCGACCATCCGCTCGACAGCTACCAGCGCGGCTACTACCAGTCGACAGTCCAGGTTAGTTCGTTGCCGTCCGGCGGATCGCTGGTGCGGATCACCACCACAGTGACCGCCTGGTACGCCGATTCGGTCGCTTCGCGCTCGGGATATCAGTGGCTGACGTCGAACGGCCGCCTCGAAGCCGACGTGCTGGACCAACTGGCGGAACAACTCGCCAAGAGCCCGGTTGAAAGCGGCCCTCGGACTGCTTTGGCCACTGCACCGAAGCCCTCGAACGAACCGCTGGCGACCGCTGAACCGCCGATTTCCGCGCCTGCTCCCAAGTTTCCGGACAGCGATCGAACCTTTCCGTCATCCGTGAGCCGGGGTTTGGCGGATCAGGTGCGCGAGAGTGAACACCGCGCTGATGCGCCGGACGAAAAATCAAACATCGCACTCCAAGCGGAAGCCGACAACCTGCAAGAGATCCTCAAGAACACCGCGCATCCCAAGAACCTCGTGGCGGTCAAGAAGTCGGGCACTCCGGTGGTCTCGACTCCCAGCCTGACGGCGAAGCCGCAGTTCTTGGCCAGCATGCACGACGAATTCGAAATGCTCAACTTCAATGCCGACTGGGTGCACGTTCGTATTTCGGGCCTCTCGCGCGGATGGATTTGGCGCAACAGCGTCGAGATGCCCGAAGGCATTGCCGATACTGCGCCGCCTGCTGCGGTCCCGGGTCTGGCTTCCGCGTCGGACCTGTTCCGTGTCGTCCGCGAAGAGTCGTCGACCTTCCCGGGAAATTGGGAGCCGCTGAAAAACAAGAACGTGAAAATTATTTCCGTGCAGAAGATCGAGGGCAATACCCAGAGCGCAGACGCGCGGGAGCGGCTGGAGTACACGAAATTCTTGCTCGAAAAAACCTATAAGGAAATTACACGGAAGCCGCAGGATTTTGCTGGCGTCGTGGTGATTTTTGATTCTGCCGACGGCGGCATGATTGCCGCCACGCTGCCCACCCTGCAGCAGTGGAAGGCCGGCACGTTGTCGGATTCGGCGCTCTGGCACAAATGTTTCTTCGATCCTCCGGAAATGTTTGATTCCGCGGCGGCGGCGGGCGGACAGTAGACGGAGTAGCGAGGCCATGCAAAGGCGATGTGCTAGCCTTGTTGCAAGCGTGCTGCTTGCGTTTTCGCTTGACTTTCGAAAGTGATCAGAGTACCTATGCAATCCTTGAGCACGTAACGAGTGTGGGCTCGTCGCGTGGTTTCCAGTATCATCCTAAAGAACGGCTTTTCCGGAATGTTGTACACGGCCAAACCATGAGCTCGATGACACTGCCTCTCTCCGCGTTCCGAACCAGAGCGACTTCCCTTCTTCGCGACTACGCCGAACTCACCAAGCTTCGGGTCACGACTCTGATCGTTATGACCGCGTGTTGCGGATATTTCTTTGGCGCGCACCAAGCTGGCACTTCCTGGATTAGCTGGGGGCTATTCCATTCTCTCTTGGGCATCGGCCTGGTTTCCAGCGGCACCGCAGCGCTGAATGAGGTGATGGAGCATGACGTCGACGCCTCTATGCGTCGCACTGCTCTTCGTCCGCTGCCTGCTGGCCGCATGAGTATGGGTCATGCAACGACCGTGGGAGTTCTAGCTTCAGTAGGTGGATCGATTTACCTGGCCATCTTCACCAATCCCCTGACTGGGCTTCTGACCTTCCTCACTTCTGTTGTCTACCTCGCTGCCTACACCCCACTGAAGCGCATCTCACCGATCTGCACCTTCGTCGGAGCTTTTCCGGGAGCGATGCCCGGAGTTCTCGGATGGACCGCCGCCCGCGGCCAACTGGAATGGAGCACATTAGCATTGTTCGGAATCCTCTTTATCTGGCAGTTCCCCCACTTCTTCGCCATCGCATGGCTGTATCGCGACGATTACGCCATGGGTGGAGTCAAGATGCTGCCGGTGGTGGAAGAGAATGGCCGCTCGACCGCCCGCCGCATTCTGATTTACTCGATGGCTCTAATTCCCGTCAGCTTGCTGCCCAGTTTCATGGGGATGGCCGGCCGGATCTATCTCGTCGGAGCGGTTGTGCTCGGCTTCGCGTTGCTTTATTTTGGAATCCGCCTGGCATTCCTGAACCTGCCGCTTTCGAGTGCGCCCTCGAAGATGCGCGCCCGTCACCTTCTGCAGGCGACCGTGATTTACCTGCCATTGTTATTCGCGGTAATGATGGGCAACTCCCTAAAACCCTAAGCTAATGTTGCCTCCGCATTGACTTTGTCGTCCACCAAAGGGCCTTAGCTCGTCGTAGAATGCTGCGAGGCCAAATTTGAAGCTCACCGAAGATCCTCACCGCAGATTGAACGCCCTGACCAACGAGTGGGTGCTGGTTTCGCCTCATCGCGCGACGCGGCCCTGGCAGGGAGAAGTTGCTCCTCTTCCAAGCACAAAAGAGCCCGCTTACGATCCGAACTGCTACTTGTGTCCCGGCAACACGCGCGCCGGCGGAATTCAGAACCCGGCCTACGACTCCACATTCGTCTTTGCGAACGACTTCGCAGCTTTGAAACCCCACGCCTCCCCCGGACGTCTCGACGTCGAGAACCTGGGCCTGCTGGTCGCCGAGTCGGAACCCGGAATTTGCCGCGTGATTTGTTTCTCTCCGCGTCACGATCTCACGCTGGCCACCATGCCTGTGGACCAGATCGAACTCATTGTCCATACCTGGGCCGGACAATTCCGCGAACTCGGCGGCCTGGAAAGTGTCAACCATGTGCAGATCTTCGAAAACCGCGGCGCCATGATGGGCGCCAGCAACCCGCATCCCCACTGCCAGATCTGGGCGACGTCCTCGATTCCGGAAGCGCCGTCCAAGGAACTCGCGGCCCAGAGCACGTACCGCAAATCACACCAGCGCTGCCTGCTATGTGATTACGTTGCCTTGGAAGCACGCCAGCAGGTGCGCGTAATTTGTGAGAACGACGGTTTCGTTGCGCTCGTGCCCTTCTGGGCGGTGTGGCCCTTCGAGATTCTGGTCTGCAGCCGCCGCCACTTCGGGACGATGAACGAACTCGCGGGTGATGAGGCCCGCTCGCTGAGCCAGATGCTTCATCAGATCACTTCCACCTACGACAAGATTTTCGGAGTTCCCTTCCCGTACTCGATGGGATGCCATCAGTCACCCACGGATGGCATCGACCATCCGGAGTACCATTTTCACGCGCATTTTTATCCGCCACTGTTGCGCTCGGCGACGGTCCGCAAGCATATGGTCGGCTTCGAAATGCTGGGAACCCCGCAGCGCGACATCACGCCCGAGAGCGCAGCAGAACGCCTGCGCACGCTGGCTGTCGACTAGCGAACCAGCAAGGCAGAAGTCCGCCGGTGTATTCTTGCGGGTAGTCCGACCGCGCAACCGTCGGGAGTGCTGTTTACGAAAACCTTTATGACAACGGCAAATCGATACGCACGATCCGTACTCATTGTTACCGCGATGTCACTCTTTTCCATCTCCCCGGGCTCCGGCCAGGCATCTGCGATACCTACTGCCCGTCTGATCCAGACGGAAGAGTTGGCAAAAATGATTCAGGCGCCCGGCAACGATAAGCCGCTGATGATCCAGGTAGGCTCGCACGTCCTGTTCTCACAGGCGCACATCCCAGGGTCGGAACATATCGGTCCCGCTTCGAGTGAGGCCGGGGTGCAGCAACTTCGGAAGCGCGTGGAACCTTTGCCGCGCACCAAGTTCATCGTTCTTTATTGCGGCTGCTGCCCCTGGGGCCATTGTCCGAACGTGAAACCCGCCGACGACGCCCTGCACGCCATGGGATTCACCAACGTGAAGGTGCTGTACATCTCCGATAATCTCGGCACGAATTG
This sequence comes from Candidatus Sulfotelmatobacter sp., assembly GCA_036521895.1. Taxonomy (GTDB): domain Bacteria; phylum Acidobacteriota; class Terriglobia; order Terriglobales; family Acidobacteriaceae; genus Sulfotelmatobacter. The sequence continues at coordinate 7,631 of DATDGW010000520.1, read as the reverse complement.
GGTGGACAAGGGCTATCCCGTCGCCAAGGGAGATTAACTCTTGCGCGGATCGACCAGATTCTTACTTGCCGCAGCCGCCTTGGCTGCGGGCGCCCTGGTAGCCCACTACGCCGTGCGACAGCATCGCGCCGTCGGCGTCACATTATCCGCGCCCGCCCAAAACCTGCCCGCGCCTGATTTCACTCTTCCGCAACTTAACGGCAAGGACCTTCGCCTGTCCTCCTATCACGGCAAAGTCGTTCTCCTCGATTTCTGGGCGACGTGGTGCGATCCCTGCCGCGAGGAAATCCCGCACCTTGTAGAACTGCAGCAAAGATACGGCGACCGTGGACTACAGGTTATCGGCGTCTCCATCGATGACAGCCCCGACCCCGTCCACCCTTTCTACCAGCAATTCCACATGAACTATCCGGTTGTGATGGGAACGGCGCAGACAGGCACAATGTACGGTGGCATCCTGGGCCTGCCCATTACATTTCTGATCACCCGTGACGGGCGCATCTACGCCAAGCACATTGGCGCCACCTCCGCAGAGGTCTTCGAAAAAGAGATTAAAAGCCTCTTGCAGAACTAGTAAGGGCCGGTAAACCAGATCATGCTCGGTTGTCTCACGGATCGCCCGGCGTTCTAAAATCACACGCCGCTGTGATCCGAATCGTCGTCCCCGCCCGCGCCCCAGGCTAGCCTGAATAGTTTGCATTGCACGCGTATGCGGGGCAGTATCAAGCGCCTTTGGCCGGAGATCGACTGGATTGCAGATCTCCAATTACGAGAACAAGTTACACAGACCTGGATCGAGGCCCTCGAGCGCAGCCCGCTCAAGGCCGACGACCTGAACCAGATCCCGTTCACACTGCTGGTTCCGAATTGCCCAACACAAGCGACGGACGTTCTTTCCGCAAACAACTGGATTATGCGAAAGGGGATCCGCGCAATCCGCTAACGGATCAGGAGGCAGAAGAGAAATTTTCTGCGCTCGCCGAAGGTGTTCTGTTGAGTGGCGCGCAGAAGCGAGTCAAAGAAACGGTCTGGAACTTGGAGCGCGTTGTTCTGTCAGCGAACGGATGGCTCTGATGGAAGCCGACGTTCGCAAGACCAAGACCGTAACCGCCGAAGGCAGCAAGCACCCGCGCGCCAAGAGTCAGAAGAACCGCAAAGCCGGCGTTCACCTAGTCGGGATCGCGGTCGCGTCGCAACGTCGCTCGGCGGGCAAGCTGTGTTCGGCCGCGCGGCAGGAGTTTTGTTATGCCTGCAACAATTGTCGAAAAGATCGCGCAAGCCCACCCCGCTGAGGGCCCGCAGCGGCCGTTGCGCACCGGCGACACGCGATTCCAGGCCTCGCCGTCGACACTCAATTCACCGTCTCGGTGAAACTTGACATTGCCAGTCTGAGTCGACCCCGCCGTGAGCGCACCGTTCCGGCAGTCGAGGCCGTCAAGGAAGTTCCTGCACACCAGGGGCGTGGAAACGGCCGCAAAGGGGCGCTAGGCGGGAAAGTCCCAACCTTCTTCTTTCATCTTGCGGTTGGTCCAATGCTGGAGCTGTTCGAAGAGGGCAGGTTCGATAACGGCGAAACGGATGCCTACGCGGCCTTCGTCACCGACCCACATGAGGCGCGCTTTGGCTTGGAAGAGGATGTCGGTTTCGGGCAGGACGAAGCTGATGTCGAGCAGTCCCGCGAAGCGCAGAGGCTCTTTCAACCCGTCGAGGCCCATTCCCCCGGTACTCAGATTGACTCCCTGCACGCAGAGTTCTTCACCTTGCGAACTCCGGACCGTGACGGGAATCTCCACCCGTGTGCGGAAAAATTTCTGCTGCTCGTTGCTGATGAAGCCCATCGACGCAGTGGTTTCTCCGGGAGCGAAGTTGATGTTGTATTCCTTCAGCTTGCGGCTCAGGGTGCGGCGGGAGATACCAAGTTGTTCGGCGGCGAGCGTGCGCTGGCCGCCGGTGCGCTCCAAAGCCTTAATGATCATCTGCTCTTCCATGCTGTCGAGATTGCTGACCGGCATGGACGCAGTTTGACGCAGAGCGGTTGGTTCTCCCGTAAGCGCGGCGTTGAGCCGGGAGAAGTCGATTTCAGAAGCGGAGGATTCCATCGCCATCTTGGCGACCAGGTTGCGCAGCTCGCGAATGTTGCCTGGCCAGGGATGCGACAGCAGCGCGGAAATCGCCTGCGTAGAAAAATTCTTGTTGGGGGCCTTCACGCGCAGAAAATGTTCGGCGAGGGCAACGATATCTTCGGGACGCTCCCGCAGGGGCGGAACGCGGAGCTGTATCTGACCGAGGCGGTGAAACAGATCCTGCCGGAACCGGCCGTCCTTGACCGCAGCTTCAAGGTCCTGGTTGGTGGCCGCGACAATGCGGACATCGACCTTAATCTTGCGGTGGCCACCGAGCCGGTAGAACGGCTGACCATCGAGCACGCGCAGCAGTTTCACCTGCGTTTGCAGTTGCAGTTCGCCGATTTCATCGAGAAACAGCGTACCTCTGTCGGCCATTTCGAACAGGCCGGGCTTGGAGGAGTCGGCACCGCTGAACGCGCCCTTCTCGTATCCGAAGAGTTCGCTTTCGACGAGGTTCTCAGGAAGAGCGGCGCAGTTGATGTCGACCCAGGGACGGCTGCGGCGGTTCGAAGACTCGTGAATGGTGCGCGCGATGAGTTCCTTGCCGGTGCCAGTCTCTCCTGTGATCAGCACCGTTTCCGTGTGACCAGCGACGCGGTCGACCAGAGCCATAAAGCGGTGCATCACGGGGCTGGCCAGGATGAATATGGTGTCATCAATCTTGCGGGAAATCACGCCCCGCGGGGGCGAAGAGAGCATCGGGGAGGTCGCGTTCGCGACACCGGGATTTGTTGCAGCGAGCGGGACGACCACCGCGATCAGCGCTGCCGGGGCGGTGCCAAGAATCGTCGCGGAGAACTGAACGGGAAAACTTGGCCCAGTCTTCGGTTGAGCAAAGAGGCGGCATTGGTAGTCAAGCGGCGCGGAAATAGCCGAGAGAATCGCCTTCCGCAAGAAAGAGCGGTCTTCGCCGTTTACTTTTTCGGATTGCGTGAATAGCGCACAAAAATCTCGTCCGATCAGTTCTTGAGACGAATATCCGAAGAGTCGAGAAAATGCGGCATTGCACGCCCTGAATTCACCTTGTAGATCGGCGGAGAAAACTGCCATCTGTGCAGACGCTGCGTTCGCCACACTATTCGGAGCGCCGGTAGAGGGCTCTTGCTGGTCCGAACTGTAGTGCGGAGTCGGCATATGTCAGGGTTTGGATGATGGTGACACAGGCAGGGCGCTTGGACCGAGAGGCGTGTTACGAAGGGCGTAACCAAGGTAACGTGCGTCTGAGGAGCTTAGCTTGCGGAAATATTCACACTGCACGGAGCCGGAGACGAGTTTCGAATGAGAATGCTTTTATGGTCTTGCCTTCCGATGCGAACGGGTTCGACACCTGGTAATGCTTCCCCCCCACTTTCGTGTGGTTACCTAAGTAAGCTTTAGAACCGCTAACCCTTGCAATACGATGCGGGCAGGCTCGAACCGGGAGAGATGTCTTCCACGAGGGCCGAGCGCGGGCTGAGAAGTCCGCGCAGTAAATTTCAGTGTGTTCGCGGGAGGATGACGAGGGCGTCATCGGGGACAGCGCGCTTCGAGGCCGGAAGGGCCGCAGTCGGGGTTGTCGATGAAAGAAGAGACGGACGGATTGTCGATTCAGACGAAGGCATTCGTCGGCATCACCGCGTCGTTTGGCGTGGTGGTGCTGGGGTATGCCTTGCTGCATTGGCAATCGCACGATCTGTTGCGATTCGCGTGCTACCTGGCAGTGGCCGTGCTAGCTTCGGGACTGAAGGTACAACTGCCGGGGATCGACGGCACCATGTCGGTGAACTTTCTGTTCATCCTGCTCGGGGTGCTCGAACTGAGTCTCCCCGAAACATTATTGATTGGCTGCACGGCTACGCTGGTGCAGAGCGTGTGGCAAGCACGCAAACGCCTGGACCCGGTCAAGGTGCTGTTCAACGTGGCCGGCATGATGGCCAACGCCAGCGCGCTTACCTACCTCACGTATCACTCGCTCGTGACGAGGTTTGGATCGAACAAGCCCATCCTCCTGATGGTCGCGGCGCTGGTGTTCTTCTTCGCCAATACCTTGCCGATCTCGGTCGTCATCGCGATGACCGAAGGAAAATCGAGCCGCAAAGTCTGGTCGGAGTGCTATTTCTGGTCGTTCCCGTATTACCTGGTGGGCGCGGCCGCGGTGGGACTCGTCGGAATCGTGAACCGCTCGGAGGGTTGGCAGACGTCGCTGCTCGTTCTGCCTCTGATCTATTGGGTCTATCGATCCTACCGGCTGTACCTCGGCCGGCTTGAAGCTGAGAAAGAGCGCGTCGAGGTGGAGAAGCGGCACGTCGAGCAGATCGCATCGCTGAACATGCGAACGATCGAGGCGCTGGCGCTGGCCATCGAAGCCAAGGATCACACCACGCACACCCACCTGCAGCGTGTGCGAACCTACGCGGTAGCAGTTGCCTCGCAACTGAATCTGCCGGACGGTGAGATCGAAGCTCTGCGCGCGGCGGCGCTGTTGCATGACATCGGAAAGCTGGCGGTGCCCGAACAGATCATCAACAAACCGGGCAGGCTGACGCCGGAAGAGTTCGAAAAGATGAAGGTCCATCCCCTGGTCGGCGCGGAAATTCTGGAGCGGGTGGCATTTCCTTATCCCGTGGCGCCGATCGTCCGCTCGCACCACGAGCGCTGGGATGGCACAGGATATCCCGAGGGACTGAGCGGCGAGCAAATTCCGATTGGCGCGCGCATTCTAGCAGCCGTGGATTGTCTGGACGCGCTGGCATCCCACCGTCAATACCGGCCAGCCCTGCCGCTGGGCGAGGCGATGGCAAAGGTCAAAGAGAAGTCCGGCAGCTGGTTCGATCCGCAAGTCGTCGAAATTCTGCAGAGCCGCTACGTGGAATTGGAGCGGATCGCGCAGATGTCGGAAGACACGGCTGGTCTTCGCGGGCTCTCTAAATCGGTGCGGGTGGAGCGCGGACAAGCACCGGCCGCAGGATTCGAGCGCACGGAACCCACACACGGTCCTTCCGACAGCGGAGACTTCCTGACATCGATTGCGTCGGCACGGCAAGAAGCGCAAACGATGTTTGAGTTGAGTCAGGACCTGGGCGTGTCGCTGAGTTTGAGCGAGACACTGTCGGTGCTGTCTATGCGGCTACGCCGCATGATTCCCTACGACTCGATTGCAGTGTTTGTGAACCGGAACGGCTGGCTGTTACCGGAACTGGTGAGCGGAGAAAACTTCCGGATGCTGTCGTCACTGAAGATTCGCGTGGGCGAAGGCTTGTGCGGATGGGTGGCGGCAAACTGCAAGCCCATAGTGAACGGGAATCCCCAGGTGGAAGCGGGCTATATTGTCGATCCGGGAAAACATACGACGCTGCAATCAGCGCTCGTGGTGCCTCTCGAAGGCCTGAACGGCGTGGTTGGCGTGCTGGCCATGTATCAGGCAAATCGTGATGCCTTCACGCCCGATCATTTGAGAATCCTGCTCGCCGTAGCTTCGAAGGTCGCGCTTTCCGTGGAGAACGCATTGAAGTACCAGCAGGCCGAGAGTTCGGCGACTACGGACTATCTGACAGGTCTGCCGAATGCACGTTCGCTGTTCGTGCATTTGGCGCAGGAGGTTGCGCGCTGCCGCCGCATGAAGACGTCGCTCGCAGTGCTGGTGTGCGATATCGACGGCTTCAAGGCGATCAACGATTCGTTCGGGCACCTGGAGGGCGACAAGCTGCTCCGCGAGTTTACGACGCGCCTGAAAGACGTGTGCCGCGGCTATGACTATGTGGCACGCATGGGAGGAGACGAGTTTGTGATTACCGCTCCCGGGCTGACGGCGGCAGCGGCAAAAGACAAAGCCGACCGGCTGAATCAAGCGGCCATTGAGTCGGGGCGCCATGTGTGCGGGCGCGATGTGATCACCCTGAGCGTTGGGATGGCGTTCTGCCCCGATGACGGCACCGATGTGGAACGCCTGCTGGCCGAGGCCGACCGCCGCATGTACTCCATGAAGCAGATCCACCACGCAGAAGCAATTACACGCGAGCAGGACACGAAGTCCCGCGGAGCGTCAGCGGAATAGGAGACTCGAACCTTGCTAGGGCGAAAAATTGCGCGGCATGGCCTCGCCATCGCCGCTACGGTTCTGCTGGGAGGCCTGCTCTCGGCCACGTTGATGCGGCTGGCGCCGGGGTTTGATGTCGATGAGGCGCAGCTTGATCCTCATTTGAATTCAGCCAGCGTTCAGGCCTTGCGCCAGGTGCGGTTGGAACAGCACAACATCTTCCGTTTCTATTTTCATTCCTTGCAACGCGCAGCCCATGGAGACCTGGGAACTTCCATCTCGCTGGGCCAACCGATAAGCATGCTCCTTCGCGAACGCGCTCCGCTGACTCTGCGACTGGTGGGGATAGGACTGCTGCTGAGCTGGGCCGTCGCGATGTCAATGGCTCTGAGCGCGGCATGGCTGCGCGCATCCGCCTTCGACGCGCTGACTACGGCGATCAGCGGAACGTTCCTCTGCATTCCGGCGGCAGTGCTGGCTCTGCTGTCGGTGTTGTGGAATGTGCCGGGAGCGCTGGCGATCGGGCTGATCGTGTTTCCGCGGGTGTACCGCTACGCGCGCAATCTGCTGGCGAAGGCCTATTCCCTGCCCCACATCATCACAGCGCGGGCCAAGGGTCTTAGCGAATGGCGGATTCTGTTCTGGCACGTGGTTCCGCTCGCCGGGCCGCAGTTGCTGGCAGTGGCCGGAGTGTCCGTGAGCATCGCCGTGGGTGCGGCGATCCCGGTGGAAGCGCTGTGTGGTTTGGCGGGAGTTGGGCAATTGGCATGGCAGGCTGCTCTGGCGCGCGATCTGCCGTTGCTGACAAATTTGACCATCCTGGTGACGCTAGTAACCTTGCTGGCCAATTCGGGCGCGGATGTAATCGGACATGTGCTTCGAGGTCAGGAAGCATGAGGGTCTGGCGAAGCCTGGCGTGTGCGGTTTTGCTGCTGGTGGTAAGCGTGTCTCTGGCAGCGAACTGGCTGGCTCCGGCGGGATACGCGAAGCAGTATCGCGAGGCCGCCAGCGCGCCTCCGTCGCACGAACACTGGCTGGGAACCGACGAAATCGGACGTGACCGCTTTGCGCGCGTGCTGTACGGGACGCGCATTTCGCTGTTGCTGGCACCAGCCGCGGCTCTGCTGTCGACGTTGATGGCGGCGTTGGTGGGCGGCTTGGCCGGATATCTGGGCGGGGCTTGGGCGCGGGCCGCGATGGCGGTGACGGATCTGTTCCTGTCGCTGCCGTGGTTGTTTCTGTTGATCACGGTTCGGGCAGTGATGCCGCTGAACGTATCGCCGCTGGTCTCAGTGCTGGTGACTTTTCTGATGTTGGGTTTGCTGGGGTGGACGAGCGCGGCGCGCGTGTTGTGTTCGACCGCAGGTTCTTTGCGGCGTTCGGACTTTGTGCGGCAAGCGCGAGCGTCGGGCATTGGCGGAGTACGCCTGTTCTGGGTGCATGTGCTGCCGAACCTGAAGCCGGTGCTGTATGCACAGTTCTGGATTTCG
>DATDGW010000519.1:0-3133 GCA_036521895.1 Candidatus Sulfotelmatobacter sp. | reverse complement strand
AGTCGGTTTCCCAGGCGACCAAATGGAACTTTGCCAGGAACTCATCGCGATCGATGATAGACAGGTTGTTGGTCGTCGCGTACCATTTCAGTTTACTTAGGAACAGCCCAAGAACTACTTCACATTTGGGGTGAGATCGTGTAGTTCCATTTTGGCAGGACCCGCTTCTGCTGGATGGAGAGCTGCGCGAGATCGCGTTTTGGGACCTTGACACCGGTTGGGTAGTAGGTGGTGTCCAGGCGTGCGATGACTTTCAGGCCAGTCTTGGTGGTGGTGGTGCGGATAAACTTCAGGGCCTTCTCGTAACTGTCCAAGGGTTCGGCTTCCCAGTTTTTGCTGATCTGGCTGAACAGACGATGCTCGATGGGATTCCATTTGGAAGCGCCGGATGGGTAGTGAGAAACGGTGATGCGCAGTCCCAGGCCATCGCAGAGTTGCCGCTGAATTTCTTGCTTCCAGGCGCCACGCTGTGCCCCATTGCTGCCGCCGGTATCGGCCAGGATTAGGATGTGGCTGGATTGCGGGTAACGCTTGTGTCCTTCTATTTGCCACCACCTTCGAAGACAGGAGACGGCGAAGGCGGAGGTTTCGTGAGAAGTTCCCAGGAACACACAGCCGCGGTTGGCCTGGGTATCGTAGATGCCATATGGAATGCCGATACCCTGGGCGGCGGATCGGAAGTCATGATCGTTGACGTCGGTGCAGGATTGCTCCCACTTCACTCCGGGGTTTTTGAAGTTACCGATCAACTCTCTCTTTTTGGCATCCACGCTGAGGACCGGATCGCCGCGCTTTTCGAACTGATCTCGCTGCCGACAGAGATAGCGGAACTGACGGTCGCGGTCGGAAGTAGAACCGGCGGAAACTTTCTTGCGATTGGTGCGCAGGGAATACTTCATCTGCCGCAACAGCCGTCCCACCGTGTTGCGGCCGACGGTAATCCCCAGCCGCTTGAGTTGGCGAGCGATCTTGTCGGTGGTTCTCCGGGTCCACTTCAATCCACTGATGGGATCCCCAGCGGTGTCCCTTTCCAGCAATTTGTGTATGGCGCCGATCACCCCGGGCGTTTTTTTTCCGTCGGTTTGCGTCCTCCACCCACGCTCCGCACTCGGCCCACCTTGACATCCTGGGCCAACAGTTGACGTCGCCCTTTGGCCACCGTGTGCGGGTCCAGATGGAGAAGGTCGGCGATCTGGCGGTCTCCACCCAACCGGAGCGATTCCAGGCCAGCGTATAACCGCCGTTGTTGTTCGTCGAGTAGGCTGGCAAACAGGACAATCGCTGCCCGCAGTTCATCGGACCCTGTGTCAGCGGGTTCAGCGACGGCTGACTCCAGCAGCACTTGCCGCGCCTGCAGTTGCTGCTGCCGTATTCGAGGGTTGCTGGCGCAGTATAGATACAAGCCGGAGACCGCCTGGCGGGCGATCCTGTCCAGCTCGATCAACCGCAGCAGGGGTTCCTTCACCGGCACGTGGAGGATGCCCTCGAGCTCGGAGGCGAAACAGCCAGCCGGGGCCTGCGTGACGCAGACTTCCGCGGTGGCCACCAGGGTACCGTGACGCGAAAACCAAACCGAGTCGAACGACCACAAGCCGCGCTGGTCGAAAGCGGCAATTTCATCGAGCGTGTAGAAGGAACCGCGGTGGGAATAGCTGGTACGGTACGACAGTTCCTTGAGCTTGCGGAAAACCGTGATATCCGCCTCCGTGCCCAACAGTTGCTTCAATTGCGGCAGGGTGGCGATGCGGCGCTTGAGCAGAAATTGAAGCAGCCGGCTGGCGGAAAAGAGGGTGGGACGCATAATGCTGTAGTTCCTCCTCGAAAACGTCGAATAGGAAGAACTATAGCATAAATACACAGACTCATTCACCTCGCTAGGCACATGGCCTGACGTCCATATTTACTTGACGATTACTGGCATTCCCGAGATCGGCTCCCGAAGCGGAAACGATTCCAATCCGCCTGACGCCTGCTATTTTATTGTTGGCCCGCTGCTAAGCAGCGGATAGCGTTGCTCAATCGGTCACTGAGTCGCAAAAGGAGCCACGGATACCACATTCAAACTAAACGGGAAGTCGCCTGTGGCTGGTTCTGGCGAGGTGTAATCGCGTGATAAGGCCCCGCAAGCGCTCCATGTAGATATAGAATGCGGGCGTGATATAAAGCGTTAGCAGTTGGGAGACCACGAGGCCACCGACAACCGCCACTCCGAGGGGGCGCCGCGCTTCCCCACCCGCACCTAAACCTAGGGCGATGGGCAGCGTGCCCATTAATGCGGCCATTGTGGTCATCATGATGGGGCGGAAGCGCACGAGGCAGGCTTCGTGGATGGCTTGCCCCGGAGTTGTACCGTGTTCGCGCTGCGTCTCGAGCGCGAAATCAATCATCATGATCGCGTTCTTTTTCACGATGCCGATCAGCATGATGATGCCAACGAACGAATAGAGATTCAGCTCACTGTGGAAGAGCAACAGAGTTGCCAGTGCACCGAGGCCGGCCGACGGGAGGCCGGAAAGGATGGTGAGTGGATGAATAAAGCTCTCGTAGAGGATTCCAAGCACCAAGTAGATCACCAGGACCGCCATCGACAACAACACGCCCATACCTCTTAAAGACTGCTGGAATGCGGCGGCCGTCCCTTGAAACGAGGTCCTAATATCGGCCGGCAGATTTTCGCGGGCAAGCTGTGCGAGGTGGTCCACGGCGTCGCCTAGGGCGACTCCGGGCCGGGTGTTGAACGATATGGTCACTGCGGGGGCCTGGCCCAGATGCGCAACAGAAAGGGGGCCGCTCCCGAGCCGCAAAGTCGCCGCCTGGCCAATCGCCACCAGTCGTCCCGTTGCGGACCGAGCATGCAAACCGGCCAGCACCCGCGGATCACGCTGGTACCTGGGCAGCACCTCCAGAATGACTTGATAATCATCAACGGGTGTGAAGATTGTGGAGGCCTGTCGCGTGCCATACGCGCTGTATAGGGCGCTCTCGATTTCCGTGGCGGTAAGCCCATGGGCCGAAGCCCGATCGCGGTCAATCTCTAGCGTGACCGTGGGATTATTGTTCTGCAAATCGCTGTTGACGTCAGTCAACTCTGGCAGGGCGCGCACTAACCGCTCGAACTCGGGGGCAACCCGGT
>DATDGW010000518.1:0-13504 GCA_036521895.1 Candidatus Sulfotelmatobacter sp. | reverse complement strand
GACTTGCCCGAACCATCCGCTGGTCTGCGAGGCATAAAGGCGGTTCGGATCGACTGGCGATCCCTTCAGGTGATACAGCTCCCACCCGGCAAAGTGCGGCCCGCTGACCTCCCAGTTCTGACGTATGCCGTCGGCGGTAAGAATGAATGCGCCCTTGCGCGTGCCTACCAGGACCCTTACCTTGCTCATTGTGGTGACGCTCCTTTACAGGGACTCTTCGGAAATCGATTTTATACGATTTTACCCGTACAATTTTGGCGCGAGTCAAGCTGCCGCCTGAGCAAAATTGACGAATGTTGCCAGGTTAAGGGGGAAAGTGTCAGGGTTTTGCTGGCCCTGTGGGCTCATAGACCCGCACGTAGTCCACCATCATGGTTTGCGGGAACACACTCGACGCGTCTGGATTCCCTGGCCAGTCGCCGCCAACCGCCACGTTGAGCAGCAGGAAAAACGGGTGGTCATAAACCCACTTCGTCCCTTTTGGCAGATCGGTTGGGGTGCGCGTTTCGTAGAGATGATCATCGACGTAAAAGCGGATCACGTTCGGTGCCCACTCGACGGCGAAAACATGGAAATCGTCGGCGAAGCGCTGATCGCCAGGCAGCGCGTAGGGAGCGCCGATGCCGCCCGCGCCGGAATATCCCGGTCCGTGAATCGTGCCGTGAACCATCGCGGGTTCCTTGCCGATGTTCTCCATGATGTCGATCTCGCCGCAGTCGGGCCAGCCGGGTTTCTCAACGTCGTTGCCCAGCATCCAGAACGCGGGCCAGATCCCCTGACCGCGCGGAATCTTCATGCGTGCCTCGAAGCGTCCGTAAGTTTGTGAAAACTTCCCCAGAGTCTTCAATCGCGCGGAAGTGTAGTTTCTGGTGACCCCGTCGGTGCCTGTGTATTTCTCCTGCAGCACTTTAATGACGAGGTTGCCGTCTTGTTGCCATGCGTTTTCGGGTCGCTTGGTGTAATACTCAAGCTCCTTGTTGCCCCACCCTCCTCCGCCGGTCTCGGTCACCCATTTGGACGAGTCAACGGGAGAGCCCTTCGGGCCATTGAACTCGTCGCTCCACACCAATTTCCACGCCGGACTGGCGGCTGGCGAACCGCCTGCCTGTGCAGCCGCCGACACCACACACGCGCCGGCCAGAATCATTGCGAAAAAAAGAAGGCGCTGCCATTGGCATCCCATCGTTGCTCCCGCGATCTTCAGAGTGTACCTATACTTTTGAACTATACTCACCAACTCTACTCCCGCACTATACTCACGACGAGCTGATTCCTGCCGGGAGAACTCGGTGTCGAACGAACAGACAAGACGTACCTTCCTGAAACTATCTGCCGTGGGACTCACCGCGACCGCGACTGCCGACCTCGCCTCCGCCCTGGCACCTTCCACAGCCCCAGCACCGGCGGGAGACATCTCAGTTCGCGTGACCAGCGGCAAACTTCGCTACGCCGCCGCAGATGGTCTAACGTGGCGCACCGCGGGCAAGACATCACAGAACGCCATCGTCCTCGACCCCGGCACGAAGTACCAGGAGATGCTCGGCTTCGGCGCCGCTTTCACCGACGCCGCCTGCTACATGTTCAACCAGCTTCCCGCACCCGCGCGCGACCAATTGTTTCATGACCTGTTTCATCCCTCGGAAATGGGGATGAACGTCTGCCGTACCTGCATCGGGTCCAGCGACTATTCCACCGAGATGTTCAGCTATGACGAAGGCGAGCCCGACGCAGAGATGAAGAGATTCTCCATCGCGCATGATCAGGGCTACGTTCTGCCGATGTTGCGGCTAGCCCGGAAGCAGAATCCAGACTTGTTTCTATTTTCGTCGCCGTGGAGCCCTCCGGGATGGATGAAGGTGGGCGGCTCGATGCTGGGCGGTTGCATGCGGCAGCACTACTTCGGTCCCTATGCGCAGTATTTTGTGAAGTTCCTGCAGGCCTACGCCGCGGAGGGCGTGCCCGTGCAGGCCGTCACCGTGCAGAACGAGGTCGACACCGACCAGGATGGCCGCATGCCCGCGTGCTCGTGGCCACAGGAATACGAGATCGGATTCGTCAAGAACTATTTGGGCCCGGCGCTGCAGCAGAGTGGCCTCCCCACGCAGATCTGGATGCTCGACCATAATTACAACCTCTGGGGACGCGCGATCTGCGAACTCGATGAAGACGGTCTGCGCAAGTACTGCAATGCGATTGCATTCCACGGATACGTAGGCACTGCTGCAATGATGGACAAGGTGCACGAGGCGCATCCCGATGCCCAGCTTTATTGGACGGAAGGGGGTCCCGATTACACTTCGCCTGTCTACGCAACGGAATGGGCTACGTGGGGGCAGACCTTCACGCAGGCCATTCGGCACTGGTGCCAGGCGATCAGCGGGTGGAATCTGGCGCTCGACGAAAAAGGCCGTCCGAACATCGGGCCGTTTCCATGCGGTGGGATGGTGACGATCCATTCGCAGACGAAAGAGATCACCCGCAGCGGTCAATATTGGGCATTCGCGCATTTCTCGCGCCAGGTGCGACGAGGGGCCAAACGGTTTGACTCCGCTAGCAAGATAGCCGAGGTAGACCAGGTAGCCTTTGAGAATCCAGATGGACAAAAAGTGCTGGTCGTCACGAATTCGGGTTCGGCAAAGGCGGTAACTCTCCAACAGGGGGATAAAACTGCCGAGCTTTCCCTGTCGGCGGATTCCATGACGACCTTATCCTGGAAGTGAGCCCGGTCGTCGCGGCGTCCTGAATGAAAGAATTACATGCCGCTCCCTGCCCGGCGGCATTACAATTGGCTTAAAACCAACACCTTAGGTTTGGCATATGCTGTGCAACCTTTTACACTTTCCCGTCCTCAGATAGGGCTGGTTGCTTCGGCGGAGAAGCGACGGACGCGGTAGTTTGCGTCCCTTCGAATCAACGGCTGCGGGAATTGCCCCTCGTCGAGCGCTTGGTCCGCGCCCTCGTCTCATGACGCGATCCGCGGACGCGCAGCATAGGGGAAGGGTGTCGTCCCTGGTCAGCAGTCGGAAATTCGGCAGTGTCGCTTGTTCCCGGTGATCTTTGAGGTTGAAACTGCCCCGCTGTACCGTGGGCGTCGGAGGCGTGCCCCATGCGATTGCTTAGCGCCAGACTCATCGTCTCGCTCATTGTTGGCGTCATGCTGGTATCGCTGTGTACGTCGTACTACCACGTAATGGTGCTCAACCGGGGGTTACAGAGGGATCTGCAGCACCGTTCTGAGGTTTTGGGCGAAAGTCTCGCCAGGAATGTGGAGCGCGATCTGGAACGGGACGCGCACAACAGCCTGCAGCGCACCGTGCAGCAGCAGTTCGCCAACCGCGAGCATCTGGCGGGACTGGCCGTCTATGATCCGCAGGGCCATCCAATTGAGGTCACCACCAGCATTGAGCCGTTGATGGCGACCGCGCCCGCGACCGTGCTGCAATCCCTCCGGGACAATCACAATGCGAGCGCCTTCGTGCGCATCGGAAGCGCCTCCATCCACATCTACGCGTTGCCCTTACACCGGGGCGACGATCTCATCGGCTCGCTGGCCATCGTGCACGACTCCGGGTACATCCGGCAAGAGAGCCTGCGCATTTGGCGCGAGACCTTCCTGAGCGCACTGGCACACGTTGTTCTGATCGTCCTGATTACGCTGTTGATCGTGCGCTGGAGCATCGCCGGTCCCATCGCGCGAACCGCTCACTGGATGAAGGCCTTGCGTACGGGGCGCGGCACGGTGCGGATCAAAGTCCCTGACCTGGAGATGTTTCGCCCCTTGGCGCGGGAGGTCGCGACCTTCGCCGAAAGCCTGAACACAGCCCGCTCGGCGGCCGAGTTAGAAGCTCGGCTGCGTGAAAGCGGAGAGTCGATGTGGACGGCCGACCGTCTCGCAGTGCACGTGCGCGCCAAACTGCAAGACGGCAGACTCTTTGTGGTTTCGAACCGCGAACCCTATACGCACGTCAGGCGGGGAAAATCGGTCGAAGTCAACGTTCCCGCCAGCGGATTGGTGACTGCCCTCGAGCCCGTGCTTCGCGCCTGCGACGGCACCTGGGTTGCGCACGGATCTGGTGACGCCGATCTCGAGATGGTCGATGCGAACGACCGGTTGCTGGTTCCACCGGATGATCCGCGTTACACGCTGCGTCGAGTCTGGCTGACCAAAGACGAAGAGGAAGGGTATTACTACGGCTTCGCGAACGAAGGGTTGTGGCCGCTGTGCCACATCGCGCACACGCGCCCGCTGTTCCGCGCGACGGACTGGAAGTACTATCAGGAAGTCAACCGCAAGTTCGCTGACGCGCTACTTGAAGAAATGGAGAACGTCAGCCGGCCGGTCGTGCTGGTGCAGGATTATCACTTTGCACTGCTGCCCCGCATGATCAAGCAGCGCCGGCCGGATGCGCGCGTGGCCATCTTCTGGCATATTCCGTGGCCGAATCCGGAGGCTTTCGGAATTTGTCCGTGGCAGCGCGAGTTGGTCGATGGTCTGCTGGGCGCCGATCTCCTCGGATTCCATATTCAGTCGCACTGCACGAACTTCCTGCAGACCGTCGATCGCATCGTCGAATCACGCATCGACTGGGAACACTTCTGCGTGCAGCGCCTCGACCATCGCTCCACCGTGCGTCCCTTCCCCATCAGCGTTGAGATGACGGAGACTGCAAGCGAGCCTCAGCGCGAATCGGCCTATGAAGAGCGGGCGACCCTGCTGAAGTCCCTCGGCGTACAGGCTGCGCTCATGGGCGTAGGAGTCGACCGCATGGATTACACGAAAGGGATTCTGGAACGGTTCCTCGCGATCGAGCGCTTCCTGGAAAAGTATCCGCGCTATCAGGGTGTGTTTACTTTCGTGCAGATTGGCGCCCCCACCCGCACTCACATCAAGCGGTATCACGACCTGCAGGCGGAAGTGGAGGCGGAGGCCGACCGCATCAATTGGAGATTCCAGGCGGATCAATGGAAGCCCATCGTCCTGTTGAACCGGCAACACAGTCATAAAGAGATCGAGCCCTATTACCGGGCTGCCGATCTGTGTCTGGTGACGTCGTTGCACGATGGCATGAATCTGGTGGCGAAGGAATTCGTCGCCACCCGCAGCGACGAGCGCGGTGTGCTGATTCTCAGTTGCTTCACCGGGGCGGCGCGCGAGTTGCGCGACGCACTCCAGGTGAATCCCTATGACATCGATCAGACGGCGGAGGCGATTCGAGCGGCTCTCGAAATGCAACCCGAAGAGAAGCAGGAGCGCATGCAGCGCATGCGGAAACTGGTCCGTGAGAACAACGTGTACCGCTGGGCGGGAACGCTCATTGGAGAACTCTGCGAAGTGCGTCTGGATGCTGCGGAAGAAGGCGGCAACCGATTCCGGGCGGGCGCTTCGGTCGGTTAGAGCGGACAGAGACAAGGCGCTACCTAAGGGATACGACTGCACCTATGCGAACACCAGACAATACCACGCAGGTTCGTTTGGTCCGCAGAGATCGCGCCCACAGATTCGGACGATAGTTCAGTTCGCCTGCGGCGCGGAAGACCCGCTCCTTGGTCCGCTGCGGAATCGCCAACGATGCTGGCGTATTGTTTAACACGGCTGAAACCGAACACGGGGCTAATCCAACTCGTTCGGCGCCAGTGCGCAGGCTCACAACGGCTTTTTTGTCCGACACATCCCCCTCATCCTTACTCAGGATTCTCAAACGCCCCGACCTTTTCAGTTGCCGGTGCAGGCCTTCATGCAGACGACGAGGTCAACCACAGGAACCCATTCGCGGGGACACCAAACTGGCTAAAGTCTGGATGGTCTTCTGCCACGGTGCAGAAGACGTCCAATTACATTGGGGCAGAGACGGTTGAATAGTGCAACTCAAGAAATCCATTGAAGATCAGTCCAACGACGCAAGCAATGAGCGGTGTTGCTTTTCATGCTCGTCAGGCGAACACCCTAAGTCACCCTAAGAATTCCCCCGATCGCAAATTACAGAAAAGACGGTATGGGGCTTGCCGCGAAGGTTGGGGCACGCTGTCACCGTGCCATCTCGTCGCCTTGACATTCGCATTCGCGAACTGTGTGCCCGTGCTGTAACGGCGGACGACCACACTTTTGCCCCGATCCTCGAGGAACTCCGGTCCGCTTTGCATCAGCACGCAACGCAACTGCGGGAGATGGCCCTCCGACAAATCGCCGCGCCAAAGAAGTCCAGGCTCGGACGTCGGGAGGATGACCCATGCCCGTCGACGCCGACACAGACCAACGATTGAAGGAATTGATCGCTAAAATTGAAATCGAACAGAACCCAGAACATTTTACGGCTCTCGTCGAAGAACTCAACCGCCTGCTCGACAGGGACCCGTCGATTCAGGTGCGGCCTACTCCCGGCGCTTGAGTTTCCACAGCAGAGATTCTCTACGCAAGCCAGCGGTTGCGGGCGCTGCCGCTTCCGGCGGCGAACTACTTGCCTTCAAACTGTCCGTGCCGTCGGGCTTCCTCGCACGCCTCGATCGGATCGCGCCCCG
This sequence comes from Candidatus Sulfotelmatobacter sp., assembly GCA_036521895.1. Taxonomy (GTDB): domain Bacteria; phylum Acidobacteriota; class Terriglobia; order Terriglobales; family Acidobacteriaceae; genus Sulfotelmatobacter. The sequence goes on along the minus strand of DATDGW010000518.1, from coordinate 6,988 downwards.
TCATATCTTTGTACCAGGCAGGATGGAAGGTCCAAGCCCACGCCTCGCTGACCGCGCCGCGGATCATGGCTTGAAACGTACCGGGCTCGCCGATCGTGCTCAAGTAGACGTGAATAAAGATCCCGCCCAGCATGATGATGGCCGAGATATCGTGCAGAATGTAACTGACTGCCACTGCCGACCGGCCAAAGGTGCGGGTCCCCGCCCACAGAATAATTCCGGTGACGAGATAAATCGCGCAACCACCGACGATCTCCCAGAACTGCGCCTTCTGTCCGGCATTGAAGAATCCGGTCTCAGGCGGATCCTGTTTCTCTTTGCCGCCGGCGATCTTCCCGATGTTCCGCATCCACTTCGTGTCGGCCGCAGTCCACGTCATCGGCCTGATCCAGTTCAGCATCTGCAACCCGAAGAAAAACACGAAACCCAGACCAAACCATGGATGCATTTCCCGGCTGAGCGGGCCGCCCCCGAAGATGGGCGTGAACCAGCGGAATAGCCAGGGCAGATAAATGCTGAATCCCGTGAACAGCGCGAGGAAGAAGAAGAGCGCGACCATCCAATGCAGGAAGCGCGTGTACACGCGGTGGCGCAGCAGCTCGCCTACATGAACTTCGTTCTGCCCGATCCGATCGAAGGCGTCGCGCGCTTTGTTGTCGAAGCGTTCAATCGCAGTCGACATTAGACGCCCTCCTTCTTGACCGGCGGTTCCGGTTGCGGCCGGCGCGGTCCGACCGTGACGTAGTGCAGCAGCACTCCCAACAGCCCGAACAGCGCAAATGTTCCCAGCACCGGTTTAAACAGCCACTTCCACACGGTGTAGCTCCACGGGATCACCGGATTCTTCGGCAGGCCGCCATAATGTTCGGGATTCTCCGCATCATGCAAAACGTAAACCACGTGCGTGCCGCCGATCGACTGCGGATCGTAGACACCGGCGTGCTCGAATCCAAAGTTCTCGCGGAGTTGCTTGGCGCGCTCTTCCGCAATGTATTTCATGTCTTCCTTTGTGCCGAACTTCAGGCACCCCGTGGGACACGCCTTGATGCAAGCCGGTTCCAGTCCTCCGCCGACGCGGTCCGAACACAGGGTGCACTTGTAGACCTTCTTCGTCGCCGGATTGAACTTGGGAATGTCATACGGACATCCCGAGACGCAGAACTCGCAGCCAATGCAGTTTTCCTGCTGGAAGTCGACAATCCCGTTTGTATACTGCACGATCGCACCATCGGCCGGACAGGCGCGCAGGCAGCCGGGATCCGCGCAGTGCATGCACTGGTCCTTGCGCATGAGCCACTGGATCGTCCCGTCTTCCCTCTGGTGCTCGTTGAACTTGATCAGGTTCCAGAAATTCCACCGCGTCTCCGGCATCGTCTGGTAGGTGTTGTCGAAGGTCGTGGGACTGAACGGCATGTCGTTCCATTCGACGCACGCCACCTCACAAGCCTTGCAGCCAATGCAGATCGTAGTGTCGATCAGCTTGCAGACTTCCGGATCGCGCTGCATGTCGAATCCAGCTGAGGGCCCGGAGTGTCCCGAGATTTGCCGAATCTGAAGTGTCTTGCGGTCGCTCATGCTTGCTCTTTCGCACCCTACCGCCGGCATCTCGCCGGCTGTCGCGAGGGCGTCTCGCCCTCGCGCCCGTCACACTGTCCTCAGACTTTCTCGATCTTCACCAGAAACCCCTTAAACTCCGGCGTAAACGCGTTCGGATCAGTCACCGTCGGAGTCAATTGATTGGTCAAAGTCCTCGCCGTCTTGCCCTCGTCCTCTGCAATGCCACGGAATCCCCAATGGATCGGAATTCCGATCTGAAACATTTCCTGGCCGTCAATCTTCATCGGCCGGATGCGCCGCGTGACCATCGCTTTGGCAATGTAGTGGCTCCTCGCGCTGGTGACCCGCACTTTCTCCCCACCCTTCAGTTGCAACTGCTCGGCGAGTTCGAACGGAACCTCCACGAACGGTTCCGGCACTAACTGCACGTTCATCGGATTGTTCTTCGTCCAGTAGTGATAGTGCTCGGTCAGACGGTACGTCGTACAGATGACCTTGTATTCCTGGCCGGTTACCGCATACTTGTCGGCGTCAGTCTTGTATTTCTTCACCACCGGATTCGTGGACTGGGTCGGATGCAGCGGATTCAAGATCGGGCTTTCGATCGGCTCATAGAATTCGGGGAACGGCCCGTCCACCACAGCACCGAGCGGCACGAACAGCCGGCCCACTCCCTCGGGATTCATAATGAACGGGCCCATGTGATCTTTCGGCGGCGAATCGGCTTTAAAGTCAGGTATGTCGACTCCGGCCCACGATTGTTTCGCTTCATCCCACCAAACCTGTCGGCGAGGCGGATCCCACGGCTTGCCGTCCACGTCGCACGAGGCGCGGTTGTACATCACACGCCGGTTCATCGGCCACGACCATGCCCAGTTCGGATAAATACCAAGGCCGGATGGATCCTCGGTACCACGACGCTGCGTGAGCGCCCCCGCCTCGGTCCATGATCCGCAGTACAGCCAGTTGCCCGAGAGCGTTGTCCCGTCATCCTTGAGCCAGGAGAATCCCGGAAGTTGCTGCCCGGCCTTGATCGTCACATTCGTCTTGGGATCGGTGATGTCGGCCAGGGCCTTCCCGTTGATCTCTTGCGCCACTTCCGCCAGCGACGGGTTGTACGGATTGGTATAGGCGAACGATGCATTCAAGATCGGGTCAGGGAACTTGCCGCCCTCCTTCTTGTAGAGTTCACGCACTCTCAGGAAGATCGTTGCCAGGATTTCCTGATCGAGCCTGGCTTGACCCGGCGGCGGCAGCGCCACGTTCTTCCACTGCAGCCAGCGCGCGGAATTCACGAAGGTTCCGTCCTTCTCGGCGAAGCCCGCACCCGGCAGGCGATAGACGGTGGTGTTGATCTTTTTCATCTCGTCGGTCGAGATGCCCGGCGCGCGCCAGAACTCGCTGGTCTCATCCGGATAGATTTCGCACACCACCAGCCAGTCGGCCTTCTTCAAGGCTTCAATGTTTTTCTCCGAATCGGGACCGATCATCACGCCATTCATCCCGAAGGCGAAGACGCCTTTGACCTTCCCGTCGTACATGTCGTTCCAGATGTTCACCCAGGAATAGTTCCGGTCAATCTTCGGCAGGTAGTGAAATGCGTAGTCGTTTTCTTTGCTCGCCGTGTTACCGTACATCGCCTTGAGGAACGACACGGCAAACTTCGGCGTGTTCGACCAGTAGTTGAACGAATCCCAGGGGTCTGGTTTGGAGGCCGTCGGGGTGATGCGCTTCAAGTAAGTTGCGAGATCTGCGTCAGTGGGGCTGGGCATCTTCAAATAGCCGGGCAGAATATCGAATATGCCCGCCAGGTCGGTCGCGCCCTGAATGTTGGAATGTCCCCGTAGTGCGTTTATACCGCCGCCAGCCCGGCCTATATTCCCCATCAGCAACTGCAGCATCGCCGCCGTGCGAATGATCTGGGTACCGAAACTATGCTGCGTCCAGCCGACGGCATAGATAATGGTGGCGACCTTTTTCATGTCGCCATCTCTGCGGACCGATGTAAACAGATCCGCCGCCTTCACGAACTGGTCTTTTGGAATCCCGGTGATGCGCTCGACCATCTCCGGCGTATAGCGTTCGTACTGTTTCTTCAGCAGTTGGAAAACGCTGCGCGGATGCTGCAGCGAGAGATCGTAAGCAGTCTTCGGCGGCAGCGACGGGGGAGACGGCGCGCTGCCCGGTGATGCCGGCTTAGCCGCAGCTGGAACATTCCCTGCCGCAACCGCTTTGCCCTCTACATTGCCGCCTTCTTCGTAGTTCCAAGTAGCTTTGTCGTAGGTCTGCTTCTCATGATCGAAGCCGGAATAAAGCCCGTCATCGGGTAGCTTGAACCCGTCCTTAATGATGAACGCGGCATTCGTGTAGTTGACCAGATAGTCGTGGGCAATGCGGTTGTTCTGAATGGCGTAATTGATCAGGCCGCCGAGGAAGGCAATGTCAGCGCCCGCGCGAATCTGCAGATACATGTCCGCAGTCGCGGCCGTCCGCGTGAGGCGCGGATCGACCACGATCGTCTTCGCGTTGCGGTGAATCTTGGCTTCAATGGCCCATTTGAAGCCGCAAGGATGGTTCTCGGCCGGATTCCCACCCATGATCAACATCATGTCGGTGTTCTTGATGTCGATCCAGCCATTGGTCATTGCCCCGCGTCCGAATGTTGGCCCCAAACTGGAGACCGTAGGGCCGTGTCAAACCCGCGCCTGGTTTTCCAGGTAGCAGACCCCCAGGCTGCGCATGCTTTTGACCACCAGATAATTGAACTCGTTGGTATCGGTGCAGCCGCCGGTGAAAGCAATGCCTTCGCAGCGGTTCACGGTGTGGCCGTTCGCGTCCTTCTCCAGGAAGGTATCGTCACGTGTCTTCTTTACTTTCTGCGCGATCTCGTCGTAGGCCTGCTCCCAGGAGATGTCTTCCCACTCCGTCGCACCCGGCCGCCGCACTTGCGGCTTCAGCAGCCGCCGGTCATTCATAATGTCCTGCTCCAGCGACGAGCCTTTAGGACACAGCGTTCCGCGATTGATGGGGTGGTCGGGATCGCCCTCCACATGCACCACTTGCGGAATCGCGTTCTTGGCCTTATCGCCCAGCGTATAAATAATGACGCCGCAACTCACCGAACAATACGGACACGTGCTGCGCGTCTCGCTGGCGCGCGAGATCTTCAGATTCTGGGTTTGAGCGTAGACCGGAGTGAGATCAAATCCGAGTACGGAGAGGCCCGCTCCACCGAGGATGGTGCCCTTGAGAAAAGTCCTGCGGGAGAATTCCATAAAACCTCCAACAACTACCGCGCGCGTTCGACTGCGATGCGGACCCTGATCGACTAGGATGTGATACGGAGGTTGAAGGTTGCGGCCGCCGCAATACTTACGGCCGGCGACCGAGTCGCACCCAAACGGAATTCCGAGACTATACCTCTGCTGGCGGAACGGAGTCAATCCGGAAGAGTTTGCATAGAGCGTTGTGTCGAACGGACGACACCATCGGAAGCGTCGCCACTGTACAAGATTGCTCCGATTCTTCACTGCGATGATAATTGCCCGATGCCCGTCTCACCTTGGCAGCGGCGTATCGACCGCGCGCAAGAGCTTGCCGATCAGCATCCGTTCGCCGCGGAGATTCTTGTGTTCTACGTCCACGTTGCCCGCTTTCAGGAACAGCTGCACCAGTGGCTGAGCGCGGTGCTGCAATCCCCGGCGGCTTCCGCAGATCGCGAGCTCACCCCATCTGAACTCTCAGAACTCAGCTCAAGATTTGAATCGTTTCTGTCGATGGCCGAAGCACATGGGCCGAAGCCGTTGGCGGGACTGAGCCACGAACTCCGCTCCCAAGGGCGCGACGCCTGGTGTGATCTGCTGCAAGTCGGCTGGACCGCACACCGGGCTGTCGACGCGCCAAGACTCCTCGCCCAAGCTTTCCTCCAGCCCTACGCCGAGTGGCTGCGTGCGCGTGCTCAGCTTCGCCCCGGTCAGACCACGTACGCTCTGTGCCCTTTCTGTAATCGCAAGCCCGCGCTCGGGGTCTTGCGACAGATGGGAGAGGGCGGCGCTCGCTCCATGATCTGTTTCTTCTGCCTTGCCCAATGGGAGTTCCGCCGCATCGTCTGCCCCGGATGCGGCGAGGAGAATGACAAGAAGCTCGCGGTCTTCACGGCCAGCGACTTCGATTACATTCGCGTGGAGTGCTGCGACTCGTGCAAGACCTATATAAAGACCGTGGACCTGACGAAGAACGGGCGCGTCGAGCCTATGGTCGATGAATTCGCCTCCGCTCCCCTCGACCTTTGGGCCCGCGAGCACGGCTACGCCAAGCTGCAAACCAATCTCATGGGAATCTAGGGACGCTCGTCGAGTCCCGACTCTTATGGGCGTCATCCTGAACGGAGCCGCTTTTCAGGCGGAGTGAAGGATCTCGGGTGCAGGTGCGCTATCCTCACAAGATGGGCAGCGGCTTTCCATCCGGTGGTGATCACAAGCTGATCCAGATCGTCGACTCCGCCCTAGCCGATGCCTCGCGCCGCAGTGGCAAATGGCTGGCCTGCCGACCGGGATGCACCCAGTGCTGCATCGGCGCATTCGCCATCAATCAACTCGACGCCCTCCGGCTGCACCGAGGCCTCTCTGACCTGGAAGGGCGCAACCCAGAGCGCGCCGCACGAGTCCGCCAGCGTGCGCGCGAGTCGGTGTCCCGTTTGACCCCGGCGTTTCCCGGCGATCCCATCAGCGGAATACTCAACCAAGGCGAAGCAGCCGAGCAGCAGTTCGCCAATTTCGCGAACGACGAACCCTGCCCGGTGCTCGATCCAGAGACCGGACTCTGTGAACTCTACGAATCGCGCCCCATGACCTGCCGTGTCTTCGGCCCTCCGGTCCGCTCTGAACAGGGCCTGGGAGTCTGCGAGCTCTGCTTTCAAGGCGCATCCGACAAAGACATCGCCGCCGGCGAAATGACGCCCGATCCGGACGATCTGGAAGCACGCCTGCTCAAGCAACTCGAGAAGAGTACTGGTAAGCGCGGAGATACGATCATCGCCTTCTGCCTCGCCTCCTGATCCGATTCGGATTAGGCCTGCTTCTTCTCGAGCTCAGCCCAACGCGTATAAAGCTCATCCACTTCCTGTTGAGCATTCTCCAGATCCGCATGAGCGCTCATCAGACGCACCGCGTCGCTGGCAATCGCGGGGTCTTCGGCCTGTGTCCGCTTTGCGTCCAGTACCTGCTCGGCCGCCGCGACACGCTCCTCAATGCTGGCATACTCGCGGGCTTCGAGATACGAGAGCTTCTTCTTCGACGAGGTCGATTGCGGCACGGCTCGCGGGGTCTCGCGTGCCTCGGTCTGCGGTGCCTGCAGACGATCTGCCTGCCAGGCCTCCCATTGCGAGTAGTCGGCAAAGCGCTCGGAGCCGCCCTGACCATCCAGTCCCAGC
>DATDGW010000517.1:0-1980 GCA_036521895.1 Candidatus Sulfotelmatobacter sp. | reverse complement strand
AACATGAGTGAAATGGCGATGTTTCGCTAACTATCAGCATCGGTGCACTTGCCTACGCGGGGAAGGCCGAGACTACTGAAATAATCCCGAGGGTCACATTGCTACGCAGTGAACATCACGCGGCACAAAGTACTCAACGATGCGAGAACAGCCTAGCAGCCCGTGGCAGAACCACGAAAAACGCACGAGCGGCGACGAGGTGTGCTTGGCACCGGAAAGATGGTGCCATCCGCAGACAAGTCGGGCGAGTGCGTCGGCCGATAAAGGAAGCGGCCGTTGTCCGGCATAGAAAGGCGAAAAGTCGAGAAAATATTCGCCCAGCGCGGTTTTTCAGTTCGCGTGGCGTACCCGCTCCCAGCAGCTTGCGCAGAATTAGACTCAAGTTGAACGCTCCCACATGGACCAGTTGCCGCTTCAGAATGTTCTCTCGTCCTCGCAGATGGCAGCGCCGCATGCCACCCGTCTCGTAGCAGTGCGCGAAGCTGCGTTCGATCCACTCGCCGCGCCGTCGCAGTAAGCTCTTGCCGTACTCGCCTCGCACCCGTCGCCGGTTCTCGTACACCGCCTGCTGCTCGGCACGCTGGCCTTGCCAGTTGCGCCGTCCTTTCGGCTTCTTCTCCGGAATGTAACTGCGCACCTCGTAACTCTTCATCCGCTGCACCACCGCGCTACTGTGGTATCCCTTATCCGTCACCAGTTCTTCGATCCCCTGCAAATGGACCTTCGGTTTATCCTGGGGCCGCGACTCGGCCTCGCGTCGGATCTGTTCTGCTAGCTGCTCACCCGCCTCGCACAGGGTTTCATCCAGCGTGGTCGTATCCCCCTGGTCGGCTGCCTGCAGCGTCACCGCCACAATGGCACCCGTGTCCATGTCCACGGCGTGCTCCGCCTTGTGCGCCAAGTGGGTCCGTCCATCCTTCATCTTCGCAATCCGCGCGTCCCCATCCGCCGGGCTCTTCCATTCCTGGTTCGAGGTTCGCTTCTTGCGCTTCCGGTCCAACCGCACCAGATCCTCGCGGGTCGGCGTGTCGATCCCGGACGCCTTCGCCAATCCGCACAAGAACTCGTCGTACGTCTCTCCGGTATCGCGCCGCACAATCGACCGCATCGCCGCATTCGCTTCCAAGGTGGTCGCGTCGATGCCCATCCGCTGTCCCTTCAGCAGTCCCCGTTCGGCCAACAATCCCAGTACCCAGGCGAACACCTCTCGATGCTTGGCGATGTCGATCAAGCGGCGGGTCCGCGAGATCGTCGAGTGATCCGGGGTTTGCTCGTCCAGTCCAATCCCCAGAAACCGTCGTAGCGCCAGCGAATCGGCCAGCCGCCAAGCGATCCCACGCTCGCTATCGATGCCTTCGAAATATCCCACCAGCAGTGCCCGAAAGTAAATCCCAGGCCGCAGCGACGGTCGTCCCAGTCGCGCATGATAGAAGCCCACGCATAATCCCTCCACAAACTCGTCGAACCTGGCTCCCTCCAATAACTCGTTCAACCGCTTATAGAAAGGATGTCCCGGCGCCACCGCCAACTCCGTGTGCGCAATCCAGATGTCTTCTTGCTTCTCCCCGCCACTCCTCGTGCTCATCGCCATGCGCGCATTCTACGAACTATCCCTGTGGATCACATCAGTTTTTGTGTTTCACGTACCAGACTTGCACCACGGGCTGTTAGCGTACGGCTTCAATGTACAAAGAAGCCGGTCCCGGCTAGAACAATTCCGATCACGCCCAGCAAAAGTCCGAGCAACCAGAAAAATCTGCGTCCGGAAAGTAGGGTGATTGAAGTGATCACCAATCCCACTTCTAGAAAGACTTCGGCCAAGTCATAACGATCGGCTCGATTCCTCTCCGTTGCGACTTCGGCCTCCATCTCTCTTGCCTTGTCCTCGATCGCCTTCTGATCGTCTTTGTAGCGTGCCGCCTCGCTGGAGTATTTCTCTCGCAATTTGGCCAGGGCCGCCGCATCCGTGGTGGTCTCAAC
>DATDGW010000516.1:0-10276 GCA_036521895.1 Candidatus Sulfotelmatobacter sp. | reverse complement strand
GGCTGCCTTTGCCTTCTGTCTGTCATCCCTATCCTTTGCGCCGCATGGGCGTTATCACCTAAGGCAAGAGCCGGATGCGGGAAACCCGCTCGTCCGGATCCGTGGAGGGGGTCATGAGTAATCGTGATCCCTACTCCGACTCTTGGCTGCACAAGCGGCAACTACTATACCCTACATCCACCTACCGACCCTCCGCGAAAGCTCCGCGGCGGCCATCTCGCGGTCCAGCAGGTCCATTTCCACAATGCAGGCAGGGTCGGAGACTTGATCGGCGGGCAAGCTGTACGTGAACAGTACGTGGCGGAAGTTCTTGAGTGGCAAGATGTGAAGAATTCCCCAACCTCGAATTGCCAGGGGCCGGCCCCGTTCCCCGACCGGCATGTCGTAGCGGAATATCACGGAGTTCTCGCCAAACGGAATGCGGAAACGGATGACGCCCCCGCGACAATTGCTCGTCTTAAGCAGCATCGGAACCGATTCGCTGGCGCAGGGGCTCATTGGTACGGAGTTGATCTTGCTTTCTGATCGCTGCCCGGACCAGAGAATACCTGCCTCAGCACCCCACACTCCCCTCCGGCATTCTCCCCCCACCATCAGGTCTACCCCACTAGTAATCTCGCCCTTGGCCTCCCCTACGCCCATAATGCCGCAATGGCCATCACTCAGGTGTTTCTGGGCTTTCTGCAGCCTGTCGCATTCGGCGCCGGCGCGGTTTTCGCCCTGCTTCTCGTGATCGGCATCAAGACCCCCCGCCGCTCCCCGGCCCTGGTCACCCGCAGAACGTACCGCTAACCCGCTCCGCCGTTTGCCTGTCCTTTGCCCCGCGTGAGATAGTACTCTGCACCTCACCTTACAATCATCTTGATAGGCCAAGAGCCAGGCTAACTTTACATTCATGCGTCTAATACCCCACGACACCAAGTTTTTCGACCTCTTCGCTGAACTCTCCGGCAATCTCACCGATGGGGCCAAACTGCTCCGCAGCATCCTTGCCGATCCCCGCGACCTGGCCATGCGCGTCAGTCAGGTGCAGGCCATCGAGCACAAGGGCGACAAGGCCACTCACGCCATCATCACTAAACTTAACCAGAGCTTCATCACACCCTTCGATCGCGAGGATATCCACCGCCTGGCGTCCTCCCTCGACGACGTGCTCGATTTCGTGAACTCCGCCGCCTTGCGCCTCGTGATGTACAAGATCACCACGCCTCCGCCCGTTTCCGCCGAGTTGGCGGGACTCATCGTTCTGCAGTGCGAGGAGTTGGCGAAAGGGGTTTCGCTTCTCGAAAAAAACGGCCACGTGATGCAGCATTGCGAAGAGGTCAATCGCCTCGAAGATATGGCCGATCACGTCAGCCGCCGCGCCATTGCCGATCTCTTCGAGCACGAAAAAGATCCCATCCAGCTCATCAAGCTCAAAGAACTGTACGAAGTGCTGGAATACGCCACCGACAAAGCCGAGGACGCAGCCAATGTGATCGAAGCCATCGTCGTCAAAAGCACATAGAAAGGCTTCAACGTTTCGAGGTTTCAAAAGTTCAAAGACACGAAACAACGAAACCTCAAAACCATGACCGTCGACGCCAACCTTGAAACTCTGAAACCTTGAAACATGAATAGAGACGTCCTGCTGGTCCTGATCACGATCCTGGTCGCGCTGGGCTTCGACTTTCTCAACGGATTTCACGATTCCGCCAACAGCATCGCCACGGTCGTTTCCACGCGCGTGCTCTCGCCCAAGCTTGCCGTCCTCTGGGCCGCCACCTTTAATTTTCTCGCTGCCTTCTTCCTCGGTACGGCCGTCGCCAAAACCATTGGCGGAGGCATGATCCGCCTCGATCACGTCGATCAATACGTCGTCATGGCAGGGCTGTTCGGCGCGATCGTTTGGGATCTTCTGACCTGGTGGTGGGGACTTCCCACCTCCTCTTCCCACGCCCTGATCGGCGGTTACGCCGGCGCTGCCATGATGCACGCCGCCATTCGCACCGGCACGGCGACCATGTTCTCCGTCATCATTCCCTCGGGCTGGTACAAGACGCTCATCTTCATCGTCGTGGCCCCGGTTATGGGAATGGTCCTCGGCCTGAGCTTCATGATCGCCGCCCACTGGATCCTGCAGAACAAACCGCCCCAGCTCGTCGACAAGTGGTTTCGCAAGCTGCAGCTTCTTTCTGCCGCCGCCTACAGCCTGGGCCACGGAGGCAACGACGCGCAGAAGACCATGGGCATCGTTGCCGGCGCACTCTACACCGCCGGCTTCATGAGTAAATCCGACATGCTCGCCAACTGGGGACGCTTCCGCTGGCCCATCATCCTCGCCGCGCACGCTGCCATCGCCGCCGGCACCTACTTCGGCGGATGGCGCATCGTCCACACCATGGGACAGAAGATCACCAAGCTCAAGCCTCTCGGCGGGTTCTGCGCCGAAAGCGCCGGAGCCATTACTCTGTTCGGCACCGCTCTCGCCGGCATCCCCGTCAGCACCACTCACACCATCACCGGCGCCATCGTCGGCGTCGGCTCCTTGCACCGCCTCTCCGCCGTGCGCTGGGGCGTCGCCGGACGCATCGTCTGGGCTTGGATCCTCACCATCCCCGCCTCTGCCCTGGTCGCCGCCACCACCTTCCTCCTGATTCACCTAATCCACCCCCAAGGCTAACCGTAGCGGGGCGTCCCGCCCGCGGCTTTCGACTTTGACCTTGTGCCTCTCGTTAGCAGCCGGGTGCCCCATTTCTCGCGCGTTCTTGGCGCGAGAAGTGGGGCTTTTGCCAGTCATCGTTCCTGCACTCCGCTTATCCTAGAGTTGAAGCGCTTGGCCCCCGAAACGCACTACTCGTCAGCGGGGTATGTCGTGTGGATCGGCTCTCGCAAACAGCCATCCCCACCGTGCGGAGGTCGACCACGTTTGCTCGCAAGGTCTCGGTGCGCCTGAAGCCCGACTCTCTGGTTAAATTCACCAGCCTCATGGATCGGGAAATTCTTCCCTGGCTGCGACGGCATAAGGGATTCCTGGATTTAATCACCCTCGCAGTCCCCGACGGCTGTGAGATCGCGACCATCAGCTTCTGGGATCACGAAGACAACGCACAGTGCTTCAACGCCAGCGGCTATCCGCGGGTGCTCGAATTCTCGAAGAATTCTGGACGGGATTCCTTACGTGAAGACCTTCGAGGTCGTCAGCTCAACGATTCACACCCTCGACCCTGAGCGGCGACAAACCCGAGGCCATCTGCTGCAAAAACCCCCGGCACCCCCGGGCTGCCTCCCGCTTGAAACCAACCTCTGAGGTGTCAACGACGGCAACTCTGCTGCCGGAAACTGCACCTTATCCCCGGAAGCATGTCTCGGGTATTTGCCCTCCGAAACTCGGGGGCGCCAATCAAAGGAGCGCGGAATGACAAAGCAATGGAATCGTTTGTTGTTGTGTGTGGTGCTGGCGGCCCTGGCCACGGTGTGGGCGCTCGCGCAAGACGCGGACGCCAAACCGAAGGGCGAAGTCAGAAACATGACCGGATGCCTCACCCGAAGCAGTGGCAATGAGTTCCTCATAACCGCCCAGGACGGCAGCACGTGGGAAATCCACGGCAACAATGCCGTCGACTTGGCGAGCCAGGTCAACCACACAGTGGAAGTTAAAGGCGTGGTCTCTCACGACAAGATGCACAACATGAAAGAGGATGCCAAGGACATGGCCAAAGACAGCGGGGTGAAAAAAAGCGACACCGAGCACGGACACCTGGAAGTCACCCACGTCCGTTCAGTCAGCGATTCTTGTCAAAAGTAGGTTGGCAGCAGCTCAACTCAGCCGGAAAATAAAGAGGCCCCATTCTCGTTCGAGAATGGGGCCTTTCTGTTGCGGAAGAGCTGATGGCTAGAAGCTCGAAGCTCAGCTCGAAGCTCCTACCCCCTCACACTAATCTTCGAAAACGACAACACCGCCCGGCTAGCCGTCGGACGTCCCATCGACAACGCCGGACGGAACGTCGTGAAAATCAGCATCCGCTTCACCTGCGGCAGAACTTCCTTCGACTTCTCCGTGTCCGACAGAATGCGGTAATCCTGCACACGCCCGTTCGCATCCACGTAGGCTTCGATCACCAGAGAATCTGCTTCGATCGTGTCCAGCGTCATGCCGAATGCGCTTTGCTGCAACTCCGGCGCGGTGTTCACCATGACCAGCGGCACATCGCTGCCCGCCTGCAGCGTCGACGGCGCCACGAAATACACCATCGCAATTCCAAAAATAATCAGCGCGCTCAGGAAGCCCGCCGTGGCCGGAACCATGAAGGCCTGCAGCGCGTTCTCCATCCGCACCCGCAGTCCCTCGAACCGGGCCCGCTTCGCCGGCTCCACTTCGCGCGAGATCGCCAGCCGCAGCTTCAATCCCAGATCCGCCGGAACCTTCGGACGTCCCACACTCGCCAACAACTGCTGGGTCCGCCGCAACGCCTGATACTCGTGATGGCAAGCCCCGCAATTCGACAAATGCTGCTGCAGCGCGAGCATCTCCGTGCCCGTCACCGCGCCATCCAGGTAAGGCGAGAACAGCCGCTTCGCCTTGGGGCACTGCAGTTCGGTGTTCTTTACTGTGCCCATCATGAAATCACCTCAACCCTTCTACCCCCTCCAGCAACCTGCGACCGCGTTTTTCCTCTGTCCTCAGGGGCGGTCAACCCCAGTTCATTTCCAACTTCGCGCACGTACGGCGCCAGCCTTTGCCGCAGTGCGTCCCTGCCGCGCGTCAACCGCGATTTCACCGTTCCCAGCGAAATCTCCAGCACCTCGGCAATCTCTTCGTACGACATCTCTTCCAGATCGCGCAAAATCAGCGTCGTGCGGTACGGCTCCGGAACCTTCCTTAGTTCTTCTTCAACCCGATGCTGCACTTCGTGATGCGCCACGCTGTCAAACGGAGAATCCGCATGATCGGTTAGCGCCACCTGCATCGCATTCTCACCCGGACTCGGTCCCTCCGACTCCACCGGCTCAATCGATGTCTCTTTCGCCTTATGCCGGAACCACCACCGCCGCCGGTTCGCCGCCTCATGCAGTGCGATGCGGTAGATCCATGTCTTTAAACTCGACCCGCCGTGAAAATGTTTCATCCCGCGAAACACTTTCAGGAAGACATCCTGCGTCGTATCGGCCGCGTCCGCCGGATCATTCACGATCCGGTACACCAGCCCGTACACGGGCTGCTGAAACTCTCCGATCAGCCACGCGTACGCCGCTTCCGAGCCGGCCTTCAGCTCCGCGACAATCGCCGCTTCTTCCTGCGATCGAATTCCGATGGCACTTGCCAAATCACCCAAGGTGGTTGCTCCCGCCATATTGGCGTCCCCTGATTATAGGATTTTCCACCCTACCGCGACCTTGAATATTTGCTGCCCGGTCAACTCCGGCCAACTGTGAGCGGAGCCGTGACTCTCACTCAACATAGACTCCGCCCGGGTGTCTAGAGTTCCCACCTGTAAGTGCTTTATTTTCAGCAGATCGGGGATGGCAAAGGGAAGGAAAGCGCCGCCCCTCGTCACCCGGCGCCAAGTCAAGTCCGAAGAAGTCACCTCCCCGAGCGTTACTAGCGACTTTCGCCTACTGCTGTACAGCACGTGAAGCCGGCCCGTAACGGTCCGCTGCCCGGAGCTGCCTGCTTCGTCGTCCGTGAATGTCCGTTCTCGGGCACCCGAGTCCACGATTGGACGGCACGAATTCCGCTTCTCGCCCGTTTCCGCCATGTTGTCAATGTCCTACGGACTGAGAGTTTGGCGTGATATCTGCATCTCCAAGACGTTTTGTATAGCGCCAAGCGGCTTCGCAGGAGCGACCCGGCATGGAAACGATGATTCAAGATTTGCGATATGGTTTGCGGCAGCTGCGCAGAAACCCTGGATTTACCGTCGTCGCCGTTCTTACCTTGGCGCTGGGCATCGCAGTGAACACCACGATGTTCAGTCTCGTAAGCGCTTTCCTCTTACGCCGCCCGCCCGGTCGCGAACCCGAGCGCGTCGCCGTGGTGACTTCCGTTGACCCAGCCCAGGGCTTTCAGGCCGATGCGACGCCTGTGTCGGTGCCCAATTACCTCGCTTGGCGCCAGGCCAATCATGTCTTCGCCGACATGGCCGCCGCCGACGAATATCGGACCGTCAGCTTGACGTTAGAGGGCAAGGCCGAGGCCCTTCGTTCCGCTGCCGTGTCTTCGAATTACTTCAGCGCGCTCGGTGTCACCCCGCAACTCGGACGCGTCTTCCAGTCCGGAGAAGACCAGGCCGGACGAGATCACCTCGTCGTTCTCAGCCACGAAATCTGGGAGCGGCGTTTTGGTTCCGACGCCTCCCTCGTTGGCCGTACCATTCGCCTCAACCGCGAACCCTACACCGTCATCGGAGTAATGCCCGCGAGTTTTCGTTTGTTGGGATTCACGCCTCAGTTGTGGATGCCGCTCGTTTTGACCGCTGCGGATCAAACTCCAGCCGCCCGCAAGAATCGTTCTTTATTCGTGTTTGCACGTCTCAATCCCGGTATACCGCTGGAACAAGCTCGCGCCGAGTTTGTCACTTTAGCCCGCCGCGCTGAAGAAAACTTTCCCGACACCGAGAAGGGCTGGGGTGCTATGGTCCGCACGCTGCCCGATTTCCTGATCTACAGTCTCTCGATTCGCGGCGCGCTGGCAATATTGATGACCACGGTTGCGTTTGTTCTCATGATTGCCTGCGCCAATGTCGCTGGATTGCTGCTGGCGCGCTCGGCGGCACGCCGCAAGGAACTGGCGATCCGCTGCGCTCTCGGAGCCGCCCGCCTGCGCATGATCCAGCAATTGCTGACCGAAGGCCTGTTGATCGCTTTCCTCGGCGGCGGTGTGGGCCTTCTTTTCTCTTATTGGGGGATTCAACTCGTACGGGTGGGCATGAGCTTTAACGATGCCATCAGCGCCGTACCGTTCACTCTGGACTGGAACGTGATGCTCTTCGCTGCGGGCTTGTGCCTCGTCAGCGCGGTGCTCTGCGGTCTCGCGCCGTCGCTCAGCGCCTCGCGCACCGACGTTACCACCAATCTGAAAGATGAAAGCCGCACCGCTTCGCCAAGCCTCTCCCATACCCGTCTCCGAACCATAATGGTTGCCGGTGAGATCGCCCTGGCTTTGTTTCTGCTGGTTGGAACCGGGCTCCTTTTCCGAGGGCTCTTCGTGATTGAACATCAGGACCTGGGATTCCAGGCAGACCATCTCCTCACGGCCAGCGTGACCCTCGATAGCGCCCGATACAACGATGCCTCTCGGCAAACTCTTTTCGTCCAGGGACTGCTTTCCCGGCTGCAAAATCTTCCCGGCGCGGAGGCCGTCGCCGCCACTTCCGATTTGCCGGCGACCGCGCCCGGCACGGTCGCTCTTCACATTAAAGGCCAGCCCGAGCAGCCCGCGAGCCAGGGACCCAGCGCCCTCAATTTTGTCATCACCACAGATTACTTTCGGACGGCGGGCATCTCGCTGTTGCACGGTCGCGCATTCCACGAGACAGATGATCGCACCGCGCCAGGCGTTGTCGTGGTCAACCAGAAGTTTGCGGACCAGTATCTGCACGGCCAGGAGCCGCTCGGAAAGCAAATCCGGCTTGAGGTCAACGGTGGAGCGCCCGGTTGGAGTGAGATCGTGGGAGTGGTTGGCAACGTGAAATCGTATTCCGAAGCCACCCGCGACGATCCGACAGTCTACGAACCTCTTCTTCAGCGGCCCACCTCTTCCTTCTCCCTCATGCTTCGGACCAATTCCGATCCGAACGCGCTCGCCTCCGCTCTGCGCAGCAGCGTCGCACAGATGGATGTCGATCTTCCCCTGACTCGCGTTATGAGCATGCCCGCCGTGATCGAGACGCAGAGGGCAGGGAATCCACTTTTCTTGAGCGCTCTGGCCACCTTCGCCCTTCTGGCGCTGCTCCTCGCAGCTATCGGGATTTACGGGCTTATCGCATATTCCGTAGGACAGCGAACCCACGAGATCGCAATACGCATGGCCCTTGGAGCGAAGGCCGAGGACGTGTTGCGTATGGTTCTTGGAGAAGGCGTGAAGATGACTGCTATCGGAGCGGCGGTTGGTCTCGTCATGTCGCTCCCGCTCCCGAAAGTCTTTGGAGCTATCTTCTTTGATCTTCACGTGAGTGACCCGCGTGTTTATTTCATCGTGCCGGTCGCGATTCTCATCGTCGCAATCTTCGCAACCTACATACCGGCGCGGCGCGCGGCACAAGTCGATCCCATGAGCGCCCTGCGCCAGGAATAGGCCTGCCCGGTGGAGAACGTTTTTTCGGCTTTCAGCCACAAAGCGACGGAAGAATGCAGCCCACCGCGTAAGCCGTGGGTAGCAAGTGAGCAGAAGGGAGCAAGAACCGGAGGGGCCATAGAATCGCTAGTGCACGGCTTGAACCTCCGGATCAATCGACGACGCAGCCCCGAACCGCGGCGCCCCTTTCAACTCTGCGTCGAAGAAACCGCGCAAACAATACGTAGTCACGGATAGCTGCCTTTTCCCATCCATCCCCACCACTCGCAACATCCGCAGCGTCCGCATCACAATATGGCTTTTTAACAGCGCTCCGTCGTCGCTGAATAGAAAATGGTTTGCCCCACGAATCTCGAGGAACACTCTTCCTTCGGTCGGCGCCCGATCGTAAATCGATCGCAGATCCGCCATGATCTGAGGACCTTGCGGGTCGTCCTCGCCGCTGTGGTCGCTCAACAGAATCATGCATGGTCGATCCAGGCCCGTCTTTATCACGCTACCGTGAGGAGCCCCGTCCACATCCACCGCTGCTTTGCACCGCACGTCGTCGTGGCAGAACTGCAGGGCCGCCGCCCCTCCGAATGAGTGGCCAAAGACTCCCACGCGCGTCATGTCGAGCCGTCCTCTGAACTTGCCCGGCGCGTCCGGGGCGTTCAACTGCGTCAAGCGGTCGAGTACGAATGTCATGTCCGTGGTCCACGCACCCAGCAGTCTGACGGCACAGCGATCCTGCTCCGCGCCCGTCATGCCCTCACAGACTTCGGGATTGTTCTCCGGCAGCCGTTGCATCACCCGGCCGTCAGCGAAGGCGACTACGTGCGTGCGGTACGGAGCGTCGAAGCCGACGACGACGTAGCCGCGGCTGGCCAGGTCTTCGGCCAGCGTCGAGTAGTTCCACACTCCAGCCGAAGCCCCCGCCCGCATGATCACAATGGGATAGGATCGCTCCTGCGCCGACACATCCGGATTCCCTGCACTGTGCCCATGGACCTTCGAAAGATCCCGCGTCAGGAACTTGCTGAACAGCGCGCCGCTGTTGCGTTCGACAGCCATTCGCACTGCGTCGGGCAGGTAATCGTCCGTCGCCGTGGATGTCCCAGCCGCCGGATACCAGATCCAGACCAGGAGTTCGCGCTTCGTCCCTGGCGCGGACGCCAGCCTGTCCAGTGTCTTGTCGTCGGTCCAGTCGTAGATGGCGCGTCCCACGGCGAATGGTCCCGTGGGCGCTGGCAGCGTGGTGCTGAATCCGTGCTCCAGGCGCATTGCCCCGAGCAGTGCCGCGATCGCCACGATAGGCAGAATTGCCAGCACGGCCAACGCTCTTAAGATCCTGCGGGCTCGCGACCGCGGTTTGACTGTTGAGTTCACCCGAACCTCCGCGCGGCCCGGGAACGAAGGCCGTCGGCTCGAGTAGCCTTTACTCCGGAATATAGCCCTTCATTTTGCCACCGTCGCTGCCGGAGCCTCGAGATTCAGCGTCTGCACAATCCCTGCCAGCGCCGTCAGGAACGGACCAAAAAGTGACGCCAGTGCAGGTCGCGATTTGGGATTCAAGGAATTGATCTTTCTCTGTTTCCGGACCAGGCATTTACCGACCCGCATCCCACCGCTAGCGGTACGCATGGACTTGCCTTCGACGACGTGGGAGGTCCCGCGACTGGTTGGTTGTATCCGCTGACCCCGGAACAGGAGAGAGCTTATCCCGGGTTCCGCAGTGAAGTGAAGGGATGCCAGGGCCTGGAAAACGGCATCGACTCACCCGAGGCGGACGAACTGGTGTCGGCAGGTCAGTTCCATGAATTAAAAGACTGAGAGAAGGTCATCCCGAGTGGCCGGACCCCATTACTGGGGTCCAGCCCTCTCAGAACCGTACTTAAGACTTTCGCCATATACGGCTCAAGCCCTTCGAACGCCCTTTTAAGGAAGACGCGGTTAAGGAACAGAAAGATGGAGGCGGCGAACCTTGTCGCGGCACTCTGGGTGAAGAAGAACGCTGTTCGT
>DATDGW010000515.1:0-2290 GCA_036521895.1 Candidatus Sulfotelmatobacter sp. | reverse complement strand
AAGTCTTCGTAGGTGGGTTCGGCTTTGTCGGACATCCGCAACAACGCCCGGCACAATGTGCTGCGATTCACCGTGAGCCCGCAGCCTAGAGTCAGCATCTGTCGCGCATTGTCTAGCCTGACTTTCGCACTCCAGAAGGTTTTTGCCGGGGAGGCGAGGGGCAAGTCCAATACGTTCATCACCACGTTTCTGAAAACGGCAGAGTGAAGACCTACCCTCTTTTCAAAAGAGTTGATTTCTGGCATGCTGCGGTTTCGATGTTTCTGCGCAGCACAAACCGCAAGAAAGACGGGAAGGATCATCGCTACTTCAGCATCGTAGAGAACCGGCGTTTGGTCGGCGGAAAGACGACACAACGGACGGTTTTATATCTGGGCGAGATCAACGACCAGCAACAGAGCGCGTGGCGCAAAACGCTGGAGGTGTTCGACGAGAACGAGCAGCGTTATGCCACGGTGAGTCTGTTTCCGGACGATCAGCCGATTCCGGCGGACGCGGTGGACAGCATACAGGTGAGGTTGAGTGGGCTGGAGCTGAGGCGGCCGAGGGTGTTCGGCAACTGCTGGTTGGCGTGTGAGCTATGGCGCCAACTGGGTCTTAATGAGTTTTGGCAGCAACGTCTGCCGGAAGCTCGGGAGAAGGTGAGTTGGGAGAAGGTGCTGCAGTTGCTGGTGGTGAATCGTTTACTGGATCCTGGCAGCGAGTTTCAAGTGCATCGGCAGTGGTTCGTGGATAGCGCGATGGACGAGTTACTGGAGGAAGACTTCGCCGTGGCGGGGAAGGATCGGCTGTACCGCTGTCTGGACCGGGTGCTGGAACACAAGCGAGAATTATTCGTTTGGCTGAAGCAGAAGTGGTCGGACCTGTTCCAGGCCGACTTTGAAGTATTACTCTACGATCTGACCAGCACGTACTTCGAAGGCGAGATGGAACAGAACCGGAAAGCGCGGCGCGGCTACAGCCGGGATGGAAGGCCGGACTGTCTGCAGTTGGTAATCGCGCTGGTGGTCACGACGGATGGATTCCCGCTGGCCTACGAAGTGATGAATGGCAACACGTCGGAGCGGACGACCTTGCGAACCTTTCTGGACGACATAGAGAAGACCTACGGCAAAGCGAAACGGACCTGGGTGATGGACCGCGGCATACCGAGCGAAGCCATCCTGAAGGAGATGCGCGAGCCGGAGCGGGAGACTTTCTACCTGGTGGGCACGCCCAAGGGGAAGATCCATCAGCACGAGAAGAAGTGGCTGGATCTGCCGTGGCAGAAAGTTCGCGACTCGGTGCAAGTGAAACTGTATCAGGATGGCGGCGAACTCTACGTGCTGGCCAAGAGCGAAGGCAGGCAGGCGAAAGAAATCGCCATCCGGCGCAAGCGTCTGGTGCGGCTGTTGCGCAAACTGCGCGCGATGCGCAAGAGCCTGCCCAAACGGGATCAACTGCTGTTGCGGATCGGAGCCGCCAAGAAAGAAGCGGGCCGGGCGTTCGGGTTCGTGAAGATTTGCTTGCCACAAACTGGTGAGGCTGTCACGCGTAAGACGTTTTCATTTCAGACGGACAAGACCAAGCTCAAGGCTGCCGAACAACGCGATGGCCATTACCTGCTGCGATCCAATCTGACGGCGGAAGATCCAGCCGTGCTCTGGACGCGCTATGTGCAACTGACCCAGATCGAGTCCGTGTTTCGCTGTTTGAAAAGTGAGCTGAGCATTCGGCCCATCCATCATCAACTGGAGCATCGGGCTGACGCGCATGTGCTGATTGCGTTCTTGGCCTATTGTCTGCAAGTCACGCTGAAGAACCGATTGATGATTCACGCTTCCGGCCTCACGCCTGCGGCGGTGTTGGAGAAGATGGCAACGATTCAGATGGTTGAAGTCTGGATCCCGATGCTCGATGGACGTTGGCTCATGCTCCCTCGCTACACCCAGCCGGACAAGGACGTCCAAGCCATGTTGAACAAGCTGGACATCACTCTGCCGAGCCAACCTCCACCGCGAATCAAGTCCCCCCAAATTCTTCTGTCATCCACAAAAACAGCCGCCGAGCAACCCGTTTTGTGGTGAAGACCTAGCGATACCTTTTACCGAATTTCAAGGGCTTAGCTTCTGGAAAACCCTCCAAGTGCGAAAGTCAGGCTAAAGGTTTCGGTAGAATCCTCGGTGCCCACCGGATTGCATGACTATCGCCTGAAGACTCCCAACGGCGCCTTCGTCGGCGTCTTCCACATAGGTTCACTGCCAGGCGGCAGGGAGGTGGAGCCCAACGACGATATCCGGCGGGCCCAGAA
>DATDGW010000514.1:0-6256 GCA_036521895.1 Candidatus Sulfotelmatobacter sp. | reverse complement strand
AGTTCAATCTGGACGACTTCGATCACGGTTCTCGAGATTCAAATTGGGCTGCAGATCATGGCCGCTGGCAAAAGGAGAACGAGCCTAGCCCAGATATTCGAGCGGATTCTCGGAGAAATCGATAGCCGGATCGCCGGTCTTGACGAAGAAGCGGCCCGAGCGACCGCAACCCTTATGGCTTCAAGACACAAGATGGGTAGAGTTGAAGGTTTCGCGATTCCATGATTGCAGGCATCGTCATCGCCCGGCACGCCTCGCTCGCTACCCGCAATGCTGCGCACTTTAGTGACATTCCCGCTACTGTCGTCGATCCCTGGACCGCATAAAACGGGGCCGACATGGTATTCTATTAATTCCAGCTGCGCACCGTCTTGGCGGAATTCCTCGCAGGTCCTGAAGAAGTCACAAAGAAATGCTTTCAGTCAGCAATGTGTCCATGCGCTACGGCGCCAAAATACTGTTCGATGAAGTTTCCACCGCGTTCACGCCGGGCAAGCGCTATGGCCTGACCGGGCCCAACGGCGCCGGAAAATCCACGTTTATGAAGTTGCTTAGCGGCGAACTCGAGCCGCAAAAAGGGACCGTCGTCCGCCCGCGCAAGCTTGGCGTGTTGAGCCAGGACCAGTTCGCCTTCGACGCCTACACCGCGATCGACACCGTCATCATGGGCAACAAGCGCCTGTGGGCGGCCATGCAGGAGCGCGACGCCATCTACGAAAAGCCCGAGATCACGGACGCCGATGGCATGAAACTCGGCGAACTCGAAGGCATTGTCGGTGAAGAAGACGGCTACACCGCCGAGAGCGATGCCGCCATTCTCCTGCAAGGCCTCGACATTCCCGACGAGGCACACGGTCGCAACATGAGCCAACTGCAGGGCGGACAGAAAGTCCGCGTGCTTCTCGCGCAGGCTCTGTTCGGTCATCCGCAAGCGCTTCTGCTCGACGAACCTACGAACCACTTGGACTTGGATTCGATTCACTGGTTGCAGGGATTTCTCAACGTTTACGACGGCATTGTGATCGCCATCTCGCACGACCGCCACTTCCTGAACAGCATCTGCACTCACATCGCCGACATCGATTACGAAACCATCATCACCTACACGGGCAGCTACGACGATATGGTCGTCGCCAAGACGCAGGTCCGCTCGCAGATCGAATCCCAGAACGCGCAGCGCGAAAAGAAAATTTCGCAGTTGAACGAATTCATCGCGCGCTTCGCCGCCGGTACGCGGTCGAGCCAAGTGCAATCGCGGCGCAAGGAGGTCGAGCGCCTTCAGGTCACGGAACTGGCCAAGTCCAACATTCAGCGCCCGTTCATCAAGTTTGAGCAGAAGCGCCCCTCGGGCAAGCACATTCTCGAGATCGAACGTCTGGGCAAGGCCTACGACGACAAGCAGGTCATTCGTGACTTCACCGCGAGCGTCATCCGTGGCGAACGAATCGCACTCATGGGACGCAACGGAGCCGGGAAGACCACCCTGCTGAACGCGCTTCTGGCAAATTCTCCGACCACACCGGAGGCGGAGCTGCGCAAGACCAGCGGCTATGACGGTCCGTTCGTCGACTCCGGCAAGGTCATTTGGGGGCACGAAGCCTCCATCGGCTACTTCGCGCAAGATCACCGCAGCCTCATCGAAGGCGGCACGACCGCAATCGAGTGGCTGCACCAATGGAACCCGGCGGCGGTTACGGAAGAGTTACGTGGAATCCTCGGGCAGATGTTGTTTCAGCGCGAAGAAGCGACCAAATCCACGAGCGTCCTCTCCGGCGGCGAGGCCGCGCGCCTGCTCTTCTGCAAACTGATGCTGCAAAAGCCAAACGTGCTCGTACTCGACGAACCCACGAACCACCTCGATCTCGAAGCCATCAACGCTCTGAACATCGCCTTGCAGCGCTATCAGGGAACCGTTTTTCTCGTCACCCACGATCACGATCTGATCGACGAAGTTGCTACGCGCATCTGGCACTTCGAGAGCGATCACAAGATCACCGACTTCAAGGGCACCTACGAGGACTACCAGGCCGCCGTGGTCGCGGTCTAAAGCATTTGCACCATTTCCGCTGCATGTAAATCAACCAGGTTCTCCACAGGTTTTCACATGGTTTGCTGTTGCGTTTTCTGCCGCAAGTTGCAGATAATGTTCGCGTAGTGTCGTTGTCGGGTTGCGCATCAACGTGTACAGTCGAACCGATTTACTCAGGATCCTTCACGTAACTCCGCGCCAGTTAGCCAACTGGGAGCGGAACGGCCTGGTAACGTCTGCCCAAGCGTATTCCTTTTCGGACCTCCTCGAAACCAAGAAAGTGCGCGACTTGTGCGCCATGAGCGTGCGTCCGGCGGTGATTCGCCAGTCGCTCGACGCCATGCGCAAGCAGGCTGCGGGCGTGGAAAAGCCGCTGCTCGAGGCCGGCGCCTGGTCCACGGCGAAGCACCGCGTGGCGTTTCGGCACGAGGGCAAGCTGCTGGAGCCGATCGCAGGCCAGTTCTTGATGGATTTTTCCGAACGCGAAAAAGTTCTGACCAGCACGCCGGTGCCGAAGTCCGATCCCGGTCCCCGCGAGAGCGAAGTTACGTCGTGGTTCGCGCGCGGCATCGCGCTGGAGGAAGATCCCAACACGCAGCCCGAGGCGATCGCCGCCTACCATCAGGTGCTCGCGATCCAGCCCACGCACGCCGCCGCGCACATCAATCTCGGTACCCTCTACTACAACCGCCAGGATTTCTCTCTAGCGGAACGGCACTACCGCCAGGCGATTGAAGCCGACCCGCGCTACTCGCTGGCGTACTTCGATCTCGGCAACGTGCTCGACGAAACCGGCCGGGTGCAGGAAGCGATCCAGACCTACAAGACCGCCCTGCAACTCGCTCCGACCTATGCCGACGCACACTACAATCTGGCGCTAGCCTACGAGAAAACCCGCGAGCCCCGTAAGGCGCTCAAACACTGGCAAGCCTACGTTAAGCTCGACACCTCAGGACCATGGTCGGTCCACGCCCGCAGCCAGATCAAACGGATCCTGCAGGCAGACGGGCTTAAGCTGGTTCACTCCCGCTCTAAGTAGCGGATCACCTCATCACTGTGCGGCGTCATCCTGAGCGTAGCCGCCTTTCAGGCGGAGCGAAGGAGCTCGCGCGAAGACTCGTCGACCCGCGCGCGAGATCCCTCCCCCGGCTGAACGGCGCCGGGCTCGGGATGACGCCTCCGTAAGATGTACGCGCGCATCGGACAACCCTCGCATTCGAGAGTGCTAAAATTAGCGGTTTGCCATCCTAAGGTTTTGAAGGTGCCTCCATGTCCGAGACCACTCTGCAGGCCGCCGTTCCCACTCCCTTGACGACTCTTACCGAAGACGAAGTTCTCTTCCGCGACAACATCCGCCAGTTCGCCGACGAGAAGATTCGTCCCTTGGTGAAGGAGATGGACGACAAGGGCGTCTTCGACAAAGAACTCATCCACGATTTCTTCCAGCTGGGCCTGATGGGTATCGAGATTCCCGAGCAGTACGGCGGAGGGGGTGCCAGGTTCTTCGAAGCGATCCTCGCCGTGGAGGAACTCTCGCGCGTGGACGCGTCCTCCGGTGTCATCGTCGACGTGCAGAACACGCTCGTCAACAACGCCCTGCTGCGCTGGGGAACCGAAGAACAGAAGGAAGGCTTCCTGCCCAGGATGGCGACCGAGATCGTCGGCGCCTATGCCCTCAGCGAGGCCGGTTCAGGCTCCGACGCCTTCGCCCTACAAACGCGCGCCGCGCTCAAAGGCAGCGAATACGTGCTGAACGGGCGCAAGCTGTGGATCACCAACGCGAAAGAAGCAGGATTGTTCGTTCTGTTCGCGACGCTCGATCCCAATGCCGGATACAAAGGCATCACGGCATTCCTGGTCGAGAAAGACTTCCCCGGATTCACCGTCGGCAAGAAAGAAGACAAACTCGGCATCCGCGCGTCGTCCACTTGCGAGCTGATTCTGGAAGATTGCCGCGTCCCCAAAGAGAACGTGCTGGGCGAGCCCGGCAAAGGCTACAAGATCGCCATCGAGACCCTGAACGAAGGCCGCATCGGCATTGGCGCGCAAATGATCGGTCTGGCCCGCGGCGCATGGGAGTTCGCCTGCAAATACGCCGTCGAGCGCAAGCAGTTCGGCAAGGCGATCTCGGAGTTCCAGGGCATCCAGTTCCAGATCGCCCAAATGGCCACCGAGATCGAGGCCGCCCGCCTGATGGTCTACAACTGCGCGCGCATGAAGGACGCCGGCGTGAACTTCGTGAAAGAAGCCGCCATGACCAAGCTCTTCGCCTCGCAGGTCGCCGAGCGCGTGACCTCGCTGGCCATCGAAATCTACGGCGGCTGCGGATTCACCAAGGACTATCCGGTAGAG
This sequence comes from Candidatus Sulfotelmatobacter sp., assembly GCA_036521895.1. Lineage (GTDB taxonomy): Bacteria > Acidobacteriota > Terriglobia > Terriglobales > Acidobacteriaceae > Sulfotelmatobacter. The sequence continues at coordinate 1,875 of DATDGW010000514.1, read as the reverse complement.
AAGTACTGGCGCGACGCCAAGATCGGCAAGATCTACGAGGGGACGTCGAACATGCAACTGGCGACGATCGCCAAGCTGGTGCTAGGCAAGTAAAGTTCAGTCACCTGGATGCCCGCAGCCTCCGGCTAGGGAGTGAAATGCAGTTCGACGACCTCTTTGGATTCAGCACCGGGGGCGAATTTCCATTTTGCGATGGCATCTTGCGCCGCCTTGAGGAGCACCGGACTGCCACCGACCGGTTCTACGGACTTCACTTCTCCGTCCGCCCCTACGACCGCGATCACCTTCACCGTGCCGCCCAGATTCATTTTCTTAGCGAGGTCTGGGTATACTGGCTGGACTTGTCGCGTGATTCGTCGCGTGCCGGCAGATTGTTGGCTTTGGGCCGCTCGTGCGGGTCCAAAGAAGGTTAAGAATAGGAGAAATAATAGGGCCAGAGCGCACAGCTTCCGCATGATCATCGATCCCTGAGATAGAGGAGTTTGTGTTCTTTACGAACTATTGATCTTAGGAGATCACGGCGTTCCGGCAAAGTAACCAGAGTAACCAAAATTACTGCGAAAAGGGCCACGTCCTGTCTGACGATTCGCCTGCAAAGCCGCGCCAGACGGGCGAATTGCAAGAGCAACGAGTTCGAGGAACGAGCTCCCCCAACAAATCTCGCCTACTCATAATGTGCATTGAGTTGCACATCGAGCCTTGCTCCCCTCTCTTCGAAAGACCGTTAACCATCCTGTTATCAGCGCCTTGGACGGATTGTGCGCGATGGTTGCCTGGGTGCAATCCTCCACAGTGCCTGCGTGCTTGAGGCGAAGACCGGGTGCCACTTGACGACTCTATTTGGGACCAGCACTTTACCGACTGTAGCCACGATCGAAGTCCTCGCTCCTCCAGAGAAGCGCGGCTGGTTGCCACTCCTGACCGTTTTGTTCCTGATCTCATACGGCCTGATGACCATGCTGATCGTGGAGCAGGGGCGAACCATCGAATCGCAGCGCGCCCTGATTCGGGAGCTGTTCCGCGACAGCACCGAACTGTCGGCAGTCAAGCAGAAGGCGGCGCAGGACAGCGCCCAGGCCACCTCGGCCAAAGCACAAGTTCCAGTGACCCAGAACCCGTCATCCCAGTACCCGTCGACCCAGATTCCGCAGACCCAGGCTCCTTCGACCCAGTACCCGTCAGCACCCACCCGTCAGGCCCCGTCTTCCCAGGCAGGACCGCAGCAGCAACGTACGCAGACCCAGTCGGGCCAGCAGAAGCCAGATTTCAAAATGCCGTCGAAGCCGGCGGCCGATCTGGTCGACGATGTCCGGACTCTGATCACGATCTGAGCACGACCCAGCGCTACGATTGTAAAGAAGCAAGATTCACGAACCTGCGGCACTTTCATTCTGTCGGTAAGCAGTAGCAAGCGGAAAGTCGGTACACAATGAAGGCCCTGACCCTAGCCTTGATGTTCAGTCTGCCGGTTGCTCCGTGGGTGCCCCAAAAGCCCCTGCGCCAGCCCACCACCCAGATCGCCAAGCATACCAAGGGTGGACGCTGGTACTTCGCCGCCTCCGGCCATGCCGTCTATTGCTACGGCCCAGTGATGACCGTTCCCCGCGCCAACGGCGACCTGCAACGGGTCGCCACCTTCTGTCGCGACGGCAGTGCCGTGGTCCCGCTGAAGGACTAGAAGCAATCTTATGAGCTGAGGTTCTAATCGCCAGCCTTCGTGCGCCTGCGTCCTGCACGCCCCTAACTGCATCAAATTGCCACGCGGCATAAAACGATCACTGTGCCTCTTAGGCACATGGGAGATCCCATGTCCATTCGACCCGTCCAACGTCTCATCAAGTCCAAGCCCACGCTCGAAGGCGCCGGAGTGCATCT
>DATDGW010000513.1:0-5328 GCA_036521895.1 Candidatus Sulfotelmatobacter sp. | reverse complement strand
GGCTGATTGGTCGGCTTCCACATGGCGTAAAAGTTCCTTTCCTAGTTGGGATTAGGGGTCACTGGCCGCACTTTCGTGACCAAACCAGATTGTACTCCCGCGTCTCAGAGTGAACCCTGTGGAAAATCCTTTATTTTCAATCGGGAGTTCCTCGGATGGTACGCACGAGGGAGTCGAGAAAGCCGGGTCGGGCTCAGGGTGAGGCTGCATACTTTCTGCTTGGTGGGTGTAACGATTCCCGGAAAAAACTGCTGCACTCGTACCCTTCCACAGGCGCCGGGCGTTATGCTGACAGGGTCGAAGATTTATCGAAAACGGAAATTGGAGTGGGGCGTCTAATTCTTCACAAATCTTCTTTGGAAACCGGGCCTCGGGGCGGACTTCTATATATATTTGGAGCCAACCATGTCAGAACCAGCCGTGGTGAATACAGCAACGTTTACAATCGCGCGGCCTGAGCCGGGCGAATATGCGCCTTATTATGACCGCTACATTTCTCTGGTTGCAGGGACCGATATCTTGGGGACGCTCGACACGCAGCGGCGGCAGACGATGCTTCTGCTTTCGGGACGCGACGAGAGCGACGGGGATTCTCGCTACGCTCCCGATAAATGGAGTGCGAAGGAAGTGCTGGGGCACGTCTGCGATACGGAACGCATTTTTTCGTATCGGGCATTGCGAATTGCCCGCGGCGACCAGACGCCTCTGGCGCGATTTGAGCAGGATGACTATGTGAAGAATGGTCCGTTTGCGCGGGTGCAGCTCGCAGACATTATTGATGATTACATTGCAGTGCGGCGAGCCACGCTGACACTGCTGCGCAACTTGGATGAGGCAGCGTGGGGGCGGCGCGGTGTGGCGAGTGAGAATGTAGTCAGCGTGCGGGCATTGGCTTATATGATTGCGGGGCATGAGCTGCATCATCGGAGGATTCTGGAGGAGCAGTACTTCGTTGAGCGGTAGTGGGTGGGAGGACCGATAATGTCGCTTCGGGCGGTTCGGTGGATGATATCGGCCGCTGTTTTCTTCGGTATCTCCAGCCTGCACGCGCAAACTCAGGCGGATCTTGACCAGCAATCCTGTGGACAGTTCCACAAGGCGGATGCCTCATTAACTGCGACTTACTCCAAGATCCTGAAGGAGTACGGGAAAGATGCGCAGTTTGTCTCGAAACTGAAGGCCGCACAGAGGGCGTGGCTGGCGTTTCGCGATGCCGAACTGGAAGCGCGGTTCCCCAAGCCTGACGAGCAAGCCGAGTACGGTACCGTGTACCCGGCGTGCCGCTGCACGCAACTCCAGGAACTGACCGAGCAGCGCACGAAGGAACTCAGGTTATGGCTTGACGGCATTCCGGAAGGGGATGTTTGCGCCGGTAGTGTTAAGACCGCGCGTGCCGGAGATTCTTCGGTGGTCCCCGCCGGCTCTTCACAGAATTGTCTCGATCGCCGAGCTAGCGTCGTGCCCTAAGCTCCGCGTCAGACCGCTTATTCGATGCCCAAACGTGCACTCGTAGAACTGCTTCGCGGGAAGGGCGCACACGCGGACCCTCTCGCGTGCATGGAGGATATCTCTGCGGAGCTGGCGGCGCGGCAGGTTGCGGGATTTCCCCACTCGGTCGGCCAGCTCGTCTTCCACATGAATTACTGGATGGAGTATGAGCTGCGGCGGATTCGAGGAGAGAGACCGAGGTATCCCGAGCACAGCTCTGAAAGCTTTCCACCGGCACCAGCCCCCGTCAGCGCGCAGGAGTGGGACCTTCTGAAGGAGCGCTTGACCGGGTTTCTGGCCGAGTTTGGCGAACTGGCGAAATCTTCCCCGCAGGAAATGCAACGCGAAATCGAGAGCACGCATGACGGCGACAAGAAACTTGCTGGGACCCTCGAGGCCGTGCTGTGGCAGATGGTGGCGCACAACAGCTATCACCTGGGGCAGATCGCGATGGTGCGGCGGGCGTTGGGGGCGTGGCCTCCGCGCGGGGGCGGGGATAGCTGGTGATATGAATGGGATTGTCATCCTGAGGTCCGCGCCTTTTGCGGACCGACGGACCTGTGCAACTTGCGGGAGGTTGCACAGATCCTTCGCTTCGCTCAGGATGACAGTGCTTGAGCGCTCGCGGCGCAAATCGATCACGCCCTGCGAGTGCGGTATGCTGAGAGCTGACGGCTGATAGCTGACAGCTTTCTCCTATGCTTCCCGAATCCACAATCCTGAAACACATCGCGAAACAGCCGAAGCGTGCGGCCGGGTTCAAGCAGCTCGTGCGCGAACTTGGGGTACGCGGGGACGAACGGCGTGAGCTGGATGCGCTGCTGCAGAAGATGGTGGCCCGCGGGACGCTTCTTCCGGTGGACTCGGATCGTTATGCGCTGCCTGCTGCGGCTGGCGACAAGAATCTGGTTGCGGGACGCCTTACCATGCATCGCGACGGATTCGGATTTGTCATTCCTGACACGAAGTCGCTGAGTCCGGCACTCAAGGCGAAGCTGTCGGGCGATATCTTCATTCCGCCCCATCTCATTGGCAACGCCATGCACGGAGACCTGGTGCTGGTGGACATCAGCAACCTGCGTCCGGATGGGCGCGCCGAGGGGCGCATTGTGCGGCCGGTGATGCGGGCGCACCCCACGGTGGTCGGGATCTTTCATTATGGAAGCCGCGGAGGATATGTGCGGCCCATCGACAGCAAGATTACGCAGGAGATTTTGATTCCGGCGGGGATGGAGCGGCCGGAGGAGAAAGATGCAACAGCGTCACGACCTTCCAACCGGGGGCCAGATCCCTCCGGGACAGCCGGCGGGACGCCGGCGCTACGGAAGAGGAAGAAATCTGTCGATCGCGTGTTGGGGGATGAGGTGGCGCGGCGGACGGAGTGGGACGATCTTGAAGGACTCGTCGTGGATGTTGAGATCACCGACTGGCCTTCGCCTACGCAGAATCCGCGAGGGCGGGTGATTGAGATTCTGGGGCGCGAGAATGATTTCGGCGTGGATGTCGAGATCACGATTCGCAAGTTTCATTTGCCGCACCATTTTCCGGCGGCGGCTTTGCGGGAGGCGCAGGAGACGTTGGCAGTCATTCCGGCGTCTGAACTGGAGTGGCGGCGCGATTTTCGCGGGCTGCCGATTGTGACCATCGACGGAGAGACAGCGCGCGACTTTGATGATGCGGTCTACGTGCGTATGCTCGAGAACGGCAATTTCGAGTTGCAGGTGCATATTGCCGATGTGGCGCAGTATGTGACGCAGGACTCTGCTCTCGACCAGGAGGCCCGGCTGCGTGGCACCAGCGTTTACTTTCCTGACCGCGCTGTGCCCATGTTGCCGCTGGAGCTTTCGACTGACATTTGCAGTTTGCGGCCGCAGGTGGAACGGCTGGTGCTGTCGTGCGTGATGGAGATGGATCATCGTGGCGAAGTGCTGAGCTACGAGTTGAGCGAGGGCGTGATCCGGTCGGTGGAGCGCATGACTTACACCGCGGTCAACGCGGTGCTCGAAGGCGATGCGGCCGCGCGCGCGCGCTATGCGCCGCTGGTGGCAACGTTTGAGCTGATGCGCGACCTGGCGTTGATACTCAATCGCAAGCGCGAGCGCCGGGGATCGATCGACTTCGATCTGCCGGAGCCGGTGATCGAGTTCGACGAGTTTGGGCTGATGAAGAGCATTTCGCGGTCGGAGCGCAACCTCGCGCACCGGCTGATTGAGGAATTCATGCTCTCGGCGAACGAGTGTGTGGCGCACGATCTGGAGTCGCGACATGTAGCGTCGCTGTACCGCATCCACGAGAAACCGGACGCGAAACGCGTGTACGACTTTGAAGTGATTGCGGCCACGTTTGGATATTCGCTGGGCGTGGGGCCGCTGCCCATTCATCGCGTGCAGACGAAGACCGACCGGCGCGGGGCTTATGGGACGGGGAAGCGGGTACGCGAAATTGAAGTTGCGAAAGAAGTGCACATCACTCCGCGGATGTATCAGAAGCTGACGGAGAAAATTGCAGGCAAGCCGGAGGAGCGGATTCTCAGCTACCTGATGCTGCGGTCGCTGAAGCAGGCGCGGTATTCGGAGGAAAATCTGGGGCACTTCGCGCTGGCGGCAACTTCGTACACGCACTTTACATCGCCGATCCGGAGGTATCCGGATTTGATTGTGCATCGGGTGTTGAAGGATGTGCTGCGGCGAGGTTCGGGGCCGAGCTCAAGTCAAAACCCGCACTCCTTCGACAAGCTCGGGGCAGGCTCTGCCGCAAAAAGCGCGACCAGGGTGGGGCACCCTCGGATCGAGGAGAAGGCGTCGCCCTGGTCGAAGCGCCGGGATCATCCGGCTCACAAGGGAGAGTTTCAGCCATGGGGCGGGCCGATTGGGATGGAAGAATTGCATGAGATTGCGGAAGAATCGAGCCGGGCGGAGCGGCGGGCGGCCGATGCCGAGCGCGAGTTGATCGAAGGCAAGAAAGTGAAGTTCATGCAGGACCGCGTGGGCGAGGACTTCGATGGACTCATCACCAGCGTTACCAAGTTTGGATTTTTTGTGGAGCTCACGGATTTGTTCATCGAGGGGCTGGTGCCGCTGAATTCCCTGACCGACGACCGGTATACGTATCACGAGAACACGCGCGAGATTATCGGACAGCGATCGCGGAAGGTCTACAGTTTGGGACAGAGGATTCGCGTGCTGGTGGATCGGATTGATCCGGTGGAGAAGAAGATTCAGTTTGCCGTGTTGGAGGAAGAGCCGGTGCGGGCCGCGGGGAAACAAAGAAAGAAGAAGTAGTTTTGTAGGAGAGGACTCTGCGCAAAATACCCAGGGGCTAACACCCGATGGATGGGTAGTCCGTGATCGCAGCGCTGAAGCGCCGCCACCCAAGAACTGGTCTACGCCCGGCGGACAGCCGAAGGCGGCTGTCCCCACATCATCCCTTCTCCTCTGCCTCTTACACTCCCAGGGCTTTTTGAATTTCCGCGGCGATTGCGGTCGTTAGGGCGCGCATGTTTTCTTCGGATTCGGCTTCTACCATGACTCGCGCCAGGGCTTCGGTTCCTGAGTAGCGGACCACGACGCGGCCGTTGCCGTTCAATTCGCGTTCAGCCGCGTCGATTGCTGACTGGACGGCGGGGATTTGGGCGAACGGAATCTTCTCCCGCACGTGGACATTCTGAATTTTCTGCGGGAAGACCTTGAGATCGGCGATCAACTGAGCCAACGGCATTCCGGCGCGGACGATAATGTCCATGAGGCGCAACGCCGTGAGCAGGCCGTCACCGGTGGTGGCGTCGCAGTCGCGAAAGATGATGTGGCCGGATTGCTCGCCGCCGAGAGTGGCGCCGGTTTT
>DATDGW010000512.1:0-1840 GCA_036521895.1 Candidatus Sulfotelmatobacter sp. | reverse complement strand
AACGTGCTTGACACCGCCGACATTGTTAGAGATGGGGATGTTAGTGCGCCGGGATAAAACTTCGATGATCGCGCTTCGCGCTCACCCCTGGTCATGAAAACGAGAGGCATCGTTTTGCAGGGACTCGACTTTGGCAAGGGTAGGGACGCCGAGCACAGCACTCCACTGCGGTTGTCAATGTTCGACCCCATGGTTGATTCTCGTTCTATCACCGAAGGCAAGGACGTTGCCGGAATGGCGGAATAAACCCCGCGGATAAAACTGTGCCTGGCTGGCGCTGGTGTATCCCCTGATTGGAGCGAGAAGCCCGTGGAACAACTTATGCTTGATGCGCTGGCTCTTCGGTGATGAGGAGGCGATATGGGTAAGCTCATCGAGCGCTGCGCCGGCATTGACATCGGCAAGCGTTTTTTAGTGTGCTGCGTCATGATCGGAGCTGCCCACGAGGAGCCCCGCAGTGAAACGCGGCGCTTTGACACAACGGTCCCGGGTTTGAAGCGACTGCGGAACTGGCTTCACGAGGAGCGTGTGACGGATGTCGTGATGGAGAGCACGGGATCGTACTGGATTCCAGTTTTCAATCTACTGGAGGGCCATGTCAGGGTGGTGCTGGCCAATCCTGAAGAGGTAAAGAATCGGAAGGGCCACAAGACCGATCGTAAAGATGCGGGGCACCTAGCGGACCTACTGCGGCACAATCACGTCAAGTCCAGTTACATTCCTGCCGAGCCGGTGCGTCAGCTCCGGGATCTTACTCGGCGTCGAGTGCAACTAACCCAAGACGCTACCCGCGAGCGGAACCGGGTGCAGAAGCTACTGGAACAAGTCAATGTGAAGATTGGCAGCGTGCTTACGGACGTGTTCGGTGTCTCTGGTCTCCACATGCTGTTGGCACTCCTAGACGGGCGGGCTGCGCCAGAGGAAATCGCTGGATTGGCACGCGGATCGGCCAAGCGTAAGACACCGCAACTGATCGAAGCACTCGAAGGCAATCGCATGAGCGATCATGTGCGATTCTTGATCCGCGGTTGTCTGCGTCACCTAGCCTGCTTAGAAGAGGAAGTGGAGGAACTCGACGCCGAAATCCTCCGGCGCATGCAACTCTCTACGTTTCAGAAAGCCTTCACACTGTTACAAACCATTCCCGGAGTAGGCCAACTTTCAGCAGCTACGATCTTGGCAGAGACCGGGCCAGACCTAGACTCCTTTCCGACCATTGAACAGATGCGAGTTGGGCGGGCTTGTGTCCAGGTAATCGGGAGAGTGCAGGCATTCAGAAAGGACCACAAACCACCCACGGCAACCCTTATCTGTGTACGGCTTTGGTGCAGTGTGCATGGGCGGCAACTCGTAAGCGCGACTCTGTCTTCCGGTCCCGCTTTCAACGACTAGCACCAAGGCGTGGCGAGAAACGCGCGATTATCGCGGTGGCTCATCATATGCTGATCATTCTTTACTGCATGCTGAAACGAGGTGTGCCATTTCTTGGCGCCGAACACGCACCCAAACAACGGCGGCGGGAACGTCGTGCTCACCATCACTTGCGATGCCTTAGGCGTCTCGGTTTCTCAGTGGAAATCAGGCTGAGTTCCGAGTCCACCCCGCCCGACACAATCAGCCGGTAAGTGTTTTCGGAACAACCGGCATGTTGTAGGGGATGAAAGAGCCCCTACAGGAAAGGAGAGCAGCGAATCCATCCTGGCATCAAGTCTTGCAGGCGAGATCGCGAGATGTCGCTCGAAGCGTAGACAGGGGTATTGGTGGGCCGGGCGATTGCGCTTCGAAAAGCCGATGGAACAGGATGCCGACTGCGTTCCGGTAGGGAGGAAGGCAATACGAC
>DATDGW010000511.1:0-5251 GCA_036521895.1 Candidatus Sulfotelmatobacter sp. | reverse complement strand
ACTGGCCGCCATCCAGCTCGTGCGTCATGCCTTCCACGGTGACTGGAACTACACCATATCACCACAATGACTTGAAGCACTTATTTATGCACGATGCCTAACGTCTTGAAATCCTCCCGTCCCGCCGTCTGCGTTCCCGACTTGCCGAGGTCCCCATCGAGGGTGCGGATCGAAGCTCGGTTCCAGCCCAGTTCCTCGGCCTTCTCGCAGAAGTAAATCCAGATCCCAACGCCGAGGGGGCACACTGAGCGCGGAACAAGGATCGGGATCTGCCCAATCGGTCCACTCGCGCGCGACACTGAAAGAGCCGTGCTCTAATCCACGCAGAATTAGCGTGTCGACGCCAGCTACGCGCCGTGTCTTAAGTACTGGGAAGCTCTGCCCGCGACGTGGGTAAAAAGGATACCGGATCTCAGCCCATCCCAAAGGCTCACTGGGTTCGTGTGCAGTTCGCGTTGACGTCCCGACAGTGGAAGATCGCCTGCTGCAAAGAGCTTCACCGGCGACGGCCCTCGCCCACTGAGGGGGACATGATTGAGGCTCTTGTCAACCCACCAGCAGTCGACCGTGCCCGTCATCTGAGCATGTCACCGGTTGAGTCTAGACTGTTGTAACGCCGCGGCTCCCGCTGGGTCTAGTTGGGCATTGACGAACAAGTATTGACGCAGGACCTTGTAGACTTAGGTGGCCCCACACTTCATGCCCCCAAAGGACAGTTCCCGCCTCCAATATGTTTTCTTTCCATTCGCAGTGGTCGTGTTCCTAGCTTGCGGCCTTTCTCAGGCGCAACAGCCTGATCGAGAGACCTCGCCTCCGGCTGACGCTCCGAAATCAAGCATCCACGAGCCAAAGCGCTTCTTTGCCCGCTGGGCGGAGTTTTACCGTCAGGACTGGTCGCCGCCGCCTGCTTCCTCGCCGACCCCGGCCCCAGCGCGTCGCGGCCTTCCGTCGCCGCTCGATTCGCCGCCATTTCCCAATTCAGATTGGTCTTATGGCGGTTCGCCGGTGATTGGCGAGCCGGACACAAACAACTATCCGCTCATGACCGCTATCAACCAGGCCCGTAGCCGGACGAAAGTCTATGGATGGCTCGATCCGAGCGTGAACTTCAGCAACTCTGCGCATAGTAATGCACCCGAGGCGAACGATGTCTACTCGAATCGGTTTGAGCTGAACCAATTCGTCCTCTACGCCGAGCGGCTGCCGGATTCCGTGCAGCGCGATCACATCGACTGGGGCTACCACCTCACCGCTCTCTACGGCACCGACTATCGCTTCACGATCGCGAAGGGCTACCTGAGCGGCCAATTGCTGAACGATCATCGTCAATATGGCTTCGATCCTACGCTGGAATACATCGATGTTTACGTTCCCCAGGTTGCGCAGGGCATGAATCTACGGCTGGGCCGCTTCATCTCCGTGCCTGGAATCGAAGCCCAACTGGCGCCCAACAACTACATCTTCAGCCACTCGCTGCTTTATGCGATCGACCCGTTTACCGACACGGGTTTGATGACGACGATTAAGCTGAGCGATCAATGGCTTGTGCAACTCGGGATTACCGCCGGCCACGATGTTGCCCCATGGACGCCGGATGCGAAGCCTTCCGGAACCGGCTGCCTGAGCTATACGACCAGGTCGGTCAATGACAATGTTTACATCTGCGCGAACGGGATCAACGATGGCAAGTACGCTTACAACAATCTGCAGCAGTACGACGCCACTTGGTATCACAAATTCTCGAAAACGTGGCATATGGCGACCGAGGCCTGGTACATGTATGAGCGCGACGTGCCCGCTCGGGGAGGCAATATCCCGCCGGAAACAGGCGCCAATCCCGCGCACTGCCTGCCCAGAGAACAGCGTTGCACCGCTCCCGAATATGCTGTGGTCAATTTCCTGCAGAAGGAACTCTCAGCGCATGACTTCCTGTCGTTTCGCACCGACTTTCTCGACGACAAGAAAGGCCAGCGTACGGGCTACGCCACCAGATACTCCGAGAACACGATTACGTGGTGTCATTGGATCGGCACAACGGTCCAGCTGCGTCCCGAATTACGTTTCGAGCGCGCGTGGGATCAGAGTGCGTACGACAATGGTCGACGGCATAATCAGCTTACCGTGGCGACCGATCTAATTTTTCGCTTTTGACAATCTCGTTTTTGATCGCCGGAATTCCTCCATTCTAGGGGCGCAGCGGTCGTGGCTTTTGGGAAACAACGAGCTGTTGTAGCGCGCGATACTCCACCGTAACCAGTTTTGAGTATGCGAGGTAGTTGACGTTAAATAGTTAAATCGCCATAGCACAAGTTTGCGCTTTCCTTTCGCCTGCCTGGCGAACAAAAGGCGCAAAGTTTACGCTAAGGCCTGATTTCAACACCTATCGGGCCCGTTATAATCACGCCGATGGCAAGCGACGCCTTTCTCTCGTGGGCGAACCGGACCGTGCTTCGCCCGGGCCGCGAAGAGCCCTACCTGTCAATCCAGGACATCGTCGTTTTCGTCCGCGATCTGGAGACGAGTAAGCGGTTCTACCTGCAACAATTGGGCTTCGAACTGATCACAGAACAACGCCTTCCCACCGGCGAACGCTGGATCGAAGTGGCGCCTCCCGACGGTAGCGCGAATCTCGCGCTGGTTGAACCAAAGCCCGACCAGCCGGAATACAAACTGATTGGCGGCTACCGTTGGGTCCTATTCATGACCGAAGATGTCCACGCCAAGTACAAAGAGTGGAGCGAACGCGGTGTTCGTTTCTTAACTGCTCCGGAAACGCCGGGATGGGGCGGCACCTATGCCCGTTTCGAGGATCCGGACGGGAATGCGTTTGGTCTGGAAGGGTTCGATGAGGTGAGGCAAAGCCTGGAGTTGCGCCGGCAAGCGCACGCCGAGAAACTCGAATCCGAACGCCGCACCGCCCAGGAACTGGAAATAGCGCGGCAGGTGCAGGCGCGGTTGTTTCCGCAGATTCAGCCGGAGTTGAAAACAGTAGAGTACGCGGGTGTCTGCCTGCAGGCGCGCCAGGTGGGAGGGGATTATTTCGATTTCCTGAGTCTCGGGCCGCAGCGGCTGGTGTTGATCATCGGCGATGTTTCCGGCAAGGGGATCGCCGCAGCTCTGCTGATGGCGAATTTGCAGGCCAGCCTGCGGAGCCAGTCGGCGCTGGCATTCGATCAGCCCGAGGTGTTGCTCCGGTCTGTGAACCGCCTCTTCTATGACAACACCGGCGACAGTGCTTATGCCTCGCTTTTGTTTGCCGAGTACGACGAGGTGACGCGGCGACTGCGCTACGTCAATTGCGGCCATTTGTCAGGTCTCTTGGTAAGAAGCGACGGCAAGGTGGATCGGCTCGAGTCCACCAGCACGCTGCTCGGGCTGTTCAGAGAGTGGAATTGCTCGATGCGGGAGCAGCGACTCTCTCCCGGGGACGTGCTTGCGCTTTACACTGATGGCATCACCGAAGCCAGTAACGAACGAGGAGAGGAATTTGGCGAGCGGTGCCTGATTGAATCGCTTCAGCAACATCGGGACCTGCCGTGCCAGGCTTTGTTGACCGCAATCGTGGATGGTGTTCGGCGATTCAGTTTTCAGGAACAACACGACGACATCACGGCGATCGTCGCGAAGTTCAAGGCTACTAGCTGACGTGTCGTCGGGTGGATTACTGTTTTCCGACTCTTACTTCACCAGATCGGCAGCGTGGTCATTGGCATAGACCGCTATCGCCTGTCCACCCCGTCAGTTGGGTTGACTCCACCGCCGCTCCGATTGCTACCAGGTGGAGCGCTCCAGTTCCCGGGCGGGTTTTTTTTCATCCCGCTGTGGACCAGCGCCTTTCACGGCGCACCGCTATGGCCTGATTACATAAACGATCTCTTTCTGACGCCGGGCTGGAAACTTATCTCAGAGAACTCGGGTCGCAATGACTACGGCCCGGGCGTCGGCACCTCGTGCCAATACGCTTCGAATCCCCTTTCCCGGAGTGTATTGGAGAGGTGTCTTCCCTAGCGTCACCGCGTTTGCCGCATTCTCAAAAACATGGGTGTGGTGCCACCGCCGTGGCGGTTGCATAGTAATTGTTCGGGGTGGTGATGTTGTCGTTGGGATCTGGCATTTGCATTCCCACCGTTGCATCGGTGATCGTGTTCCCAGTTACTGTGAAGCCGGAGGAGAAGCTACTACCGTATACATCGCACCCAGAGATAGCGGTCGAGGAGTTCGCGATTGCATTCCCCTGCACTACGGAGTTCGTGGCGTCATAGCTCAATATCATGCCGGTCGCGCCACCGGCGTCGATCTTGTTACTTTTAATAGTATTCGAGCCCGAAAGAACATACACAGCGATAATGCCTGTGGAAATCGTGCTCCCCGCGCGGGCCACGGCCACTCCCCGCTCGCTAATCTGGCCTTCCTCGCGACGATCGCGCAGCTGCAGAGCATCTTGCAAAATGGCTTGTACGGTGCGCGGAAATACCGTTTCACCGTTCCCGACACCAAGATCATCTCCCGGCAGCGTCGGAGCAAGATGGGCCAAGCAGGTTTGGTGCAGGGCCTGGAGAAACTGACGATAAACGCTCCAGCCATCGCGCACCAGAAAGCCGGCAAAGTCCGCTCCCGATACCATCGCCGCCTGTTCAAATCCACGGCCCGGCGGAATCGCATAGACGCTGACCTGCGAGGTGCTGAAGACCCACATCCACCACAACTGTCCACCGTCTCCATCCGGTCTCATCCGGAGTCACACTGGGACTGGCGCGAACTTGGTTCACCAGCGCTTGATAGGTCGGTTCCCTTTGTTGGCCACACGTTGCAATGCCTGACGGAGTCCACCGCGACTCACTCGCAGTCCGAAGGCCTCCTCCAGCACGGCTGTCGTCTTGCCGTAGGGCAGTCCCAAACCTTTATTGAGTTGCGTGGCCAGGGCCAGCGCTCGGGGGCCCAGTTGCGAAGCAGCACTGCCGATCGCATCAGAGGTCTGCCGGGGATGCCGGCCTTGCACCCGCCGTCGGCAACACCGACAGCATCCCACATGAATGCGAAACTCAATGCGCTCCACTCGTGGTTCCGGAATCTCGGTCTGATACTGGCATACGATGCTCCCTTCCTGCACTCCCCCTCCGCAATGCGGACACTGCGCCGGCAGGGGTACGTCGATGACCTCATCGACACTCCGGGGAACCGGCCGACGACATCGCCGCCCGTACTGGCTTCCTGCTTTGCGTCCAGGTTTTTGCGGGTGCGCCTTGGGACC
>DATDGW010000510.1:0-3397 GCA_036521895.1 Candidatus Sulfotelmatobacter sp. | reverse complement strand
CAGCGCTGGCGCGCTGGGCTAAGCTGGTTCGCCCCTCCAGGCTTGAGACATTTTCATCCCAGAAAACGAGTTCTCACGCACTGATGTATAGAGCTTGCTCCGACGAATCGGGTTTGTAGAGACGTAGCTAGGAGTCTGTCGGAGAGAAACTTCCCGGTTGGGTGAGAAGAAGAGAACATTTCTTGCAAAGAATGTTTGATCGGGCGTGATCTTCCGATAGCATAGCGACGTGAACTACCGCTTCCGAGTTTGCACGCTCGATCAGCCGCTGTTACTGTCCCCATCGCTACAGGAGTGGCTGCCGGAGGGCCATTTGGCACGGTTCATTGCCGACGTGAGCGAACAACTTGAGCTATCGGGGATCTACGCAGTCTATGAGCGCAGCGACGGTCGCGGGCAGGCGGGATATCATCCGCTGATGCTGCTGCGTTTGTTGCTCTACGGCTACTGCACCGGCGTGGTCAGTTCGCGGGCCATGGAACGAAAGACGCAGGAGGACGTGGGGTTCCGCTATTTGGCTGCCAATCAACATCCCGATCACGACACGATTGCCGCCTTCCGCCAGCAGCACTTGGAGATTCTGTCCGAGCTGTTCCTGCAAACTCTGCAGTTGTGCCAAAAAGCAGGGCTGATCAAACTGGGTCATGTGGCGCTGGACGGAAGCAAAATCCAGGCTAACGCGAGCCAGCACAAGGCCATGAGCTATGGGCGGATGGGCGAAGCCGAAGGGCGGTTGCAGGCCGAGGTGGAGGAACTGCTGAAACGGGCTACGGAGGCGGATGCATGCGAAGACGAGAAGTATGGCAAAGGCAAACGGGGTGACGAGTTGCCCGAGGAGTTGAGCCGGCGCGAGAGTCGTTTAGCAAAGATTCGGGCGGCGAAAGCAGAATTGGAAGCGGAGGCCAAAGGGAAGGCGGAAGAGCAGAAGGCCGAAGCCGAAGCCAAGATTGCGGCCCGGCGCGAGCAGGAAGCCCGGACGGGGAAGAAGGCGGGCGGGCGGGACCCCGTGGCGCCGGACCCGGAGAAGGCTGTTCCGGAGGAAAAGGCGCAACGTAACTTCACCGATCCGGAGAGCCGGATCATGCCGGATGGTGCGCACAAGGGGAGCTTCGTGCAGGCCTACAACACTCAGATCGTGGTCGACAGCCAAGCGCAGATCATCGTAGCGGCAGAGGTCACGCAAGAAACCAATGACAAGCAGCAACTGGCGCCGATGCTGGCGCAAGTCGAACAGAATCTGGGAGCCAAGCCAGAGGCGGCCAGCGCGGATACAGGTTACTGGAGCGAAGCGCAACTGAATGATGAGCGGCTGAAGGGCATCGAATTATACGTGGCCACGGGCAAACAGAAACCTGTTGAGGTGGATGGTGAACGAGCGCCTGGCACGGAAGAACCAGGGACTTCACCGCTGGAGAAGATGAAGCAGAAACTGGCGAGCGAAGGGGGACGAGACATCTATCGGATGCGGAAAGCGATCGTGGAACCGGTATTCGGACAAATCAAGGAATGGCGGCGATTTTCCCGATTCAGTTTACGGGGAGAAAGCAAAGTGCGAGCGGAATGGAAGTTGATCTGCCTGACGCACAATCTGCTCAAGCTGTTCCGGTCGGGTTGGTTGTTCCGTACTGCCTGAGAAGGCGAAATCGCCCGCCGGGACGCTTTCGCACCTTGAGAAAGACCCCCGGCCTCCTACGCAGCGTCGGAAAGTCCTTCTTATCGCGTTTCCATGTGAGATGTTGCACGAATCAAGATGCTGCATCGTGCGCGTGCTGGTTTCGTGTTCTTCTTCTCTCCGACAGACTCCTAGAGACTCATCCGGAAAGTCCCCCACGGGAAGGATGTTTCCAATCAGCCTGGCGGCTTTCCCAAGAAAACTGGGGGCGGTTGCGTGAAAAAGTCTTGACAAAACGTGATATCTATGCTATTGCATAGATATGCAAGACCTTGAAAATCATTACGTCACCCGTTTACAAGGCATCCGGCGCCAGGGCGGGACGGTGCAAGTGTATGCCAACATCCCCCTGCCCTTGGCTTCCGCCTTGGACCTAGAGTCAGGCGAAACCGTGACCTGGAAAGTGCTCGACCGCACCCATTGGCTGTTAGTGCGTTTGCCGGAGCGGAAGCAGCTCCAGGGCGAGGCTGTGCCCCAGCCCTCCTCCCGGAAGAGGGCGCGGCGGGCCCGGGAGCAGCGGCCATGATGGGCAAGCGATCTCCGCAAGACAAGCTGTTTGCCGCTGATCATGTCTATCTGGACTTTGTGGGCCGGGACACCCTGTACGGGTATCTGGCGCAGAACCGGGAGCAGCTGTTTCGCGATGAAGACTTCGCCGCTTTGTACTGCCCGGACAATGGACGCCAATCCGTGCCTCCCAGTGTGGCGGTGAGTGTGCTGTTTTTACGGGCGTACGAGGGGGTGAGTTTTGCCGAGGCGGTGGAGCGGACCAAGTACGATCTGCGCTGGAAGGTAGCCTTGGGACTGGAGATGGAAGAGGTCCCGCTGCAGAAGAGCGCGCTGCAGGAGTTTGAGGCCAAGCTAGTGCTGCACGAAATGCAAGAGCCGATCTTGCAGAAGTCGATCGCCGAGGCCCGGCGCGCCGGATATTTGCAGAATCGCAAGCTGCGCGTGGCCCTGGATACGACGCCGATTTTGGGCAAGGGAGCAGTGCAGGACACCTACAATCTGCTGGGAGAAGGGATCGAGAGGTTGGGGCGGCGGTTGGCGGAGGTGGAGAAAGAAGAGGTTACGGGGTGGGCCGAGAAGCAGGGGCTGAGTCGCTATTTCGGTAGCAGCCTGAAGGGAGAAGCCGGGATTGACTGGGACGACAAAGGGCAACGGGAACAGTTGTTAACCGAGATCGTGCAGGACGGGCGGCGCCTGCTGAGCTTGGCGGAGGAGATCCAAAAGCAGCATCCCGCGCAGGCGGAAGCCATCGCCAGCGACGCCGCCTTGCTGCTGCGGCTGATCACGCAGGACGTGGAAGAAAAGCCGGAGGGCGGCTGCCAAGTGAAGTCGGGTACCGCCAAGGATCGGGTGCTCAGTGTTCACGATCCGGAGATGCGGCATGGACGCAAGAGCGCCAGCCAGCGCTTCAACGGACACAAGGCAGCGGTGGCGGTGGAGATGGAGAGTCAGTTGGTCACGGGGGTGGAGGTGCTAGCGGGCAATGCTGGGGATCAGGAGAAAGCTATGGAGTTGGTGCAGCAAAGCGAACGAGTGCTGGAGGCGAAGGTAGAAGAAACGGTGGGCGATTGTGCTTACGGAGGCGGCCCGACGCGGCGAGTCTTTGCGGAGGAAGAACGAATGCTGACGGCCAAGGTGCCGGCCAGTCACAACCGCAATTGTTTTTCCAAGAGTGAGTTTGAGATCGATTTGGATCAGATGGAAGTGCGTTGCCCG
>DATDGW010000509.1:0-5636 GCA_036521895.1 Candidatus Sulfotelmatobacter sp. | reverse complement strand
CTTGTGGGCGTATGTTATTTCAACCTCATTGCACCGTCAATGTCGTGGGCGCGCTGTGCACTAGAATGCCCGTCGAATCCGTGGCAGTGACGGTGATCGTGTACTTTCCCTGCGGAGTGCCAGTAGTTGTAGTGCTGCTGCCACCGCAAGCGATTTGAAAAACCAGGCCGGCAAATAGCAGGCCGACCAGCGCCGCGGTCGTCAATTTTCGCTTCCGCATTTTTCCCGAGCCAATCCCGCAGGCAACGAGCCCAATGAGCGGCATACAGAGTGCGTAGAAGAGTCCCGAACCGGAGTTGGGAGACGCAGCGGCTGCGCCGCCTGCTGTCGTGCTGACGGTCAGCGTGGCCGGGGTTCCGGGCGCTACCGAATTGGGGCTGATCGCGCATGTGGGGGCCAGAGCGGGTGTTGGCGACACCGAACAAGTGAAAGCAACCGAGCCGCTGAACCCGCTCTTTGCGGTCACATCCACGGTGGAACTGGACGACCCGCCCGGACTGACCGACGCCGGCGTGAGCGCGGAAGCGGAAAGCGAGAAGTCCAGGTCGAAGGTAGCGAAGACGACGGTCTGGGCTGAACCGGTCGTTACAATACACGTGCCTGTACCGGAGCAGCCGGCTACGCCCCAGGTGGTGAAGGCGGAACCGGAAGCGGCGTTGGCCGCGAGTGTAACCGAGGTCCCGGGTTGATAGTAGGCTGCACATAACGCGGGGCAGGCGATGCCGGGGATGTTGCCCGTGACTGTCCCGCTGCCGCTGCCGGAAGGCGCAATGGTGAGAGCGTAAGTCGCAGGACCATTTGGGTTGAGCTTGAACACCGTTCCAGTGCCCGTGGGCCCCACTCCGTACTGCGTGGTGCCGTAAATATTGCCCGAGGCGTCCAGAGCCAAACTTCCTAAGGGATAGGAACGGTCAAGTCCCCCACTCGAGAACTCGAACAGCACTGTCTCCGCTCCGTTCGGAGCCATCTTGAACAGCACGGCAGGTGTGCCGGCGGTCGGTCCAGAAAACTCTGCGCTGCCGTAGAGGTTTCCCGCCGGGTCCTGTATCAAGCCGACGTTTGGGTAGTCCGCACCCTGCAAGCTGAAGACCGACTCCACTGCGGACGGATTCAGCTTGAACACAGTGCCACACCCTACCGGGTTGTTTTGGCCGCCAATACAATTTAGGGCTCCCCCGGCCAACGTGGTGCCATAGAGATTGCCAGCCGCGTCAACAATTACACCTGACACGGGATCGAACCCATCTAATCGACCTTGGGGGAAAGTGTGCAGCGTTGAATAGGTACCGGTCGTATCCAGCTCAAACACGGTCCCGCACGGGGTCGTGCACGACGCAGATCCCGTAGTCCCGTAGAGGTTCCCCGCTGCGTCCAGAGCCAAGGTTGCGTTTGATCCGACGCCGGGGGCCAGCACCCTATATTTGCCGGACGACGGATCCAGACTGAAGATTCCGTCCGCCGAACTGCCGTAAAGGATGCCGGCGGAATCGATAGCCAAGCCTGCGTAGCCTCCAGGGCTGTGCAGCGGGGTAAGTGTCCCCGCCGTATCCAGCTTGAACACCGCCGCAGCCGTCGTGCCGTAGAGGTTGCCTGACGCGTCGATCACCAAGCCCGAACTGGGGGATCGCCCGTCGGTCCCGCCCGTGAACCGGTACACGACACTCTCTTTGCCGGAGGGATCAATTTTGAACACGGTTCCGCAGCCGTTCCACGAGGCACCCGTGCATACGCCAGTGGTGATCCCGCCCTGCTGGGTAATGCCGTAGAGATTGCCTGCCGTATCCTGAAGAAAGCCTGCTACGGGATACGCTCCGTCCGGCGCTCCAGTGAATACGTGAAGCAGCGTGAATGTCTGCCCTTGCGCTGACGGAATGGCGGTGCCTAACGCAAGCATGACCGCCAGAACTACCCCAGGGACGAACCTCTGTGTTGCAAATTTCACATTTCTCTCCCAGTTCGCGGGCATCATTGACCGAACCTCATCGGGGGTCAACCGGAGTTCCGCTGGAGTTTGTCTGAACCTGCAAACAGCCCGGCTAGAACCACTTACCGCGACCTCTGTAGAAATAGCGTGGGCTCGCGGACTCCAATCAGTGATATACTTTCGCGCACTTGTGGGGTGCGTGCGGGTGAAAGCGACTTCGAAACGCAGTTCCGGCGTACGCTTTGGTCAGTTCGAGTTGGATCTCTCCGAAGAAACGCTGCTCAAGAAAGGCCTCGCCGTTCGGATCGAAAACCAGCCCCTCCAGATTCTCGCCACGCTCGTTGACCATCCCGGAGAAATGGTCAGCCGTGAGGACCTGTGCGCCAGCCTGTGGCCGGACGGGACTTACGTCGATTTCGACGAAGGTCTGAACACTGCTGTCAAGAAACTCCGCTACGCCCTTGGCGATTCGGCTGAGAGTCCTGTTTTTATCGAAACCGTTCCGCGTCGGGGTTACCGTTTCATTGCGCCGGTGCAGACCGACGAAGACAGCAGCGAGCGGATGGAATTGGTGTCGCCGAATGATGGAAACGGATACCCAACTCCGGAAGAATCTCCCATCGATCCACTCGTCCTGATTCCATCTGACTCCAAGCCCAGATGGACATCCATTTGGGTGATCGGATTCGGAATTATTGTCTTAGGAGTTTGCGGGCTTCTCTATCGCCTGAGATTCCCCCCGCAACTCCGTGTCACCCAGCTCACTCGTTTGACCAGTTCGGGGCGCACCGATCCCTGGGGACGGCTTGCCTCCGACGGATCGCGGATCTTTTTCCTGGAGCGGGATGGCGATCACTGGAACAACCGGCAGATTTCAGTCGCGGGCGGAGAAAGCATCCCCTTTGGCCCGTCCGGCCGGAACATCAGGATCCATGCCGTCTCCCCTGATCAGTCAGAGATTTTGTTCTCTCCCTTCACTGCGCGTCGGCCCGATCTGCCCCTGTGGTCGATGCCTCTCATCGGTGGCTCGCCCCGTCGTGTCGGAGACATTCTGGCGAACGGCGCCGTTTTCTCACCGGATGGAACCAGCATCGCTTTCACTACATCCGCCGGCGTGTTCGTTGCAAACAGGGATGGTTCGGGCGTTCGCCAAGTGGCGGCTGTGTCGGATTGCTGGGATATTGCCTGGTCGCCGGATGGCAGAATCCTACGCTTCCACGCGCATGGTCCACGTCTTTGGCAAGTCACTCCCAGCGGCCAGGACCTTCATCCCTTCCTCCCTTCCTGGACCGCATGGGAAGGCCGATGGACTCTCGACGGCTCGTACTACATTTTCACTGCGAGCAAAGACGGGCGGATGGGCCTCTGGGCCCTGCGTGAGTCCTCTTCCTTTCCGGGGCTGCATCCCGCGCCCGTGCAACTCACTTTTCTTCCGCTCGCCATCGGCGGTGGCCTGCCTTCGCGAGACGGGCACTCTATTTATGCTCTAGGCGGACTCAGTGAACAGATCGACGTGATCGATTACGACCCCGCCACTCACGAGTTCAAGCCCGTGATGCCCGGCTTCAACGTCAAGGAACTCGCCTATTCTCCCGATCACCAATGGGTGCTGTACAACGACTGGAACCAGCTGTGGCGCAGCCGGCCCGATGGCAGCGATCGTTTGCAACTCGCGGGAACCCCTTTGTTGCCCGGGATACACTTCGCCCGCTGGAGTCCCGATTCGAAGCACGTCTTATTCAACAACTTGGTGGGCGATAAGACAGAGATCTATCTCGTGTCTGTCAACGGTGGTTCTCTCCAACCCCTGCTTCCGCCCGCTCTACCCGGGCGTGGGCCTGCTTGGTCGCCGGATGGAGCGTCCATTTCGTTCACTATCGTGCAGGACGCCGGCGAAGCCGTCCCCTCGGAGCCCGGTGTTTATCTCTTCGATCTCGCCCAAGGACGCATCACAAGGGTTCCTGGCTCCGATGGGCTCGCTGAAAGCGCATGGTCTCCGGACGGTCGCTTCCTAGCTGCGAAGTCGGAAGATGATTCCATGATGAAGCTACTCGACCTCAGGACCCACCGCTGGTCTGTGGTCGCTCACGGGAAGGTGATTTCCTTTCCGGTGTGGTCACCGAACTCCGTGCTGTATTTTCAGGACCTTCTCGATCCAGGGGAACCGGTTTACCGCTTCCAGCCCGGTTCTTCCGGCCCACAGCGTGCCTACAGCTTCGAAGATGTTTTGCGGGGAGGCAGTGCTCTACGCTGCGGATTTGAAGGCTTCGCCCCGGACGGTTCCTTGCTCGTCCAGGTGAGCCGCGGTGGCGGCGACGTCTACGCTCTCACCGTCGGTCCTTAGCACCCGATTCCCTGCGACAAGGCGTTTCTCGAGTGGGCCGAGATGGTGGCGGCACCCGGTGACATCGTGGTGACCGGCACTATCTCCGCGGGCACCCAAGAACTTCAGAATTGACCACCCGCTCGATCCTGCCAACAAGTATCTCCTGCATGCCTCAGTCGAATCGTCCGAGATGATGAACATATACACCGGCAACGTCACCACCAACGAGCAAGGCGAGGCGACGGTGCAGTTGCCGGAGTGGTTTGAAGTCCTCAACACTGACTTCCGATATCAACTCACGGTGATTGGCGTCTTCGCGCAGGCGATCATCGGCCACGAAATTCAGAACCACGAATTCACCATCCGCACCACGCACCCAATGGGAAAGTTTCCTGGCAGGTCACGGGGGTGCGCCAGGATGCGTTCGCAAAGGCGCATCCGCTTATCGTGGAAGAAGAGAAGGACGCGCGGGTACGCGGTTTCTACATTCATCCCGAACTTTACGGACAACCAAGAGAGAAGCAGATCGAGTGGGCTCCGCCATCCGGAACTGATGAAGCGCTCGCGGCAGAGACCAGTGTCGCCGCAGCCGCATTCCGTCGTGAAGCCCGCGACTCTGGCGCACGCGCTGTCGGCGCAGAAATAGGCAGCACAAAAACTTTGAAGGAGTTCCATAACGGATACGGGACGATCTTCCCGGAAGTTGGGGCAAAAGATAGTGCTATGTGATGCCTGCGTCCCATGCTTCCGATCTTGCCCTTCCCCTAATCTGGAACCTCTAGCCTAGGTCGAGCGCCGACCCCCGATTCGAATTTGCTAAGCGTGAGGGGTTCCGGCTGGTTTTGGTGCGTTATGGAGTGAGGCACCTGATAGAACAAACTCAGCTACTTTGGAGCACATTATGAAAACCGCGTGCCATCGCCTACCCCTAGCAGTCTTGCTGTTCGTCACGCTCACTGCCTTGATCTCAGCCCATGCGCAGATCACGCCCAGCCAGGACGCCTACACCGACACCTCAAAGCCGACCATCAACTTCGGGGCGGCTACTACGCTCGGGGTCGCGAATACAGCACCCTCCATCCAGTTTGACCTGTCGTCGATTCCAGCCGGCTATACCGGCGCCAACATCGCCAAAGCTACGCTAAAGCTCTACGTCAACAGCGCGACCACGGCGGGCAGCTTCAACGTGGACGTCGTCAACGGCACTTGGTCGGAGAAAACGATCACGAACAACCTCGCGCCGGCGCTGGGCACGACGATTGTCTCCGGCGTGCCCTTGACCACGGCGAGCAAGAACAGCTACGTCGTGGTTGACATCACGGCGGCATTGCAGAGTTGGCTGAATGGGGCCGAGGCCAACGATGGCATCGCGCTGGTGGCGAACAG
>DATDGW010000508.1:0-4612 GCA_036521895.1 Candidatus Sulfotelmatobacter sp. | reverse complement strand
TGATTGCGCTGACAACAAGCCTACTGATGTGGTTAATGGCATTCCTCGATGTCGGGGGTGAATGGTTCCTGATGTGGCAGTCGAAAATATGGAATGGTCAGGAAGAAGCATTCCGAATGTTTACCATTGTTGGCGTGGTGTTTTTGGTGGTGGTCCAACGCGAGCCAATTCCCGAATAGTCGGCCATCCGGAAGTCACCGGGAAGGTAAGGCTTTCCTTTCGGTTACGCCGCGGCGCGAATCAGTTCCAAACTGAAGGGCAAGACTAAACAATTCGGATGGTTGGAGGCCCCCGCAACCATTTACGGATTTGAGGGACTACCGGCGTAGTCCCCAATTCCAAAATCACTGGATCGCGGCTGTTTGTGGTTAGGTCTCTGGAAGGACAAAGGCTTTTGGTTGCGGAGGCTGCAACTGAGACTCATGAGGCATTGGAAAATCGCCGGACGTGCTGGATGCTACACACGCGACGAATAGGCCCATACAAATTTGCCTAGGGCCGACGCCCCCAAACTGTCCACATGATTGGTGATGGCGCCAAAAAGTCCGTTTCGTCCATGCGCGCGAGATCTTGCGCGAACTCTTCTTCGGTAATGTACCCGGCGTCGATCATGTCTCCGCGAAGTTGTTCACAGTTAGCCCGCAGGAGGGATGCACCCAGAGATCCGCCCTGCCACATGAACATCCGTGCTTCTGCGCCGACTTCAACAAGTCCGTTCGCGCGTAGCCGTTCGAACACTTTCCGGCCGAAGCGTACGTCAACTTCGCGCTCCGTCAGCAGTCGGGCCACGACTGAGTGTGTCTTCAAAAGAACCTCGCCGGGACTCACGGCCGGATCGGGTCGCATGGAAAGAGAATCAAATTCTTCGTCTACAAACCAACCTCCGGGTTTGAGGGCAGCGACCAAGCGCTGCTGCACCTTCTCGCGTTCTGGTAGGTGCAAAAGCACCAGTCGAGCGTGCACGAGATCGAAGACCCCCTCAGGCAACGGATCGGTGACGATATTGTGGCGACGAACTTCCAGGTTCGGTAGCTTTAGGGTTTCGAGAAACCGCGTATCGATGTCCGTAACGAGTACGCGCCCAGAGGCGCCCACACGCTCACTGAGCCAACCCGCGACCGATCCTCCCCCACCTCCCACCTCCAAACAATGCCAACCCTTTTTGACGCCGCGCTCACATAGGTGACGGATCGTACCAGGATCGAAGATTTCCGAGAGCGCCCTGAGGCGAGCATGTGCCTGTTTTCCAGCATTGTCGAAAACGTACCCCGAACCATCGGGTGAGCGTGAGCCTTTTGACTGCCCGGTTCTCATATCTTTCCTCATTATTATTCTTTCCTCATATGTTGATCGGAGAGGCCGACGCGCTTCGGACACCAATAATCCTAATCTGGGAGTTGTTCACCCTTGGGTTCCTGCAACCAAAAACTGGCCATCAGACCAAGGGTCAGCACAAACACGGCTACGGTTCCAGCGGAGTAGGCGAGGCGAACAGACGCACTTCCGCCGCGCATGAAATTCGAGAGCGTGGTCGTGATAAGAGCCGCAGACACGCCGATCGCCCTACCGCCTATGTTGATTGCGAAACTTTCGCCGGTGCCCCGCAAGTGGGTCGGATAAACTCTCGGCAAATAGTTTCCCCAAAAGCTGATCAAGCCGTTAAATAGTATTTGCGCGAAAAAAACTCCAAACTTTAGCAACAAGAGGCCATGCGTTTCTGCGAAAAAGAAAAGCCAGGAGAATACAAGCAGCGCTGGGACAAGCAAAATCCGGAGGCGGCGTTGCTGCGTCACGATACGGATGACGAGAAAGGCGAACAGCAGACGGCCTGCAAGACCTCCCAACTCTTGAATCAGTTGTACATTGCTCACCGTTTGCTCTATCAGTCGCGGCGCGAGGGTGCGCACCTCATTGAGCCCAGGAACAATTCGAGGCGTGTGCTGAATTGCACCATACGGCAAGGCGAAACAACACGCCACCAGGAGTGTCCCCAGCAGTGTGGTCTTCCGCAATGCTGGCTGGAAAAGCTCCGCGATACTGGGTCGCTTCAACGTCCCTTTGGATTTCTTGTCCCGCCAGACAGGCGATTCCGGCAAGAAGGGACGAACGAGCATAAGCGGAATCGCGGGAATCAAGCCCGAGAGCAGCGTGTACCGCCATGCTTCATGGCTCCCGTGAATGGTCGGGAGGTGTTCCCCGTAAGTTACGGCAAGGTAGTAGGCGCCGGTTACCATTAACCCTCCCAAGCCAAACGCGGCTTGCGTGTAGCCCAGCACCGACTCTCGCTGTTTAGCATTTGGAAAGAGTTCGGCGAGCCAGGTAACCGCCGCCACGTGTTCAACGCTGACTCCGATCCACGTTGTGCACCGCAGTATCAATAGCAGGTGTATCGAAGTGGCGAAGCTTGCCGCGCACGCCGAGAACGCGTAGAGCAAAATGCTCCAGACCAATATGCGTCTGCGGCCGAGAAAGTCTGTCAGATATCCGCCGAGCAGACCAAACAGGCCACCCGCCACGCCGGGAAGAGCGAAAAACAATCCAACCCATAGGTTGAATTCGGGAGTTCCTTGTTTCAGAGTTCCGAGAGTGGCTAAGACTGGCCGCACGATGAGAGGCGTCATCAAGGTTTCGTAAAGGTCGAATGCGAAACCGAGGCACGCCACTGCGCAAATGAGCCACTGGACCGGTGTCAGGGGCGTAGAAGCCGCTGTCGATCCCGCACTATTTGCACTGGCACCCGCCGTCTGCGCTTTGCGCGTTGAGTCGTCGTCCACGCAATTTCTCCATCCGTCGTGCAAAGATCTCGTTCACTCCGAAATAACAAGGCTATTTAAGTCCTTTCAGCATTGTGGTACAAGTTTAAATAATTTCATAATTATTGAGACATACTCAATGATGGACTTTACTTCCCGACAGCTCCGCGCCTTCCTGTTGGTAGCGCAACATCGAAACTTCACACGTGCGGCGGAAGCACTGTTCATCACTCCTTCGGGCCTGAGCCTTTTGATAAGGGAGTTGGAAACCCAACTCGGATTCCGGCTGTTTGATCGGACGACGCGCCATGTCGCGCTGACGAGCCATGGCAAGGAATTACTTGCAGTCGCTCAACTTAACTTGGGTCAGCTTGACGCCGCCATGTCCCGCATCGGACGATCGGCCACCGAAACCAGTCAATCTTTATCGCTTGGGGCGACTCCTTTGGTTGCGGCCAATATCCTGCCTTACGCAATCAAAGAATTCCAAGGTCATCGGTCCAACCTTCGAATTCAATTGTTCGATGGAAGTCACGCTACGATTATGCAAATGATCGAGACTGGCAAACTCGATATGGGCCTGGGTGTGTTTTTTGAGCCGGCAGCCGGCATTCGGCGCACGCCACTTTTTCGCTTTTCTTTGATGGTCATACGCGCGGACAACAATCCTGCATTTCATCGCGCCTCGACAACTTGGTCGGCCCTGAAGGGAGAATCGCTGATCTCGCTGATGTCGACCAGTCGCTTACAGCAACTGATAGACAAGCATCTAGCGCGTGCAGGCGATGTCTATCATCCCGATGTCGCTCTGAATTCTCTCGATACGCAGATCGCGATGGTGGAGGCTGGTCTGGGAATTGCGATCATTCCCTCGTACGGGTTACCCGCGTGTCGAAATCGAAAAGTGGTGATGAGCCAACTGATCAATCCTGTCGTGAACCTGGACTTTTATCAGATTCGCAATCGAGGGAGAAGGCTCCCGTTAGGGGCCGAAGACTTCACTTCTTTCCTTAAGAGCTACATCGCTCGATGGGCTGGAGCCGCAGGCATCCTCTAATGGCCACGATCGTCACCAAGACATCTGCCGCCCTTCGATGAACAGAAGGGCTGAGAACTATCGAGAGCCGTTTCAGGAACTTGCGTGCATCTTCTGACTCCCATGTGGTCGGCAACCCGCAAGCAATCCGAGCCCCGGATCTTCCATGCTGGCTACGCTGCGAGCCGAATCAGTTCCAAACTGAAGGGCAAGACTAAACAATTCGGATGGTTGCAGGCCGCCGCAACCAAAGTGTCTTCTTTTTCAATCACCTCCCAAACCCTGCAACCGTCCGAATTTGTGATTTTCGTCGTTACGGGAAACCCGCCGTACGGAATGATAGGGGGGACTGTGGAAACGGCTGCATCATTCGAAGCCCGATTCGCGCCACGGTCCTACCTGACTGCGGGGGGCGATCAGCGATGATCGTCCCTACCGCGACGAGAACCGGATTACTTCCGGCTTGCCGTTTATTAGCGGCCAATATTTTTAAGCTCCTTTTTAAAAGAGGTTTTTCTGAGAAGTGTTATTCTTCTCCAGTCGGATTTTTCTTTCATGAGGAAGGATCTCCGCTTCCCGCTAAGATCTTTTGAGTTCGGGCGGTGCGGAAAGTCCAATAAAAGGATTCGTAGCTCATCAGAGATCTGTCCTCGTGCACCATGTGCAGGTCACTCCACAAAACATCAATCGTAGGTAGAGGCGCGAGAATGGGCAGAGATTGGCCGCTAAAGCCGACAACACGGGAGCTATGTCCCCGAATCGGGACTGCACTGCAATTTGAACCAGATTCGGTAGGAAACCTTTGTCTCTTCGTTGACTAGCC
>DATDGW010000507.1:0-1594 GCA_036521895.1 Candidatus Sulfotelmatobacter sp. | reverse complement strand
AGAATATCGAGGTAGATGCCGACGACTATCCTGGCGGCGATCCACAGAACGGGCAATGCGGTAGTTGCTGCATCAGTAGACGCGCGATCATTATGCGGAGAGTGGCGATCGAGTTCGGATTATGCCGTTCGGGGCGAACGCGGCGAGCCGCGCGGGCGGAAGTTCGGCGGCGGCTCCGGGGCTGATAGTCCAACAGGGCCGGCGCGGGCAGAGGGGGAAAAACGGTTCCGTTCGGCTAGCAGGAACCCATAAGCTGCGATACATAAGGTGGCGTGATGGTGAAACCCGCGCCAGTTCCGTCCTGCATAGTGGCCCAAACCCAACTCCTGCTTCAGTTCCTCATAGTCGCGTTCGATGATCCAGCGATGCTTTGCAATTTTGACAAGAGATTTCAGCGCTGTCTTCTCCGGCAAAGTGGACCACCAATACTTGGTGGGTTCGGATTCTTTCTTCGGCCATTCGATCAAAAGCCATTCTTCCGGGTATGGCTCACTGCGCTTGTAATCGCGATGCGCAGGGCGCACGCGGACCGCGGCCAAGCGGGAGCGCAAAGTTCCTTCCGTGCCCTGGCGCCAAGCAATTTCCTTCCAAGCCGAAGGGGGCAAGTCCTGGGCCAGTTGCTTTACCGAAATGGGTTGATGATCTGCACTGCGCCGCAGGCGCTTAGGGGGCGCGCCCCGGCCTGGTTTTCGCCCTGGTGCCGGCCAAGGCCCTTGCCCTGGTTCCCAGACGGTGGCGTTAGACTCGAGGCCCACCACATATTGCAACCCGAGTTGAGTGAGGTCGGTGCGGAACTGGGTACCCTTCCCCTAACCCGCATCTGCCAGTACTACTCCCACTGGAACCTGTTGCTCCATTGCCTGCCGTATCTGCTCCAGAGCAATCTCTGGCTTGGTTTGAAACGCAATCCCTTCCGGCACGCCAGCTTGTCGACAGCGCTCGACGTCCTGGCACCACACTTCTGGCAACTATAATCGCCATGCGATCGGCCAACTCGAATTCCAAGTGCTCACCGACAAACTCACCGCCGCCTGGCAGTTATCCGATTTGCCCAACTCTCCGCACTACTGTCGCGCAACACCCACCGAATGCTTACCCTGTTTCGGAAAACCCGTGTCATCCACAATCCACGCCACCACCGAACCGTATTTCTGCATGGCTGGTAGTACCTGATGCCGCACTTCAGCCAGCATCTTCTCGTCGTCCCAAGGCGCGTCCGCCACCAAGTGATGGAGTGACTGATGCAGGCGACCGACATTGTCTGGAGCCAACCGCGCCGCCATCGGCTCGACACTCTTGCGTTCTCCCGGCAACAACAATCCGGTGCAGTAGTTCTTCAGCGGAGTATGCCGATCTGAATGCCCCGCGGCGTTGGCCAGACCCTCAATATATGCCGCGAAGCGCCTCTGCTGTGGGCCTGGCGAAGAGAGGCGTGATCCCACGAGAACAAGTCTACATCAAAATGTTATTTTTTAACACAGTAATACTAGGCTGCTAAGTGTTGTGGTCGTGATTCACTGGCTGAGGTTGAACGAAAACGTCGATCGTGATTACCGGTTCGACCGCCTTTCCGTTAAGTAGGCAAGGCGAATAG
>DATDGW010000506.1:0-1511 GCA_036521895.1 Candidatus Sulfotelmatobacter sp. | reverse complement strand
CCAGCAGCCAGTCATCAGCTTGTGCTAGCACGGAAAGAGGCGGCCCAACATCCCCATTGAATCAAGGTTTGCACACCAAATTGCAAACGAACTGGGCAAAACAAGCCGATTTTTGTGGGACAGGGATGCCCGTTTGCGAGCCAGCCTCGGCGATCCCGTATGGTCAAAAAACTCGTTCAATCCATCATGCCAAGCAATGGTATTCCACGTTGATGGAATTCCGGACTGGGAGGGGCTGTTATTCTCGGCGGATTCGTGGATTGCCCGCCGGTACAATCCGAGACCAGAATAGAAGCTGGCACGCTACGCAGAGGACGCCAGACACAAGGATCAGCTCCCATGTACCCGCCGTCACCCGGAGCCACATCATCTCCTCATGTCCCTCGATTCGTCTCAGGAGGTTATCGGCGAAAATGAGGAAACACAGCATCGCCGCCAGTTGGTAACCATACAGGCCATCATCCTGGCGGATCGTGACTTCGTCTCCTGCTGAGCCGTCGTCGGCGAAGAAGAGCCAGACAAATCCGACCGTTATGTACAGAGCGTTGTGGCCCAAGACCACCCAGAAAGGTAACAGGACACGCCACCACGACCACTGCCCCTCGATCGTCAGTTTCAGCACCGCGAGCATCAGGCAGAGGAATCCCGCCAAGTAGAATCCCGACATCTGGAACTGCTGCCGCACCCTTATGCCGCCTCTCGGTGATAGTACTTCAGCAGACCGCCCAATCGCTCCTGGCATCGAACCATCCCTCGGCCAACAGATCCTGGCGGACCTGGTCGAGGAAACAGGAGTGTGTTGTGCTTGCCTTGATGGTTTCTTTCGGCGTGGTAATATTCGCAGAAGTTTGTCAGGGCGCGGCGCAGCGAGGATTCCCCGAACAAAATGAGCTGGGAAAGACATTCGGTCTTGACCGAGCGTACCCATCGCTCTGCGTAGCAATTCAGATTTGGACTGCGTGCCGGCAAGGCCACGCAGCTTACACCCCCGGCCGCCAGAGTATCGCGGAACTCCGCGCAGAACTTCTCGTCGCGATCATGCAGCAGGTAGCGGCAACTTTTCAAGTAACCCGTCTCCTGCATCGTCGCGTTGCGAGCCACCTGTTGCATCCAGCACGCATCCGGATGTCTGGTGATCCCGCCGATCCATACCCGACGGCTCTCCAGTTCGATAAAGAACAGAACGTAGTAGGTCATCAGGCCTCGCCAGGTTAGCACCTCAACCGTGAAGAAATCCGTTCCAACGAGCACGTCCATATGCCGGCGGATGAAATCCTTCCAAGTGGTCGTTTGGATCCGTTTCGGTGCTGTTGCGATGTTGTGGCGGCGCAGGATGTTGCCGACGGTTTGATCTGAGAGTGGATGGCCCAGGTTGGACAGCGCGCCCACGATGCGGTCATATCCCCACCCCGAGTTCTCGCGCGCCAAGCGAACCACCAACGCTTCCACCTCGGGTTCCACCCGGGCCGCCCAGGAGAGGTGCGGTATCGGGAACCATCGAACTTGCGGGC
>DATDGW010000505.1:0-3568 GCA_036521895.1 Candidatus Sulfotelmatobacter sp. | reverse complement strand
AAATACTGGAAGACAGATTGTCGTCCGGTATCGTTGGAGATTACAATTCCGTCTAGTTGGAAAATTCGATGAAGCATCACTGCTGTCCAAGAATTGTCCCGGCCTGTCCAAGTCCTACCCAAGCCAGGGTGAGTTGTTCGGCCGCCGGGATCAAGGGTGGGGTGCCCATGGGATTATCAATCCACTGGGTCAATTCGCGATAGGTAAACAGGTTCAGCCGCAGCATCGAGGCCAGATTGGACAGAGACCAGTTGGCCTTGGAGAGGTAGTGCAGCCATTTCAATAGGAGCAGGGCGATCAAGGCTGTCCAAATCTGGATGCGGAGGGCGTTCTCGCTGGTGCCGACGAAGGTCTTCACGGTCAGATTTTGCTTGAGAGCTTTGAACAACTAACGGACATACTGCCCATCAACAACGTCCCGCCGAAGTAACAATCTATTATGCGTACCATCCCTTGCACGGACAGAGTCTCCCAGTAGTCAGGCGGTACGAGGTTCACGATGAGTGCCACTATGTGGTGCGACAAACTGATGGCTCGCCATTAGCCGTGCCCGGCTGGATGACTGATCCGGAGGCCGCGTACGTCAGCGCCGTCTCCATTGCACGGCTGCCGCTCTGCGTGCTGCTCGAATTGCGGCGCACGGCTGTGACGTGTTTTCCCTCCAGCGCGCACAATGTGCACGAGGAGGATCACGATGCGGCAGTCCCCAGCGAAATACCAACAACATCTCTTCGAGGAGCCACGCGCCGTTCCCGCCGTACGATTTCCATCGGACGTGCAGGAGCCACTGCGCCGCGCGCTGGTGCAGTGGCTGCGGGCAGTGGTGAAGAGGATGCGCGAGGAGGGCGGCGATGAACAAGATCACCGCTGATCATCTCGCACGGCGGGCGTGTGTGTACATCCGCCAGTCCACGCCCGAGCAGGTGCGGCGCAACCTGGAAAGCAAACGACGCCAATATGGCCTTGTCGATCGGGCACGCGCCCTGGGCTGGCAGGAGATCGACGTCATCGACGACGATCTGGGCATCTCGGGATCGGGAATCCATCGCCCCGGCTTCGAACGTCTGCTGGCTGCGGTGTGCGATGGGAAGGTCGGGGCCGTCTTCAGCATTGAGGCGTCGCGACTGGCGCGCACGAACCGGGAGTGGCATACGCTGCTGGAGTTTTGCAGCATCGTCGGTGTCCTGCTGATCGATGCGGAAGCGATATATGACTCCAGACTTACTAATGATCGACTGTTGTTAGGCATGAAGGGCACCATCAGCGAGATGGAAGTGGCGAGTTTCCGAGAGCGCGCACAGGCAGCGATCCTGCAGAAGGCGCAGCGGGGCGCCCTGGTGCGGCGGGTTGCCATCGGGTACATCAAAGGAACCGAGGACCGCATCGAGAAGGATCCGGATGCCAGGATCAGGTCCGCCATTGATCTGATCTTCAGTAAGTTTGCGGAGATGGGCAGCGTGCGGCAAGTGTTCTTTTGGTTGGACCGGCAGAAGATTCAGTTGCCGATCGCGAAAGGGCCGGAGGAGATGCATGAGATCGTCTGGCGGCCGGCTCGTTATCACGCGGTGCTGAGCGTGCTGAAGAACCCGATCTACGCGGGAGCGTACGCGTATGGGCGCAGCAAGACCGTAATCGGACTCGAGGGTGGGCAGAAGCGGGTCCGGCGACAGGTGCAGCGTCGGCGCGAGGACTGGAAGGTGTTGATTCGGGATCATCACGAAGGTTACATTGACTGGGAGGTCTATCAGAACAATCAAGCGATGATTGCCCAGAACGACAACGCGAAAGGGAGCGCGGTTCGCGGAGCGATCAAACAGGGGGAAGCGTTGCTCGCCGGTCTGCTGAGGTGCGGCCATTGTGGCGCCAAACTGCTCGCGCAATATCCGCGTCCCGGTGTGATTCGGTATCAGTGTTCGGGATATCTCCTCAATCGGGATCGCGCATGTTGCGTCATGTTCGGTGGGCTGCGTGCGGATCGCCTGGTGTCGGAGCAACTACTGCAAGCGGTGGCGCCATTGGGTATGGAAGCAGCTATTGAGGCGATCGAATCCCTCGGAAGCGCCAGCGACGAGCGAATTCAGCAAAAGGCGTTGGCGTTAGAGCAGGCGCACTATGAAGTGACCCGCGCTCGGCGGCAATACGATGCGGTAGATCCGTCGAACAGACTTGTGGCGGCGGAACTCGAACGTCGATGGAACCAGACTCTGACCACGGAAGCGCAAATGGAGGCCGAGTTAGTAACATTGCGCGACCATAAAGAACAACCTATTACCGAGGAGCTCAAGCGCGAGTTATTGTCTTTCGCACGGGATCTGACTAAGCTATGGGATGGTTCACGGAGTTTACCAGAGCACAAGAAACGCCTCCTTCGTATCGCTGTGAAAGAGATCATCGCCACGAGTGAAGACACGGCCATAAGGCTGGTAGTGCATTGGCAGGGCGGGGATCACACGCAGATCGAGTTCCCGAAGATTCGCAGCGGCCGGCATCGGTACGTCACTGACGAAGACCTGGTGGAGCTTGTTCGCATGCTGGCACGGATTGAACCGGATGCGCGGATCGCCTCGATTCTCAACCGCAATCAACGCCGCACGGCACACCAACAAACCTGGACTGCGAAGCGCGTCTGCTCGCTGCGCAATAACCATGCGATTGCGGTGTACCGTGAGGGAGAGCGGCAGGCCCGCAGCGAGATGTCCGTCAGTGAAGCCGCCGTCGTCCTCGGCGTCACGCCGACCACGGTCTTACGGTTGATACGAGTGAAACAGTTGCCAGCAACGCAGGCCTGTGTGGGCGCACCCTGGATTCTCCAGAAAGAGGCGGTTGCGCGATGCGTGGCCGGGCGGAACCAGCCATCTCACCCACCAACGGTCGATTCAGCGCAACTGACCCTTGAAATTCCATGACATCCAAAGGAGTGCGCCATGTCGAGTCATCGAAGAACAATTCCACCTGCCAACGTGACTTGTAGATCTGGGCGATTGTGACTGCCGGAAGAGTGAAGTTGTTAGTCAGGAACTTGAACCGCTTCCTGGTTTCCACATCCAGATAGCTCACGCGGCGCAGCCGCTCTGGGTAGGCTTTGGCAGAGTCGATGGCCGTCAGAATGACAGTGTGATCGGACCGAACACCGGTGGTCTTGTCGACCGGGTGAGAGTAGCGGCGCTCCAGTATGACGTTGGACTTGGTGCGCACGACGAAGAAGGCGGCACTGAGCGTGAAGACGAAGAGGCGCTCGAAATCGACATAGGCGCGGTCCATGACGTAGAATGCGCCGGCCTCCGGCACGATCTCGTCCAGGATGTTGACATCATGCACTTTCCCATCGGTAATCCTGATAAACGTGGGAATATTGCCGTGCAGATCCAGCAGCGTGTGCATCTTCACGGCGGCTTTGTGCTTTCGGAACTTCGCCCAGGGAAACAGTGAAAGACAGAGATCGATGGTCGTGGAATCCAGCGCATACAGGCTCTGAGTGAGGTCAACGCCGATGGGATCGTGAGCGTATAACGGCCGCGCGATGCTGATCAGAACCTGAGCGAAATCGCCATAGATGCGCCAGTCATGA
>DATDGW010000504.1:0-2422 GCA_036521895.1 Candidatus Sulfotelmatobacter sp. | reverse complement strand
GGGCCGTCGCGGGCACCAGTTTGCGGTATGGAAGAGCGTAGCGCGGAGCCGTACCGGAGCTCAGGTACTCGTCCAGATCGTATTTCTGCTCTTCCAGGCTGTATCCCAGCCATTGCTGAAATATCTGGTGATGGCTATTGCACAAACTGCGGTTAACCTCTTCGGTGCCCAAGGCCAGCGCCAAATCCTGATCGTAGTAGTGGCCTGAAGGATCGCGGAGCGACGCCAGAAACACCAGACGCCCAAACAGCGTGGGGATCTGGAGCACGGTCATACGCCACTGCTCGGTGCCCACAACTTGCGGGCTGTGCGAGGAAGAACGAGAGGCCACGCGGTTCCATTCTAGTGTAGTGTCTTACAAATAGCTGGACAAACAAAACCTCCCAAAGCATAATAGGTTATGCCTCGCCTCATTGGTCCTGTCGTTCTGTCACCGGACCAGCGCGGCCAACTTCAAGGTTGGGTGGTAGCTTTAGGCACTCCACAGCAGGTAGCGCTACGTTGCCGCATTATCCTGGCCGTTGCCGCCGGCAAGACGGAGATGATGATCGCCGCTGAGAACGGCGTGAACCGTAAGACGGTTCGCCTCTGGCGCGACCGCTTTCGCAGCGGCGGGCCCCCGGCTCTTTGGGAGATTGCTCCAGGCCGAGGCCGGAAACCCCGTTACGATGTGACTCGAATCAAGGCGGTGATTGACGCCACTCTGCAAACAAAACCCAAAGGAAGCACGCACTGGAGTTGCCGCACCATGGCGGCAGCCCAAGGCATTAGCAAGGCCAGCGTGAGCCGGATCTGGCGCAGCCACAATATCAAGCCGCATCGCACCGAGACGTTCAAGCTGTCACGCGATCCGAAATTCCTCGAGAAGCTCACCGACGTGATCGGCCTTTATCTGAATCCTCCCGACCAGGCGATTGTGCTTTGTGTCGACGAGAAGAGCCAAATTCAGGCTCTGCAGCGCACCCAGCCCGGGCTGCCACTGAAGAAGGGGCGCTGCGGCACCATGACTCACGACTACAAACGACACGGAACGACGACTCTGTTTGCGGCGCTCGACGTACTCGCCGGCAAAGTGATCGGCGACTGCTATAAGCGTCACCGCCACCAAGAGTTTCTGAGGTTCCTGCGCCGCATCAACCGCGAGTTCCCCGGCAAGAAACCGCTGCACTTGGTGATGGACAATTACGGCACCCATGGCACGCCGGAAGTGAAGGATTGGCTCAACCAACATCCCCGGTTCAACGTGCACTACGTCCCAACCAGCTCCAGCTGGTTGAATCTGATTGAACGCTGGTTTGGTGAGCTAACCAGCAAGAGAATCCGCCGCGATTCCTTCTTAAGCATCAATGATCTAATCGCAGCTATCAACGAGTTCCTCGCCGCCTGGAACGAGAACCCCAAACCGTTTATCTGGACAGCAACCGTCGAATCCATTGTGGCCAAACTTGCGCGTTGCCGCCAGACTCTCGAACAGATCCAACCCGGCTGCACCGCCCGGAAGACCCGAAAACGAAAGACCAGCTAATTCTGAGACACTACACTAGTGCTTTCCTACGACCCACTCCGGCTTGTCCGCCGACCCGATCAGAAAAGGCTCTGCCGTTCTCACCGGACGCCAATCCGCCTCATGCACTACATAGAGATTGAACGGTCCGTACCCGGGTGCAATCACGCCGTCGCACGCGACGCGATACTCCGTTGACCCCTCGCGAAACGACAACGTGCCCGCGGACACTACGCCGTTTTTCTGAAATCCGAGCTTCTCGTTGGGGAATAGTGAGAGCACGAACCTTCCATGGCCCGCCAGGTACAGCCAGACAACGACCCCCGCTACCCCGAAACTCTTGCCTGGGGGGCCGGCCGTTGCTTCCAGCTTGCCATTCACGCTCACCCGGGGCTGCTTGAGGGAGAGTTCGACATCCGCCAGTGAGAAGTCATGGGCCTCATCCGATGCGTCCGCCATTCCGCGGCGCTTCAATGTCAGATAGTCAACGATCTTCTGTCCGGTGCCGTTCACCATTAAGTCGAGAGCCACGGTATCGCCCACTTTGACATCGGCAATCACGGGATACTGTGGAAGCGCCAGCAAGGTCCATCCGGGACCGGCCGAGATCTCTCCTGCCCGGGAAGGACTCAATGGTTCGATTCGGATCTGCGCCGAATTCCCGTCGTCGCTCGGCTCCAGCCGCACGTCGTATCCAAAGTAGCGCCTATGCGCCGGGTCCTGAATAATATGATGGGCCCGGCCGGAGTCCGTGATGATAGCGCCGGGAAGCTGGTTTCGTGTGCTCTCGCCCGGCGGTTCCACTCTGGTAACAAACCGGATTTCGATCCCCTTCCACGATGCATCGCTCACCGAGAGCTTACTCTGCTGCGCCCACAGTACCGTGGCCGCAAGCACCAGCAGCGCGGCTCGCCCTGT
>DATDGW010000503.1:0-4669 GCA_036521895.1 Candidatus Sulfotelmatobacter sp. | reverse complement strand
TTCCGAGATGCCTTGAAACGCAAAACGTCACTCGTCCGAGGAGTGGTGTTGCGCAGCGGCAAATCACGTGCGCTTGACGCCGACGATATTGCCCTGCCTTGGGGATGGATGGTTCCTGAACCGCGATAACCTGCGGTGTGTTGCGGCTTGCCAGTTTGGGCTGGTAAGGTCTCTGCATGAGTTCGGTCTTTGTGGTTCCCGTCCTAACTCCACATGGCCACCTCATCTTGAGGGAAGATCGCGACGCATCGGCTCTTGAGCCCGAGCTTGGGCGACGTCTGCAGAATGCCTTTGCGAGCGGATCGGGCCATGGTCTTCTCCAGCTCGGAGCACGCGAAGTCGGAGTCGCACTCACCCCCGTCTTCTCCTATTGGCGAGAATTTGGGGCGCGCTACGTGACGGCCCTCTGCACTCGACCGGACGGTGAAACCCGCTCCACAACAACGCATAATCCATCGCCGGCCGACGCGGAACTGGCTTGGCTGGCTCTCGCGGCGCCCCCGATGACTGGGGCGGAGTACCTGACTGCAAGTGTTCTCCAGTCTCTCTGGCAAGAACTGGATATCGCTTTTGGGCTGGAGTTATCCGAATCGAAGTGCGGCGTTCAGGAGTTCTTGAAACGCTGCAACGCCGCGTGGAATCTTGTCGGCCGCGTGCACTTCAACCTCGCCGAGAACCGCAAGGACGACGCAGCCCCATTTGCTTTTCTCGCGACTTATACCACTCGATTATCGGCCCACGCCAAGGCGCAACATCTTCCGCTAGGGCAGGCTCTCGGCGAATATGCGGGCGCGGCCAACAAGGATCGCCTGCTGTCGCTGCTTCTCCCCGTTCAGAGAGCCTCGGAAAGCTGCTCGTGGCTGAAAGCCATGGTCGATGCGGGCGAGATCTTTCACCCCTTGCGGTGGAGGCCGTCCGAGGCCATGCAGCTTCTGCGAGATGTTCCGCAACTGGAGAGTGCGGGCGTAGTGGTGCGAATGCCGGCGACCTGGCAGGCCAACCGACCTCCGCGCCCGCAGGTAACGGCTAAGGTTGGGGGTAAGTTGCTATCGGGTGTGGGCCAGGATGCGCTGCTCGATTTTCGCATGGACGTCACGCTCGACGGCGAAACACTGACCCCTGCCGAGGTCCGCGAGTTGTTGGCTAAGTCGGATGGGCTCGCGCTGGTTCGAGGGCGTTGGGTGGAAGTTGACCGGGAGCGGTTGAGCCGAATGATGGAATATTTCGGCGAGGCCGAGCGCGTCGCTGCCGAAAGTGGTCTAAGTCTTCGTGACGCGCTGCGCATGATCGCTGGGGCCGATGTGGATGCGGACGACGACTCTGCTGCGAGCGAAGCAGACTGGGGGAAGGTCGTCGCGGGTCCGTGGCTCGCGGAGACCCTGAAGGGATTGCGCAGTCCGGAGGGATTGGCTGGCATCGATCCCGGCTCGGCTCTGAATGGGACTCTGCGTCCCTATCAGCAGGTGGGCGTGCGCTGGCTTTACCTGCTTGCCAAGCTCGGGCTCGGGGCTTGCCTCGCCGACGATATGGGGTTGGGCAAGACTATTCAAATACTATCGCTGTTGCTGGTGCTGAGAAACCAAAATCGCGACCAACGGCAACCAAGTCTTCTAGTTGCGCCCGCCTCGCTTCTCGCCAATTGGGCGTCGGAGCTGGAGCGGTTTGCACCGAGTTTGAATGCGCTCATCGCCCATCCGTCGGCGCTGCCTGCCGCCGATCTTATGAGCCTCGCGCCCGGGCGTTTGCAGGATGTGGATCTAGTGATTACGAGTTACGGCTCGTTGCTGCGCATTCCATGGATTGCGGACGCCTCCTGGCGCTTGGTTGTGATCGATGAAGCGCAAGCCATCAAGAATCCGGACGCCAAGCAAACCCGGATCGCCAAGAAGTTGAAGGCGCAGGCGAAGTTTGCGCTTACCGGCACGCCCGTCGAGAACCGGATTGGCGACCTCTGGTCCATCTTTGACTTCATGAATCCAGGACTGCTCGGAACGTCGAAGGAGTTCTCAAACTTCGTAAAGCGTCTGGAGGGTCGGACTCACAATCCC
Source organism: Candidatus Sulfotelmatobacter sp. (assembly GCA_036521895.1). Lineage (GTDB taxonomy): Bacteria > Acidobacteriota > Terriglobia > Terriglobales > Acidobacteriaceae > Sulfotelmatobacter. The sequence continues at coordinate 2,621 of DATDGW010000503.1, read as the reverse complement.
TACGCTCCATTGCGCGAACTGGTGCGCCCATACATTCTGCGGCGACTGAAAACCGACAAGACGGTGATCGCAGACTTGCCGGACAAGACCGAGGTTAAGGCGTTCTGCCAACTCAGCCGCAAGCAAGCTGCGCTCTACAAACAGGCAGTGGAAGAACTAGCGGCGGCGCTCGATCGAGCCGATGGCATCCGTCGCAAAGGTCTGGTACTGTCATTCTTGATGCGGTTCAAGCAGATTTGCAACCATCCGTCGCAGTGGCTGGGTGACGGCGCTTGGAGTGAAGAGGATAGTGGGAAGTGGGCACGCTTGCGCGACATCGGCGAAGTCATCGCCGCCAAACAAGAGAAGGTTCTCGTCTTCACTCAGTTTCGGGAGATGACGGCTCCGCTCGCGGCGTTTCTGGGATCGATTTTCGGGCGCGCCGGGCTGGTTCTTCACGGGGAAACCGAAGTCAAGAAGCGCAGGGATCTGGTCCGCCGGTTTCAAGAAGAGGAAGTTGTGCCTTTCTTCGTGCTTTCTCTCAAAGCGGGCGGCGCGGGCCTGAATCTCACTGCCGCATCCCATGTGGTTCACTTCGACCGCTGGTGGAACCCCGCGGTTGAGAACCAAGCCACGGATCGCGCTTTCCGCATTGGACAGAGCAAGAACGTGCTGGTGCACAAATTCGTCTGCCGGGGAACGGTCGAGGAAAAGATCGACCAGATGATCGAATCAAAGCGGCAGCTTTCGAAGGATTTGATCGAGGGCGGCGCCGACCTGCTCCTGACTGAATTGCAAGACGAAGATCTGCTAAAGTTGGTGGCTCTGGATCTCAATGCAGCGCTTAAGGAGGCGTGATTCGTGTACGACGGTTGGGGATGGAGACCGTATGTGTCGGTGGCGGAGCGGCGGCTACAGGCCTTGCGCGAAATGGACAAGCGCAGAAAGAAAGGACACGTCGTTTCGCCGGTGACGGTTGAAGGGCGGACGATCGCCAAGACCTTCTGGGGCAAGTCGTGGTGCGATAACCTCGAACGCTACAGCGACTTTGCCAACCGCTTGCCGCGCGGGCGGACGTACGTGCGCAATGGTTCGGTCATTGATCTTCAGATTTCGTCCGGTGAGATCAAGGCGTTGGTCAGCGGTTCGGAGATTTATGAGGTAGCGGTGAAAGTCGCCCCAGTCACGAAGGCGCGCTGGCGGTCCATTTGTAAGGACTGCGCTGGCGCGATTGATTCGTTGATCGAGCTTCTGCAAGGACGCCTGTCCACGGGTGTCATGGAACGTATCTGCCTGCGGAATACCGGCCTGTTCCCGTCGCCGAAAGAGATTAAGCTCTCCTGCAGTTGCCCGGACTGGGCCGAAATGTGCAAGCACGTTGCGGCAGTCCTTTACGGCATTGGCGCTCGTTTAGACCAACAACCTGAGCTCCTTTTCAGGCTCCATGGAGTCGACGAAAAAGAGTTGATCGCCCACGCCGACGTCGCATTTCCGCTGGCCAAGAAGGGACCGGCGGCAAAGGTCCTCGGCGCGGAAGACCTTTCCGAACTTTTTGGATTGGATATGGCTGCGAGCCCCGCCGCCAAAACCGGGCCTTCGGTCCCCGTGCCGGCCAAGGCAAAGCGCGCAAAGAAAAGGAGCCGAAGCAGGAAAACAATGGGGCCCGCCAAGATGCACATTCGTGAGTGAAGGATGGAAATTAGTCTGGGCAGTGTGTCGATTCTTCGTGTAACGGGCGCCAGTAACGCTCCAGAACAACAACGAGCACGACGATACTGAGCAACAGCAGCAGCGCCTCCGCTCTCACCACGACCACCTAGTGAGGAGATTTCTTCATCCACAACTTCCGAAGATCATTATTGCCCGTCTAGAAGAGTGGAAGAGTTGCATAGTCCCTGTCTTCTGGCATGCAGACGATCTGGTTGCAGATATGGCGACGCTCTACATTAACGACAATACCTCGGACTTTGCGAAAAGGAGACTTGCGAACAGCGGCTGGAACCCGGCTGGTTTTTCTCGCCGTGTTCCTGATCGGACTCGGAATGGGCGCCGAGGCAGACGTCATCGCATACTTGATCAGCCGCTACTTCGGTCTGCGCGCTTTGGGGGAAGTTTATGGATATGTCTTCGGTTCATATACTTTGGCGGGCGCACTAGGTCCGTGGCTCATGGGGCTGGGGTTTGATCGCTCCGGTTCTTATAGCTCAATCTTGGTGGGTTTCCTGCTGGCTACTTTGCTGACTGCGGTCTTGATAGCAAGGCTCGGACCGTATCGCTTTCGCCCTGGATAAAGCAAATCCACATGACGCGCTTTCGGGAGAGGCGGCATTAACAGCATTTGATGCGAGCCGGTACCTGACAACTCCCGGATGGCAATTCGGAACTTATCAGCAGACCGACTCCCAGTCTCCGAGTTGCCCGTTAGAATGAAGCCGCTTGCGCGGCGGACGCTGCCGCGTGTATAGGTGCAAGCGTATCTCCTCTTGAAGAACAGCCGCGGCGTACCATGACCGGGTGAATGAGAAGCTGTACATTGACGAATATCAATAACCAAGCTTTTCGTGCAACTCCCTTCCTTGCAATGACTTCCAGGACCAAATTGATTGAATTCCCATAGACCGCGTCCGCCGCAAACGCAAGCG
>DATDGW010000502.1:0-21625 GCA_036521895.1 Candidatus Sulfotelmatobacter sp. | reverse complement strand
TTTACAGCGAGCCGAGGCCGCCTCGGGCCTCCTGTAGGCTTCGACCGGACGCCATTTTCCCTTCCACGCCCGCGGCTAGAAGAAATCTCGTTTTCTGTTTCCCCTCATGTCGGCGGTCAAAGCGTTCGCCCCCGATGCGTTCCTGACTGTATCGTCCGGCAAAGTTCGTCGGCCGGTCGGCGCCATCGCGAGGATCTTATTGACATCATACCATGCACTACATAGTATAATGTTGTGAAGGAAACGAAAACGGTCGTGCCATCGGAGAGCGCGGAAAAATGGGAGATCCAGCTCCGCAAAGGTTCGTTGGAACTCGCCATTCTCGCTTCGCTGTGGGATGGCACGCTCTACGGCCTCGAAATCCTTCGCCCTCTCGAGAACATTTCCGACCTGGTGGTGGTCGAGGGTACAGTCTATCCCCTGCTCAGCCGACTGCGCTCGCTTGGCCTGGTCGCCTCCGAGTGGGTCGAGTCCAATTCTGGACATCCGCGCAAGTATTACCGACTCACCCCTGCGGGGCGCCAGCGCGCTCTGGAAATGGCTCGCGTCTGGGCCCAGTTCTCCGCTAGTATGACGAGCCTTCTCGCACCCTTGAAAAAAGAATTGAGGAAGGAGAATCCATGACCGACCATCGCAAATTCTGGCGCCCGCGTTTGGGGCGGCAACCGGACGGCAGACAAGTCTGGCTTCTGTCGGCGGGGTCTAGCTCCGTTCAAGGATGAAATTCGCCACCGACGGGGCTGCGTGCCCATGGACCAGCAACTCGCAGAACCATCGCTGCCGCTATAATGAAGTGGTGAGCAAGAACGAAATCCAGCAGGTCGCTTCCGCGGATTTTCCGACCCGCTGGGGCAAGTTCCGCATCTACGGCTTTCGCGGACACCTCGGCTCCGATGGCAAGCGCCGCGTCGAAGAGGCGGTTGCCCTGGTGATGGGCGACGTCAAAACTACTCCGCCACTCGTACGCGTACATTCCCAATGCTTGACCGGCGACGTCTTCCACTCCCTGCGCTGCGATTGCCGCCAGCAGTTGGAACTCTCTCTCTCCATGATCACCCAGGAAGGCGCGGGCATCCTCATCTACGAGCAACAGGAAGGCCGCGGCATCGGACTTATGGCTAAGCTGCAAGCCTACGAACTCCAGGACGCCGGACTCGACACCGTCGAAGCCAACGAACGCCTCGGCTTCAAGAACGATTATCGCGACTACACCCTCTCCGCCGAGATGCTCAAAGCGTTGGGAGTCACGCGCGTGCGCCTGCTCTCGAACAATCCCGAAAAAGTTGAAGCGTTGGAGCGCGCCGGAGTCCACGTGGTCGAGCGCGTCCCCTGCGAAGTCGTTCCCAGCCCTCACGCCGAAGAGTATCTCAAGACGAAGAAAGAGAAACTCGGGCATCTGTTCACGTCGAGTTAAGCTTCAAGGCGATCCCCGCGAGTCGCCGCGTCTCCTCGCAGCGCTCTGACCACAAAGAACGACAATAAGGCCAGCAGCACGAACGGCGACGGCGCAGCCATTCGTGTCGGAGAAACCAAAACTGCAGGGTTTCCCGCTGTGAGAGGTGAAAACAGTGAGACGAGCGTGACCGCGCACGCGACGAGCCACTGCCAGCAGATGGCGAAGACAGCGACCAGCGCCAGCACGCGCATCGGAAGGCTTCCATTGAAAATCTCGCCCCGGTGAAATACAAGCCAGGCAATCGCCGGAATCAAGACAACATGATCGTAGACCGCGCCTCCGGTCGGCTCGAGGATGACTGTGATTGCCAGGACAAAACTCACCGCCAACGAAAACTGCCCCGTATTCGCCGGCTCGCGTCGAGTCTTCCAGCAGATGGCAGCCGCCAGCAGCAGCATCGCGAGCCCAGCCACCGTACCCAGGACTCGGCCGAGCACCAACTCGGTGAGCGGAGGCAGCGTATAGCGCGAATAGCCGACCAGAGAGCGCCACCAGCCACCAAACCATCCCGGTAAAACCACTTGGCTTGCCCCAACCAACAGCACAATCGTCAGGACGAAGCCGAGGATAAGGCCCTTCCTCCGCGCCCAGTCGCTGGTCACCCACAGCAACAACCAGAGTACGAGCAACCACACCAATTGGGGTTTTACGGAAGCCAACGCCAACCATATCCCCGCAGGAAACAGTCGTCCACGGGAAATCGATGCCGCTGACATTGCCAGAGCAGCTCCGACCAGCAGTCCGACCTGTTCGGCATACACACCTTCCAGCGCCGGATAGCTCACTAGGAACAAGATCACAGCCACTGCCTGCGTGCGCTTGGACACTTGCATGTGAAAGGCCTGAAGCCACAGAACGAGCCCGGCCGCGGTCATTGCTGGAAGCAGCACCCCGAGCACGATGCGCACTGTCTCGAACCGAAAAGGCAGCAAAGGTGCCGCCAAAAGATCGGCGTAAAGAGGATAAGCAAAGGCTCGAAACTCGACGGGCGGATCGGCCGGCCGGCGGGCGTCCAGGGGGCGGCCAAAGATGCCGATCTGAATGGCCCGGGTCGTCTCCTGCGTATATGGATTGGTCCCGTGAAAAAAAAGCGCGCGGCCGGTCAGCCAGATCGGATAAAAATCGCCACCAAAGCCATAGGCGCCGGTCATCTGATTCGATGCGGCCAAGAGACGCGACCGCGGCAAAAGCAGATCGAAATAGTAGTAGCTGGTTCCGATCGCAAGAAGGATTGCGACAATGAGCGTGCGGTTTGGTCGCAGTTGCATGTGCGGGTATGAGAGATTCGAGACTTCGACGACTGCCACCACCACTCACGGGTTGGCCTTGAGTCTACTACCGAGGGTTAAAATTGCCCGCGACCATGCGCCTGAGCGACTTCTTGTTCTTAGCCGGCAAGTACCGCAGCGCCGCCGCTGCCAGCGCCCGATACACATCGCTGGCAGCGCCTGCGCCGCGCAGCACCCGCAGATGCCGCTTGACCGTATCCACGTCACCGCGGACGATCGGTCCACTGAACGCGCCGGCCGCGCCAAAAGAAGCATAGTTCGCCAGGGTCTGCAGCAGGATCGGAATCATTCGTTGCCGCGCCGCCTTCCGACTCACGCCAGCCCGAGTCGCAACCTCTTCGGTCGTAGCTAGCAGTGCGGTGAACAGAGGCGACGCAAACGTTCCCCACGCATGATAGGCAGCCTTTTCTTTCTTGCGAATCGAATACGCGCGCCCACCTAAGTCCCCAACTACGCGCCGCGCCACCCGCACCGCGGCCGCGTCGCCCTCAATCGCAAATGGAACTCCGCGCAGCGACGGCCGGGACCGCCGCACGAAGGTCATCAGCGGATGCACCGACGCCACCGCCGCTCCCCGCCTGCGCAACGCCGCCAGTTCATCGCTGCCAAGCGCGCCGCTGGAGTGCACGGCAATTCTTCCCTTCCACTCGACTTGTGCCGCGAACGATCGTGCCACCACCGCAATCGCAGAATCCGGCACGCAGAACCATACCAACCGTGCAGCGACACCCAACGGTTTTGTCGCAGCACCAGCGCCCACCTTCGTCGCCAGCCTCTGGGCCAGTGATTCACCGCCGGCCCGCGCAATCACCGCCTCAATGGCGTACCCCGCTTGATGCAGCGAATGGGCGAGCGCCGACCCCAGATTCCCCGCTCCCACAATCGCAACGCCCGACTTCCCTGCCATGCCCGGCAGCATAGCAGAAATGGCTTCCGGCTTTCGCCCTTAAGCTTCCGGCTTCGCCATCAATCTCCTGCAGCCGGACGCCGAAAGCCCGAAGCCTTTATATTGTTCACATGCCGAAATCTTCCGCCAAAGCCCGCCTGGTCTCCTCCCGCACCGTATATCGCGGCTCAGTTTTCACCGTGAGCACCGACCACATCCAGGAGCCCGGCGGCGTCGAGGTTCGCCGCGATATCATCCATCACTCCGGCTCCGTGGTCGTGCTCGCCGTCGACGACTCCGCCGCCACCGCTCGCGTTCTTCTCGAACGACAGTACCGCCACGCCGCCGCTGACTATTTGTGGGAGATCCCCGCTGGCCGCATCGATCCCGGCGAAAAAGAACTCGAAGCTGCCAAACGCGAACTGCTCGAGGAAACCGGATACACCGCTGCCGAGTGGTGCCGCATTCTGAAGTTCTACGCCAGCCCCGGATTCGTCGCCGAGACCATGTCCGTGTTCCTCGCTACCGGCCTGCGCGCCGGTGAGGCTGAGCCAGAAGAAGACGAAATCATTTACAAACGCATGGTGCCGCTGCCTACCGCGGTTCGCATGGTCCTCAGCGGAACCATTCGCGATGCCAAGACCATCTCCTCGGTGTTGTGGCTCGACCACACGTCCCGCGCCGCTGGCGCGAAGAAGCGCCGCGCCCGCAAGAAATAGGTTCCGAAAGGCGGGAGCCGAAAGCCCTGACCCTCTACGCCGGCCTCAAGCCGTCGAAGATTTTGCGCCTCACAATCGCTTGACAGCCTACCTCTGGCGCTCCAAAATGCATCCTATTGTGGGTAATTGACTGCGGGCACGTCCTTGGACCCCCCGAGGTAAGGACGTGCGGAAAGCGGGGGGTACGTGGAACGTTTGAAAGGAACCGTCAAGTGGTTCAATAACGCAAAAGGGTACGGGTTCATTGGCCGCGCGGATGGGCCAGACGTATTTGTTCACTACAGCGCGATCACCTCTGAGGGATACAAGAGCCTGCAGGAAGGCGACCCGGTGGAGTTCGAGATCACCGAGGGCCAGAAAGGCCCGCAGGCAGCGAACGTAACGAAAGCTGCTTCGTAAGCGCCCCACCGTGGTTGTGGTTCTTTGATGCGACACGGCAGCTGTGTACCTGGCTGCGCGCGCCTCTCCGCTCGTTGTCTGCTCCAGGGATAAGCGCGCATCCTGACCCCCGCTCTGGCTCTCCCGTCCAACTTTCGTTACTCTAACCTTGCCCATGGACAACAAGGCCATCGCCAACATTCTCTATGAAACTGCCGACCTCCTCGAGATCGACGGCCAGGACTCGTTCCGCATCCGTTCCTATCGCAACGCCGCGCAGGCCATCGAAAATCACTCACACCAGATCAAGGAACTGATCGCCGACCCCAAACAGGTGCTCGCCATTCCCGGTATAGGCAAGAGCATGCTGCGGAACCTGCAGGAGCTTTTCACAGACGGCAAACTCGCCGTCCAAACCGAGTTGCTCGAGAAGTATCACCCGTCGATGCTGCAGTTGCTGAAGATTCAGGGATTGGGGCCGAAGACAATCGCACTCATCTGGAGCGCCTACAAAGTCAGCGACGTCGACGGCGTCGAGAAACTCGCGCGCGAAGGAAAAATCCGCCAACTGCCGCGCATGGGCGAAAAGCACGAAGCCAAGCTGTTGAAAGCCATCGAAGACTACCGCCGCATCAGCGGCCGCTTCCTCATCGACGCCGGCGAAACCGAGGCCGAAAGGCTCATCGAATATCTGAAGAAGTTCTCCGGCATCGACAAGATCACGCCTGCCGGTTCACTCCGCCGCGGGCGTGAAACTGTCGGAGATCTCGACATCCTCGTTACCGGCAAGGCCTGCACCACCGAAGAAGGACGCCAGAAGGCAATCGCTTACGTCACCCAATATCCGCCCCTGAGGGACGTCATCGCCAGTGGCGACAACAAGATCAGCTTCCACGTGCGCAACGGCATGCAGGTCGACGTGCGCCTGCTCCCGCCGGAGTCCTTCGGGGCGGCCATGCAGTACTTCACCGGATCAAAAGCCCACAACGTCGTCCTCCGCCAGCGTGCCCTCAAGATGGGATACACCTTGAACGAGTACAGTCTCGCCACCCTCGAAGGCGAGAAGCCCGTCGCGGGCAAAACAGAAGAAGAGATCTACGCCAAGCTCAAGCTCGACTACATCCCACCCGAGATGCGCGAGAACCTGGGCGAGATCGATCTGGCGAAGGATCATGTCCTGCCAACCTTGGTCACCCAGGACGATCTGCAGGGCGACGTTCACATGCACACCGTCGAAACCGACGGCAAAAACACAATCGAAGAGATGGCCGAGGCCGCCAAGGCGCGCGGCTATAAATACATGGCCATCACCGACCACTCCAAGAACCTGGCCTTCGCCAACGGACTCGACGACAAGCGCGCCGTCGAGCACCTCGCGCGCATTCGTGCCGTGGACAAGCAGATCGAAGGCATCACGATCTTTGCCGGCATTGAAGTTGACATCCTCGCCGACGGCGACCTCGATCTCTCCGACGACGTCCTCGCGCAGATGGACATTGTCATTGCCAGCGTGCACTCGGTCTTCAATCAGGAACCGGCGAAGATGACCGAGCGCCTGCTCAAGGCCATCGAGAATCCCAACACCTCGTTCATCGGACATCCCACCGGCCGCATACAACTTCGCCGCGACGCCTATCCCTTCGACATGCACGCCGTGCTGACCACCGCTGCGAAACACAAGGTTGCGATGGAGTGCAATTCCTATCCCGACCGCCTCGATCTCAACGACGTGCATCTCCGTCAGGCCAAGCAACAGGGCGTCAAGATCGTGATCAACACCGACTCCCACCACACCTCGCACATGGAAAAGATCCGCTACGGCATCCTGCAAGCGAGACGAGCGTGGCTGACCAAAGACGACGTCCTCAACACCCTGCCCGCCCAGAAGTTCGCCAAAGCCATGAAACACGCCTGGTGAACCGTGGAGACAGCCGCCCTCGGCTGTCCGAGCGAAGCTCGGCCTGCGGAGACCTCCCATTGTTCCACTGTGTCGTACATGTACAGTTGCGCCAAACCGTGGAAAAGCCGCGCTTCAGCGCCGCGTCCAGCGCGGAAAAACTTGCGGGCTTTAGCCCCTGCCTCTCCGCTCGCCACTTTTTTCATTTTTCTTCCCGCTAGTTAACATTTCGCCTCCTCAAACGTTGTATGAACAAGCGGTGAGATTTCGACCGAGTGACAGGAATGGCAGCAGTTATTGCAACTGTTGTAAGTGTCATTGTGAGTCGGGCACCGTGGATCATCTTTCAGCAATTCGACGCTACCTCGACGTACGTCTGTTTTGAACTGAAGACCAACAGAATCCGTACTTCTTCCCTGGAGGATAAGCAACGATCGGTGGTGAGTGACCACTCAGATCGAGTGGAGAAGTTCTGTCCAAAACAACGCGTGCGACAGCGCGCAAACACTTTCCGTCAAGGAGAAGCAGCCATGGTGTGTCTCGTACCGCTGATCGCATCGCTCCTCAATATTTCCCTTCCCTCGGGTCGAATTCGCAAGCACTACCTTGCGTGGGCAATCCTCTCCGCGATCCTCCTTCTCCTCTTCCCACTTCTTCTCGCCGCACAGCAACCACCGCAGACTGAGTCGCCCATCGCAGCCAGGTTCGAGTCGGCCACCATCAAGCCCAGCGACCGGCACACTCAGGGACATCGATTTCGAGTCACCGGACATCGTCTTGAGACCACGAACACTTCTTTATTCGATCTCATCTCGTTCGCCTACGGGCTTCATGCCACCCAGATCATCGGCGCTCCAGACTGGGTCCGGTCCGACAAATTCGATTTGATCCTTCGAGCAGACGCGGAAGGCCAAACGAGCGAAGTACAGTGGACGAGTATGTTGCAGAGCTACCTTATGGAAAGCTCCAAGCTCAGCTTTCACGGCGACACCAAGAATCTACCGCTCTACCTGTTGACCATCAGCCGGTCGGGTCCCAGGCTCGCAGTCAGCGAACGAGATCCGTGGCAACTTCCCGAACTCTCGATAACACTCGGCAGCAGGAACGCGGCCAACGCAAACCTGGCTGTTGTGTCCGCGACGAACGCAACCATGGCGGATCTAGCCAGCATCATGGAGCGCGTCGTCCTCGAGTGGCCCGTCGTGGACCAAACCGGAATCACAGGGCGATACGACTTTGGGTTGACTTGGACACCCGATGGCGCTCAATTCGGGGACCTGCGAGCCAGGATTCCTGCCCCAGTAGACGTGGCGAACGCTCCACCGTATCTAGCCATCGCTCTTCAGCAGCAACTGGGGCTGACCCTTGACTTGGTTGACGCACCCTTACAGGTTCTCGTCATCGACTATGTCGAAAAACCTGCCGAGAACACTGAGCGTCCGGTACGGTTCCAAGACAAGCTGTCGGAACGGATCTGGCACCGATCGCGCCGGCCCCCCTGGCTGACTTTTTCCACAGATATAAATCCATTTCTTGTGACGAACAACCGTTACTGAGAAAAAAAAGAACGCGCAAACTCCCCTCCTGCGCGCGATTTCCCCGATGTTCGCCACTCGGACATCACTCCAGCAGATCTGCAGATCTGCCCCTAAGTCCTCATTTCAGAATGTCTTGCAAGTAACTCATTTGAAATCAAGATCTTGCGGTCAAGAAAGCACATACCGTTTCTCAACCTCAAAAGAATCAATATTTTGTCGGAACTCCGCGAAAAAATAGCGCACCCCTTGTCGATCTGCAAGTCCTTATTCCGCAATATCTTACTCGTAAAATATCTGGAATCAATATCTTACGGACCAATGAACCGATCCTCGTTTCATAACCAAGGCAGAATCAATATTTTAGGAGTTTCGCGATGAAAAAAACGGATCCACGTGTCCCAACTGCGGCCAGAGTAAGTCCAGCCTCCCGTCCACCCCGAAGCCACCTGGACCTACGCCCAAAACACCGGCGAGCTTCAACAGGACGGCAAGCACGTCTCCGCCGGGTGCTCCAGCGCCAGCGAAGGCAAGAACAATCCCGCCATGGAGAACGTCCCCAACGTCGGCCTCATCCCGCATGGCGACTGGACGATCCCCGGGCCTCCCGTCGACAGCAAAGATCATGGCCCATATGTACTGAAACGCAATCCCGAACCTGCGACCGACACCCACGGCCGCAGCGGCTTCCTCATGCACGGAGACTCCAAAGAGCATGCCGGCGACGCTTCCCGCGGATGCGTCATTCTTCCCCGTGCGGTTCGGGAAGAAGTCTGGCAAAGCGGCGACCGAGACTTGGAAGGGGTGGCAAGAGATTCCAGAACGCGCCAACGGCAAATAGACGCGTCAGTCGCATCAGCCGCACATGCGGGCGTAGAATCGTCGCCAGTACTCACGAACGGCACAAACCTATGCCTGATCAGACTCCCGTTCCGCCGCCCCCGAAACCACCTGGGCCTCCGGCCCCGCCTGCTGGCCCAACGATCAACATTGGCGAAGAGTACGGCACGGCGAAGAAGAATCTGCCGCCCGCCAAGATTGTCTTGATCGCCATTGGCACGGTGCTGGTCGTGGTGCTCATCGCTTCGTTCGTGAAGCGCGCCAAGCCGCAGGCCTCTGGCTCCCTCGACAACGTGATCGCTGTGGAGATTCCCGGCCAAGGTTCGACCATGGTCGCCCTGACCTTCACCATCCGCAACAATAGCGACAAGATGCTCTACGTCCGCACCATTGAGGGCTCAATCAAGGCTCCCAGCGGTGAGTCCACGGCCGAGGCCGTTTCGGCCGTCGATTTCGACCGGTATTTTCAGGCGTTCCCCTCGCTGAAAGTCGGAGCGCAGGCCGCTCTTTCGCCGGAAGCCAAGATCCAACCCGGCGAGACGACCACCCGAACCATCATCGTGGCGTTCCCCATAACTCTGGACGCCTTCAACCAGCGCACTTCGACCAGTGTTGTGATCTGGCCGTACAACGAGACCGTCCCGGTGACGATGACGAAGTGACAAAACAACAGCCAAACGCACACGTGTTTTCGTTGGTGAGGTTTCCTTCGTATACCTTCGTGCCCTTCCTGGTAATTGGCACTCTTGCTTGCGCAAACTCAGCAGAATGGGTTCCTATAACTGCATGAAGATCTCCCGGCATTCTTTCCGTGCTGTCTTTCTGCTCCTCTCCCTTCTACTCTTGACCTTCGCGGCCTCCGCTGCGCCTTTCGATCGCACGGCCAAGTATCTTTTCTACGTCGGCACCTACACCGAGGAAGGCAGCAAGAGCAAAGGCATCTACGCCTTCCGCTACGACGCATCCACGTCTGAGATCACGCCGCTCGGCCTCGCTGCGGAAACGACCAATCCATCGTGGGTCACGCTTCATCCCAGCGGACGATTCCTCTACGCCGTGAACGAAGTCGGCAACTACAAAGGCCCGAACAGCGGAGGCGTCAGTGCATTCTCCGTCGATCATGCGACCGGCAAGCTGACCTTCTTGAATGAAGTTGCATCCCGCGGCGCCGATCCCTGTTACGCCACCGTCGACCAGACCGGCAAGTACGTCTTGGTGGCCAACTACACCGGAGGAAGCGTCGCGGTCTTCCCAATCCTCGCCGATGGCAAACTGGGCGAGGCCTCCAGCTTCGTGCAGCACACCGGCAAGGGCACCAATCCCGAGCGGCAGGAGGGCCCGCACGCTCACTCCATCGATCTCTCGCCCGACAACCGCTTCGCCATGGTCGACGATCTCGGCCTCGACGAGTTGCTGGTCTACAAGTTCGACAGCGCCAAGGGATCGCTCACGCCAAGTGATCCTCCCTTCGCCAAGCTCGATGCCGGAGCCGGCCCGCGCCACTTCGTCCTACACCCCAACGGCAAGTTCGCCTACGTGGTCGCCGAGATCAGCCACACCGTCACGGTGTTTTCGAATGACGCGTCAACGGGAAAGCTGCAGCCCATACAAACGATCACGACTCTGCCGAAAGATTTCACCGGCCGCAACGACGACGCCGAAATCCGCATGCATCCCACGGGCAAGTTTCTCTATGCCTCCAACCGTGGCGACGACAGCATCGCCATCTATGCAATCGACCAGACCAAGGGCACGCTGACACCAGTAGCAATCACGCACACCGGGGGCAAAGAGCCGCGCAACTTCGAGATCGATCCGACAGGCAGACTTCTGTTTGCGGCAAACCAGAAGTCGGACAATATCGTCGTCTTTCGCATCGACCAGAAGACAGGCCAGCTAACACCAACCGGAAAGGTGCTCGAAGTGGGGTCGCCGGTCTGTGTGAAGTTCGCGGTAACACCTTGATGTCCCCGGCTAAGGCTGGTCTGGTCATCATATGCGGATGCGCCCTGGTCAGCATCGCCATCGCGAACAAACATTTCTACTGGAGTAGAGGTTGGCTCATCGGAGACAAGGAAGCTCTGCGTTGGTCGGGAGGGCTGCTCTTCGGGTTCGTCGGAGTCCTGATCATCGTCGATGGCGTCCGCGACTTATAGCTCGCCAACTGAGGCCGCACCCTGGCCTCAGCGGCGGCGACGTTTGCGTGCTCCTTTCCGTCCTTTCCTCGAGGCTCGTGGTGTCTAACACGCGTATGCGGCATATTGTCGTCAGTTGCTTGTTCGTGGTGCTCACCGGCTGTTTGTGGGCACAGTCGACACCCGCTGATAAGACCGAACGTGCGGCCATTCAGCGCGCGAAGAGCGCGCTCGTCTCGTCAGTGGACAGTTCCCTGCCGAAGGTGAGTCTCGAGTTCTTCCTGAACTACGAGAGTAGCGGCGCATTTATCCACTGGGAAGTAAACGACTGCGGGGAACAGACAGGCAATCCGTCGACCGCTCACGGCAACGACTCTCCCATGTGCGTTGAGGCCGACTTCGACAAAGACCATGCGGCCGTGACGGTCCTGGTTTCAGTCGGCACATTTCAGAAGGGAGCGTCAGGCGCTCCGGCGTTTTTCAGTGCGACCGTCAGTGACCCGAGCGGGAGAAGTCATTCCCTGCGCCGCTTGGGCGATCTGCCCAAGGAACTGCATCGCCCACCTCGAGGAATGCCCCGAGACTTGCCAGTTCCTATTACTGCTTTTTCTGGATGAATCTCCGCCGCACCAGGTGCGTGTTCGCATCCGGCTTGATCTCGTCGTACTTCAGGCAGGAGATGGAACCATCCACTTCCAGCACGGCCAGCGCGACCTGATCACAACTGTTGATCCCGTGTTCGCGCAGCGCTCGGTGCAACTCGTCCATGCTGACGCGTTCGCGGGCCATGTGCGCTTCAATGATCGTGCCATCGTGGATGAGCAGACTGGGTTCGCCTTCGATCAGGCGACGAAGCCGGCGGTTCGAACCGGAAACAGCGGCAACGCCATAGTTCAACATCAGCAGAGTGGAGGCGGCGACCGCGCCGCCCAGCAGCGACGTGTCCGGCCCGGTCATCGCATTCTGTACGGAGTTCGAGAGCAGCAGCAGCAGCGTGAGGTCGAACGGGGTCATTTGTCCGACCTCACGTTTGCCGCTTAAACGCACACCAATCAGAACGAGCAGGTAGATTACGCCCGTGCGCAGCACGATCTGCAGCAGCACCGCGCCGCCGGGGAAGAACGCTCCGGTCATGCGTGATTGTCCATACTTAGTTCGCCGTCACCGGCACAGGCGCGCCCTTCGGCGTGCTCAGGTATCCCGTGGCCTTGTTCTTGTCCACGGTCCACACGACCAGCTCAAACAACAGGTGATCCCGGCCGGAGTAGAACTGAATCGGCTCGGAGACGTTGCGATCCTTCTTCTCGATCGTCTTGTCGTCCGAGGTCACGTTCATCGTGAACTTGCCTTTCTTGGCGTCGGCCTTCTTGAGTTGCAGGCTGATCGTCGACACCGGCTGCGGCTTGGCGCCCTTCAGCAGCGTGAACTCGTAGTAGTTGCGGTCGCCCTTGTGCTTCAGGATCTCCAGGTCCCCGGCGGTGTGAGCGATCAAGCCGCTCTGCACACCGAGGTCGCCAATGGTGCTTTGCAGCTTGGCTTTGGTCGCTTCCAGATCGGCTTTGGTAGAAGCGACGTCGGTCTTAACGCCACCCACGTCACTCTTCACCCCCGTGATCTCTCCGCTCACCTCGCTGATCTGCGCCTTCTGTTCCTTCTCCAGGCGGCTCTCCGAGGCCTTCTGCTGCGCCCTCAACTCGGCCACGCGCTGTGCCAGTTCCTGCTTGGTCAGACCCACTCTTTCGCGCAGGGCGTCGCCCTGCGATTCGGTCGTCTGCATGCGATTCATCAGTTCTTTGACCTGCGCCTGACTCCTGCCGAGATCGTCTTGCAGGGCGCTAACCTGCTTTTGGGTGGTGTAATGGGCGTACCCGGAAACAGCTACAAAAGCTACCGCTAGCAAAGTCAGAATCCACTTTCCGACATTCGACTGATGTTCCATATGCATCTGATCGCCTTCATCGGCCATACACTCTTCCTCCTCAGGAAGCTCAAGAATGGATTGCAGGGATACGTTTAATTGTTCAGCAGGATCACAACACTGTCAATTGGCTCGTGGTATGCGCTATCGCCGCAGAGCCAATGCCTCCCGCAGGGCCGACTCGGGATCGCGCGGGATCAGCGAGGCCTCCGGACCCAGTTTCTTCTCCATCTGCTTTTGAGCCGCAACCAGCGACTCGGGCACCGACGAGTGGGGAAGCGATTTCGTCAGATTCTTTGATTTCAAAAGGGACGCGTAGGCCAGCCGCTTCGGAAAGCCCGCATCGTCCAGGAAGCGGCCGTAGACCAGCCAGTCCTGCGCACCGGCGCTGTTATCGCCAGCCGACTGGTCGAGTTGCAAGGCGTATTGATAGAGGCGCAACGCATCATCCATTTTGCCGGTCTTGGCTTGCAATTCCGCCTCGTTCACATCGGCCAAACTCTCAAGCTTCGGTTGGCTTGTCTGCACGGCAAGCTTTTCCGCCAGGTGATAGGACTGAACCGCCAGCCCGGGCTGCGAGGAACGCACCTGGCAATCCGCCAGGCGCAACACGATGGCGATGACACGATCGGGCGTAGGACGATCCTGGGCGGGTTGCCGCGCCAGTGTTTCCAGAAACGTGGTGTAGTGCGAGGCCGCGTCTTGTGCTCTCCCTTCGCGATCCAGTTCGTCGGCAAGATAGAGATGCACCAGCGATTGATGCGGATCCGCGGCCAGGGCCTCGTTCCAACTGGCCAACGCCTGGTCGCCGTGGCCACGCTGAACTGCCAAGAATCCGCGGTCGACGAGCAGATTGGCGTCCTTCGGCGCGTATTTGAGCGACGATTCGGTGAGACTATAAGCCTCGTCCAAGCGGTTCTGATCGATCAGAAGCCGCAACAGCCCCTGCCGCGCCGCCGGATCCGACGGATTGGCTTGCACCGCCTGCCTCCACGCCGCTTCCGCCTGTTGCAGATCTCCATCTTCCATCTCTTTGTGCGCCAGTCGCATCTGTAACGAGCTATCGAATCCATCGAGCTTCGCGGCATGCTGCAGATCCTGCAAGTCGTCAGTGTTCAGCGCAAGGTAGTAGCGGGCTTGGTCGAGCGTGCCCCACACCAGCAGCAACAACATCGCGCCAACACGCACGAAACGCGCCCCAGTTGAGCCTCCGGCCAGCCATCGAGCCGCAGCGGCAATGGAACCACTGGCTTCCGAGACGGCATCCGAGATTTTTCCCCGAGAGTTGAGCAGCAGCGACGCGATGCGACCGTCGCGCAACTTCCAGATCGCGCCATCCAGAATGAAATGGTGAATGTTGACCAGCGCCGTGAAGATCAGGAAGCTCGACGCAAAATCATGATGGAACGCTTTACTGGCCAGCCACGGCCCGGGGACGAATAAGGCAATGCCGCCGGTGACCAGCACCCCGAAATAGGCTAGCGGCCGCCAACTGCGCCCGGTGTCGTCTTCACCTGCGGCCTCGCGGCGCGCGTAGTAACTGGTAATCCAGAGATACTGCGCCGAATGCATTACAGCCAGCACGCCAGAACTGTAGCGGTTCTGCGGAATCGACAAACCCTTGAGCAGCGAGATCGCGGCCGGCAGCAGAAACCACAGGAACTGCGAAGAGAACAGCGTCAGCGACGGGATCAGCTTTCGCCATCCGGTGGCGCGCGCCAGTCGGGAGAGCCCATAGACGGACAGAATTACAAACGCGGCTGCGAGGATGACTTGCTCCCATCGGCTCACTGCGGCGGGAATTCCCAGGGAGATGAATAGAGAGTCCGTCGATGGTCCGGTGTGGAAGCCGAGGAACAGAATCAGATACGACGCGATGAACGCACCGTACAGAGCCCTGCGCGTGTTCTTGTCGGGATCGGCGCCCGCGCGGCGCGCGAACATCATGAACAACCCGTAGTTCTGCCCGCTGTAGTGCCACGGACTCCACGTCAGGTAGATAGTGAAGATCCAAGGCAGAAGCCGCAGCCAGAAATGCGACAGCAGCAGCGTCGCCAGCAGCAGCGCCGTGATGTGTACCGTGAAGATGCGGTACTTCTGAAAATCTTCCGCGCGATGATAGGCGCGATAGATGGTCGCCATGTAATGCGGATAATTGAAAAAGAGGGCCAGGGCATAAAACGCAACCGCCCAGGCTTGCGCACTCGAAGCCACGGCGAAATACGAAAGCAGCAGCAGCGGCGCCGACCAGGCTCCGCAGCCGACGATCAGGTCGAGCCACGGACCGTAAATCCACGGTGCGGCCGGTGCCTGATGGTTCGATGTCTGCTTGGGTCTTCCCATAAGCAATTGCCACAGGTCTTGCACAGCGCGGCACTCCCGGTGCCGCCGCAAATTACTTGTCTGTGTGGCTTGACGAAATTATAGGGGTGCGAATGGCAAACGAGCGTGCCTTGGTGGCTACGATCTGGGTAACGAAAGTAACAGCCTCGTAACCGAGTGACGGATGTCTATGCGTTCGTCGATTCCGGTCCTTCGATGACTACAGCACGCGGGCGGGGCGCCCGCGCCACATACGGTTTATTCAAACTTCCAGCGGGTGGACTTGGTTTGGAAGTGCTTCTCCCAGAGAGCGAAGACAACTTTGGGTCGAACGGCAAACACAGGCTCTTTCATCGAGAGCAGGTCGTCCTTCATCGTGGATAGATCGAACTTGTATTTGCGCTCGTAGACGGAAATCATTTTGCGGCGTGCCGCGACTTCGGCGATTTCTGCAACGCCTTCAACAATCACGGCTTCATTCGCGTGTTCGGTGCAGACTATGCAGTTCGGATTGCGCGCGAGGTTGCGGGCCTTGCGCGACCGGCTGCCCGTGCTGAAGATCAGGCGTCCGTCCTGCCAGAGTCCCCAGACCACCATGGTGTGCGGGGAGCCGTCGGGCTTGACCGTTGTGATCCAGTAGTTGTGCGATTTCCTCAGGCGCTGCTCGGCCCAGGACCAGGGCAGAAGTCCCTTGGTGCCTTCGGGAAAACCGTAGCCAGGGGCGTGCGGACGACTAGCGATGGATTTCTTTGCCTTCCCCGCACGTTTCTTCACTGGCAAGACGAATCTCCGTAGTTTTTAACTATTACGGAATCGGGCTCAGAGGTTCTGCTTCGTCCACTGGTCGATGCGGTCGAGGGCCTGCTGCAGGTTCTCCAGCGAATTGGCGACGCTGAAGCGCAGGTAGCCTTCGCCGTACTCACCGAAGGCCGTGCCGGAAAGGGCGGCCACTCCAGCTTGTTCCAAGAGCGCGTCAGCCAGCGCTTTTGACTTCCATCCTGTCTTCTTGATGTTGGGGAAGACGTAGAACGCGCCTTTGGGCATGCAGCACGAGAAGGCTTCGATCTTGTTCAGCCCGGCGACAAATGCATCGCGGCGGCGCTGGAATTCGTCGCGCATGTGGTCGACGGAACTCTGGTCGCCGCGAATCGCTTCGATGCCCGCCACCTGCGTGAAGCTGGCGGTGCAAGAGTTCGAGTTGGTCATCAGGCGGGTGATGTGCGCGGCCAAGTCAGAACGCATCACGCCGTAGCCCATGCGCCATCCGGTCATGGCGTAGGTTTTCGAAAAGCCGTCGAGCAGGATGGTGCGCTCTTGCATTCCGGGCACCGACATGATGGAGAAGTGCTGGCCACGGTCGAAGAGGAGACGGCTGTAGATTTCGTCGGAGAGAATCATCAGGTTGCGGTCGCCGAGGACCTTCGCGATCTGCTCGATGTCGCGGCGTTCTAATACTCCGCCCGTTGGATTCTGCGGTGAGTTCAGGATGATCAGCCGAGTGCGGGCGTTGATGAGCGAAGCAAGTTCGTTTACGTCGAGGGAGAAATCGCGTTCCTCGCGGAGCTGGATGGGGACGGCGCGGCCGCCGACGTAGTGAATCATCGACTCGTAGATGGGGAAGCCAGGATTGGGATAGATGACTTCGTCTCCCTCATCAATGAGCGCGAGGATCGTGAAAAAGATAATGGGCTTGCCGCCGGGAACGACAACCACCTCGTCGCTGGTGACTTTCACGCCGCGGGTGCGACTGACGTATTCTGCTAGCGCCTGACGGAGATCGGGCAGACCGGCGGAGGGACCGTAGTGGGTCCAGCCTTTGCGCAGGGCGTCGACGCCAGCGGCAACCACGTTGGCGGGCGTATCGAAATCCGGCTCGCCGATCTCAAGGTGAACGATGCTCTTGCCCTGACGCTCGAGCGCGCGCGCCTTGTTCAGAACTTCAAAGGCGGTCTCGGTTCCGAGCCGCGACATGCGGCGGGCTAGATGCAGTTCGTGCTGGGTAGTTTGCGCCATGATCAAAAGACTCCTGAAGAAGCCAAACGGCACATTATAACCCGCGTGAATGGCCTGCATTGCTCAGTCTGAAGAGGAGGTCGTAGGAACAACATCATCCTCGTCAGCCGCGACGATCGTGCCTTGATGGTAGAGGATGCGCCAGCCCTCGGACGTGCTCTGCCAGATGGTGGCGCGACGGGTGAGACGCGATCCCTGTCGCAGCGTGTACGTCAGCAGATAGGTGTCCGAACCCAGGCGGCGAAGGCCGTGGTCATAGCTTTGCCAGCCCTCCGACGCCGTGTCGACGGAATGTTTCTCACTCAGGGTGCGGAGGATGAACTCCCGGCTGTAGCGACGGCCCGATGCTCCCACCTCCCAATAATGGGGAGCAATCACCCGGTCGTAGTCAGCCAGAGTTGTGCAGAACTCCGGAGCGTGGAAGATGGGCTCGCGGCGGCGAAGCTGCTCGAGGACGCCGAGCGAGTCGCCATCAATGTATGTGAATATCCCGTCACTTGTCATATCGACATTATTTTATGATTGGGCGCTGGTGGCGGGCGGGCGAAAGTGAGTCCCCGAAGGACACCGGCATAAACTCGGGATTGTGTTGATGCGGAGGAATTCATGAGTTCCTACCTGGACGAGCTATACGCCCATCAGGAATGGGCCGATGCCGAGCACTGGCGGGCGATTGAGGCGCATCCCCCGGCGTTGGCTGATAAGGCGATCCGCGAGCGGCTGCTGCACATTCATCTGGTGCAGCACGGGTTCTTGTGGGCCACTAGTCCGCAGCGGCCAGAGTTCGCCTTCAACAAGCTGGAGGACTTCCCTTCCATGGCGGACCTGAGGGCGTATGCGCGGCAAGGTCTCAACGATCTCGGCGAGTTGTTGAAGAAGACGGATCCGGGTCGTATGGAAGAGATCATTGAGGTGCCGTGGTTCAAACCTCCGGCAAAGATCAGCGTGCGTCAGGCTCTGACGCAGGCGGCGATGCACAGCCACTATCATCGCGGGCAGAACGCGACGCGACTGCGGGAGTTGGGCGGTGTGCCTCCGATGACAGACTTTATTGTGTGGCTGAAGGACGGCAAACCGGCTGCGCGGTGGTGATCGATTTCTCCGCCGCGCTTGCTTTTCGAGCGGAATGCAGTGAATCCCCGATCAGACCCGGCGGCGACCGCCATCGAACCGATCAAGATATTGTGGGGGATTTGAGAAGACAACGAAACGATTCCCAGTACCAAAAGCAGAGCACCCAACACATACTACGCAAGGTGCGTGCAATCCGGAATCGAAGCACTGGAACTTTTTTCGCGATTAAGTAACCGGTCGGAGTCCCTGAGCTGGAGTGATGTTCTGTTGAATCTCCCTAAGTTCCCGTTCCCACTTCGCGCGACTGTTCCTGTTTCACCATTTGTCACACAGAGGCGGTGCACGACGAATCGACTTAGTCCGAGACGCTGTGCTCTTCGTTTTGCGAGCGCAGGACGCGGTCGACGGAGTAGGGGGCGCGGCGACTGGGCTCGTGGTAGTGGCGGACTTGCATTTCGCCGAGCAGGCCGATCGCGAGCAGGTTCAGGCCACCAAGCAGCAGGCCGAGTGCAGTCATCATCAGCGGGCCGTGTTCGGCCATCACCGGGACGTGGCGCAGGAATTTCTCCAGGCCGAGCCACATTACGATCGCGCTGCCGCCGAAGATGCTCATCATGCCGAAGCTACCGAAGAAGTGCAGCGGGCGCGAGAGATAGCGCAACAGAAACCGGATCGTGAGCAGATCGAAGAAGACGCGGAAAGTACGCGTAATTCCGTAGTGCGAAACGCCGCGCTCGCGGTTGACGTTGCGGATGGGCACTTCACAGATCGTCGCGCCATGCCACGAGGCCAGCGCCGGAATGAAGCGGTGCAGTTCGCCGTACAGCGGCACTTGTTCGAGAATGTCGCGGCGGTAGGCTTTGAACGTGGTGCCGAAGTCGTGGATATCGACGCCGCTGATCTTGGCCATCATCCAGTTGGCGATGCGCGAAGGGATGCGGCGCATCCAGAAATTATCGACGCGCACTTTGCGCCATCCGCTGACGATGTCGTAGCCAGCGGCAATCTTTTCCAGGAACAACGGTATATCGTTGGGATCGTGCTGCAGATCGCCGTCCATGGCGATGATGTACTCTCCGCGGGCATGGTCGAAGCCGGCGGCGAGACCCGCGGTCTGGCCGAAGTTGCGGCGCAGCTTGACCACGGTCACGCGGCTGTCGACAGCCGCGATTTCGCGCAGCATGGCGAAAGTGTGGTCGGCGGAGCCATCGTCTACGAGCACGATTTCGAAGGTTTCGCCGTGCGCCTCCATGACCGCTTTCAGGCGGTCGTAGAGGTCGGTGACGTTCTCTTGCTCGTTATGCAGCGGGACGACAATGGAGTATTTGGGCACAGTGTTTTTATTATAGACGGAAAAGCAGTTCTCGGCTCCCCGTTTGCCGTTCTCAGTTGGGTACCTTAGGGTGGGGAAATTGGGTGCCGTGGTTGAGTCGAATCAGTTCCCTTAGGCGGCTTTCTGTCTGTGCTGAACGTTAAAGCGAACGAAGTCTCGTATCTTCCCGCGTGCCACTTTCGATTCCGGAGCGTCCGGAATTCGCGATGCGAAATTGTGGGGCATGCCTTCGTAGAGATCCAATTTCACCATCTGCCCAGCGGTATCGAGGGCCTGATACAGGCGAACGAATCCGCTCAAAAGGATTTCCTTGGTGCCGCCCTGGATAAGGGTTGGTGGAAACCCCCTGGAGAAATCGCCATACACCGGAGATGCGTAAGGGTGCTTCTGGTCTTCGGGGTCGGCATATGCACCCGCTGCCCTGGCGGAATGCTTTTCATAAACGTAGTTCGGCTCGGCGTGGGCGAGAGTGGTCTCCGTATCTCCCGCAGGCGTGAGATCAACCCAAGGGGACACCAGCACGGCGGCGGCGGGGAGTCCCAATTCCTGGTCACGCATTTTCAGAATCGACGATGCGGCCAGTCCACCGCCCGAGGAGTCGCCGTAGAAGAACAGGTCATCGGGACTGTAGCCGTCCCTGCAGAGTCTTCCGACCACGGCGATTACCTCGTCAGTGATCTGCTGGAATTTGGCTGCCGGCGCCACCGTGTAATCGACTGAGATCACCCGGAGTCCGGTATCGTCGGCGAACATGGCGGCTTTCCCGAGGGTGGAGGCAGCGCTGTAAACCGTGTGCCCGCCGCCATGGGTGTAGAGGGCCAGCTTCCCATTGTCCTTCCACCGTCGCGGACGGATGTCGAGCGCAGCAATGCCGTCCAGCGTGCGCTCCACCACCGTTGGAGCATAGCGTTTCACCATGCTTTCCGATTGTGCGATGGCATCGGGTTCGAGAAATGCACGAAGCTTCTTCCAGCCGGCGAGATCGCTGGAATCTGGAAAGGCTGGCATCAGGGCCGGGTCCTTCAGCGTGCCAAGAAACAACTGCGCTTCTGGTGAAGCCGTTTTCGGAATGCTTAGGAAATTCCCCTGCTGCGTTGTTGACTGCATAAGCCCACTCCGTAATCCCTCAGGTCACAGTTCCGTTCAGAAAAAAGGAGCCCTCAGGCGACCTTCACTTTGCGGGGAACCTCCAGTTCGTTCTCCCACTCGCCGGCGTGGATGTGCCCGCATCCGCCCTGCGCTGCAGGGTGGTACCTTCCATTTGTTTCGTGCGCCAGGAATCCCATGTTGCCGGCCCGGCGGTTGGCGGCAGGCCGAGGTTGGCGAGCGTTTCCTCGGTGGATCTGTAAGTGATGCCGATCTTCAGCATCTTGCGAGCCTGTTCGGCGGTAGCGATAGGACGACCCAGCTCTCCTCCCATCCGCACGTGACGCTCGATCATTGTCGTCATAGGCTTGCCCTTCGTCGTGTCCCACAGGTTGTCCTCGATGCCTGTGCGCGGGTGTTGGGGATGTGCAGGACGGTTGCTCCGGCAATACATGTGATTCTCTCCTCTGATTCTCTCCTCGTCGATCTTGTTTGGATGTGCGGCACGCGCCGTCGTTCACAGGGAGGCGAACGAGTCCAAGCTAGCTGATCCCTAAAGTGAGGCTAGAAGTGGGATGGGCTTGGGGATACTGGCAGAAATTACAGGTAATCCTGAGGCCCGTCAGGAACACCCGAACTGGACGAGGACTGAACAGATCTGGCTCGGGAAGGAGAGTCGAAGTCCCCACTTCTCGCGCAAGAGGCGCGCGAGAAATGGGGCACCCTGGCGTTGCTTCAGCCTTG
>DATDGW010000501.1:0-1763 GCA_036521895.1 Candidatus Sulfotelmatobacter sp. | reverse complement strand
CCATCAGCAAACTCCCGAAATTCGCGCACGCAATCAGCAGAACCAGGCCTACAGCCCCGAAGAGCACCAGTAGCGCCGACCGCACATCTCCTACCAGCCATTCATGCAGCGGAACCAATTGCGTCTTCCGTTCTTTTTCTTCGGCGGGATACTGCTCCGCGAGCCGGCGGTCGATTGCGGCCATCTCCGCCTGTGTCTGCGCGAGCGCGACACCCACCTGCAATCGCCAGTAGGTATGCATGAAGTGCACATCGCGTTGTTCAGCCGCTCCCGGGTCGCCAGCCCACATCGAAACGAAAACATCGGCATGCTCCGCTGGCGGAGCAAAACTCGCGGGCATGACACCGATCACGGTATAGGTGTTTCCACCTAGCGGAATCGCCTTGCCCACGGCGTGTGGATTGCTGCCAAGGAAGTTTTGCCAGAAAGAATAGCTGGCCACGGCGAGGCGTGGCCCGCCTTTCCTGTCTTCAGCGGGCGAAATAATCCGGCCCAGCATCGGCTGCACGCCCAGCGTTTCGAGAAACCCCACATCGACGAGTCCGGTGCGGACTTGCACGGGCTCGGTTCCGCCTGTGTAGTCCATCTTCTGGACGTTGATTCCGCCGCCTTCTGAAAACGCGCGCGCCTGTCTCTGGATATCCATCACGTTCGGGAGCGAATCGTTTTCCATTATGACGACGAGTTGCTGCGGATTCTTATAGGGAAGCGGACTGAGTAGCACTCCATTGACGACACTGAAGATCGCGGTGTTTGCGCCGATGCCAAGGGCAAGAGTAAGGCCGGCGACGGAGGTGAAGCCGGGATTCTTGCGCAGCATGCGCAGGCCGTAGCGCACGTCCTGCACGAGGTTCTCGAACCATTCCCATCCCCACGCCATGTGACTCTTCTCCCTGAGCGCAGTCACGTTGCCAAACCGACGCCGGGCGGCGGCCCGAGCAGAGTCTGCGGTCATGCCCGTCTCGAGATGTTCCTGCTGTCGCCACTCCAAATGCAGCTGCATCTCTTCTTCGAGGTCCGCATCGAATTGGCGCCGATGCATGAGCATCCGGAGTCGTCTTGCGACTTCGCGCAGCCAGTTCATGACAGAACTCCTTTCAGACCGCTTCAATCACACGCGTGATCGCGCCAATGACGCGTTCGAACTGCGACATCTCGACGGCCAATTGTTTGCGGCCTGCTGCAGTCAGCTGGTAGTAACGAGCGCGGCGGTTGCCAGCCGTCGTGCCCCACTTCGCAGTCACCCATCCCTTGATGAGCATCCGCTGCAACGCGGGGTACAACGAGCCTTCTTCGACTTGGAGAACGTCATCCGATATCCGCTGAATAGAATTGGCGATCTCATATCCATGCATCTCGCCGGAGCGCGCCAAAGTTTTCAAGATCAGCAGATAAAGTGTTCCTGGAGGAATCTCGTCTCGGTGCAAATGATCACCCTATGACATAGTTAGACTATGCGAGTGTCGGATGGTTAGCAGCCTCTGTCAAGGGGATCAGCAGTGGTCCATAGCTTTGATGAAAAAGGCGTCGGGAAGCTAAGGGAAATTCTGGGCGGGTTGTCGGCTTCTCGGAAGCTATCTGATTCCTTCCCGCTTGCCCGTCATTCGGGTACTCGCTGGAGACTCAAAGGGTGCGGACCACTGCAGGGCCTACCGCCGTTTCTCCACAAGAAATCACAAGTAGGTCAGCCACCAATCATGCCGACCCTGTTTGAGTCGCGCAAACCAAAGGCATGCCGGATAGAGAAGCAGCAGTACCACAAC
>DATDGW010000500.1:0-13403 GCA_036521895.1 Candidatus Sulfotelmatobacter sp. | reverse complement strand
TCCCACTTAGGTCGAGTTGCGCGGGACCCGCGAAGGCCGCAACCCTCGAAAACGAGACCCTCCTCGGCACGGATATCCTTGAACATGGGATAAAAGAACGAACCGCCGTCGGAATGCGGCCCGGGCGTTCCAGGGCCGCTGCAGTCGCCAAAGCTGCTGGTGCCGATGTTATGCGGCCGATTGTGCGCTGACCATCGCGGCCCAACCAACTGATCAGGCTGGCGCACCGGTAGGGACTGCAGCATGATCGCATTGACCAAGCTGAATATGGTGGTGTTGGCTCCGATGCCGAGGGCGAGCGTCAGGACGGCGACTGCGGTGAACCCCAGGGTTTTTCGCCAACATCCGCCAGCCGAAGCGAGTGTCCTGCCAGACTGTATGCACCGGTCCTCCGGGCGACAATACTAATGCAGGTAAACCGATGGGTGAGAGTATAAGACCTTGATCCGGGTGCTGGCACTCGGTCCGGCTAACGGGCAACCCTGTCAATCATCCACTGGTACTCGTCGCCGACGCTAAGTCTCCCGCGAGTTTGCAACCCTGGATCCTGTACGGCTGCATGCCTGCCCGGATCACTCTCGCAAGACACGGGCGGGATCGGTTCGGCTGGCCCGCCATCCGGGAAAGAAACAAGCCGCGACCGTGGTGATCGTCATCAACGCCAACGCCGCGCCGAATGCCTGCGGGTCGCTCGGGCTGACCTCGTAGAGCAGTTTTCCGAGCAGTCGCGTCAGTACAAGTCCCGCCGTGGCGCCAAGCAGAATGCCGCCTGCAGTTAGCCGCAATCCACGCGAGATGACGAGACGAAGCACAGCGGAGGAGCCCGCGCCTAGAGCCATACGCAGCGCGAGTTCGCGCATGCTCTGCGCCACCGCGTAAGACATGACGCCATAGAGGCCGACTGCAGCGAGCAGAAGCGCCAATCCTGCCAGAATCGAGACCAAGGTTACGGCAACAAGCTGCGGCGAGGTTGAACGATCAACCTGCTCCTGAAGTGTAATGATCTCGTAAAGGGCAAGGTTCCCGTCCAAGGCGCGCACTTCGCGGAGCAGGGCGGCCGAAATACGCTGTAGAGGCTCAGTTGTGCGTACATTCAATGCAGGCCCGCGTACGAAATCCTGCAAAAGGGGCACGTAGAAGAATGGCCTGGGATCCTCACGCATGCTCTCGTACTTGGAGTCGGCGGCCACGCCGATGACTCGCGCCCACTTGTCTTTCACTTTCAGGCGCCTTCCGATGGGATCCTGATCGCCCCAGTACCGCGCCTTCATGGTCCGATTCACGATCGCAATCAAGGGGGCGTTCTCGTCGTCAGCGCGGGTGAATTCGCGGCCCGAGAGTAGAGGGATACCCAAAGTGGCAAAATAGGCCGGACCGACCTGGTTGTACTCGATCTCGGGTTGCTCCTCGAGTGGAGGCTGGTAGCCGTCGACAGCAATCGGCGTCGAAGAGTATGAGCCGTAGCCTAGCGGCGTGACTCGGGCGAAGGCAGCGGACTCCACGCCGGGCAGAGCCTTGACACGAGCAATCAGATCGTTCTGAAAGGTCTTGGCTCGCGGAATGTCATATCCAGCTGCCACCAGTGGCACAGCTGTTTCTACCACTCTGGTCGTGGAAAAGCCTGGGCTGGCGGTTCGAATCTTTTGCAGACTCTCGAGCAGTAGCACGGCTCCAGCCAGCAGAATAAAGCTCAGGCAAACCTGGAACACAACTAAGCCGGAGCGCATCCAGGCTCGTCTCCGGGCGGAGGTTACATTCGAGGAGTCCGTCTTCAAAGCCCCAGCGAGATTGATGTCGCGCGCCTGGAACGCGGGAACCAGCCCGAGAACCAGCGTGGCCATCAGGCAAATGCCGGCGCTGAGCAACATCACATGCCAATCGATTTCGCCCGGAAGGTACATCGGTATTCCCGAGCGCGCGGGGAGCAGCAGCGCGAGGGCATGCCGGCACCAGTACGCCACCATGATTCCGCCGGCTGCACCGAATCCTGCAAGGATCAGGCCTTCGGTGAGAAGCTGCGTTAACAGGCGCCCGCCGGTGGCACCAATGGCCATTCGAACGGTCATCTCATGGCGCCGCGCGAACGACCGCACGAGCAGCAGGTTGCCGACATTCGCGCAGGCGATGAGAAGAACAAACGCCACCACCGCCGTCATGATCTCGAGCGTGGGCAGCAGGGTGTGCGCATTATTGAATGGCGTTTGCCACAAGGCCCATAGCTTGATCCTGCGTCCCCGGTTCGTGGCTGGGTAGTCGGCCTCCAGTCGTGTTGCAGTGGCCGTGACTTCATCTTGTGCCTGCGCGCGAGTGACCCCGGGCTTGAGGCGCACATAACCTTCGATCCAGCGGGCGCCGCGGTCTTCGAGTTTGTATCCCCCGCTTTCAAAATTCTCTTCCATGGAGGCCGGGACCCAAAAATTCATCGCCCAGCCCACGAACGTTCCATAAAAGCGCTCCGGCGTTACACCAATGATGGTGTGCGGGATATTATTCAGCCGCTGCACTTTGCCTACGATTTGCGGATCACCGCGAAATCGTTTCTGCCAGAGGTCGTAGCTGATCACAACCACGGGATGGGCATTGCTTCCGACATCCTCGCCAGGTTCGAAGCCCCGCCCGAGAATGGGGAGAACACCGATCGCATCGAAATAATTCGCCGAGACGATGCTGCCGGTTGTGACTTCAGCGTGGTCCCCGATACTTAGCGTGCTGCCCGTAATCTTGCTTACGAAAACGGCGTCGCACAATGTGCAGTTTCTTTGCAGATCGAGGAGATCGGGCCAGGAAGTCAGGGTCCCTCCGCTCTCTCCCCTGGCCGTTCCGGCGAGAGCAAGCAGCCGCTCCTGGTGAACTACCGCCGGGTAGGGACGAAATAAGATTCCCTCGGCCCAACTGAACACCGCAGCGTTCGCGCCGATGCCCAGGGTCAGGCACAGAATCGTGAGAACCGAAAATCCCGGATTGCGGCACAGTTGACGAAAGCCATAACGCAAGTCCTGAATGGTATTTTCGATAAAGTGATGGCCGCGGGCGTCTCGGCACTGCTGTTCAATCTGCGTGGTCCCGCCCAGAGCCAGCAATGCCGCGCGGCGCGCGTCCTCCATCGACATGCCTTTTTCAAGATTGACCTGAATTTGCTGCTCGAGGTGATCGCGCAGTTCGTCTCTTAGCTCCTGATCGACCTGTTTGCCGCGAAAGCGGTTGCGCCAACGCAGAGGAAGCGTATAAAACCACTGTGCGAAGCTCATGTTCAGGCCTCCTTGAGCTTTACAATGCCCGAGATCGCGGTCGAGATCCGGTGCCAGTTTTCCGTTTCTTTTTCCAGTTGCCTTCGGCCGAGCCGTGTCAGGGAATAGAACTTTGCGCGACGATTGTTTCCACTCGACTTCCACTGAGCGGTAATCCAACCCCGCTGTTCCAGCTTGTGCAGCGCAGGGTATAGGGACCCGTCGCTGACTCCCAGTACATCGCTGGAGATCTGCTTCAGGCGCTGGCTAATCGCCCACCCGTTCAGCGGTTCTAGCGCCACTATTTTTAGTACCAGCATGTCCAGTGTCCCCTGGACCAGATCGGAAGGCTTGCTCACTCCGTTCTCCTCTCGGTTACCGAGATAGACTAACCTGCGCTCCTCTCGGTTAGCAAGGGGAGCTGAAGAAAATTCAGCGACTGCGGGTGGTCGACGACCGGAAGTGGGGTGGATGGGGACTTGGGGTTAGTACTGACAGGCCGGGTTACGGGAGGGGATCGTGATTGCTGCCGAGCTTGGCTCGCGGATCGTTTGGGCTCGTTCTGTGGGCGCGAGCTCGGCTACTCGCCGCCGACCGTGAGCCCGTCTACGCGAATCGTCGGGGCCGCGACCGACCCGCGGAACTCCAGATCATCGGCAATCTCGGAAATGTTGAAGAACAATTCCTTCAGATTGCCGGCAACCGTAATCTCTTCCACCGGATAGGCAAACTCTCCGCCTGAAATCCACAGGCCCGAAGCGCCGCGCGAATAGTCGCCGGTCACGAGGTTGACGCCCTGTCCGAGAAACTCGGTGACGTAAAGACCTTCCTTGATTCCCGAGATCAGTTCCTTCTGGTTCTTGGAACCAGGCTGCAGGAAATAATTCCCCGGCCCGATGCCGGGCGTGCCCGCCAGCCCGCGCGAAGCGTTGCCAGTGGTCTGCAGGCCGAGCTTTTTCGCGGTGTAGGTGTTCAGCAGGTAAGACTTCAGCACGCCGTTCTCGATGACGACCGTGCGCCGCGTGGGTACGCCTTCGCCGTCGAACGGACTCGTGCCGAATCCTCCGGCCATGGTGCCGTCGTCGATGATGTTGACGTTGTCGCCGGCAATTTTCTGTCCCAGCTTTCCGGCAAGAAATGACGCACCGCGGTAGACCGAGTCTCCGTTCACGCCCTCGAAGATATGCTCGAGGATCGAAGTCGCAACCATGGGATCGAATACGATCGGCACCTGTGCGGTCTTGGCCTTGCGTGCACCCAAGCGGCGCAGCGTGCGTTCCGCCGCAACCTTGCCAACTTTTTCCGGGGCATCGAGCTTGGTCAGTGTGCGCGCCACCGAGTACCAATAATCGCGCTGCATGGCGCCCTCTGAAGCCTGCGCAATCGGCACCGCCGCCACCGAACAATAGGACCGTTTGTATTGGCCCACGAAGCCATGCGAATTCGCCAGCACCTTGTGTCCGGTAGCCGCGTCGAACGATCCGCCCTCGCTGTTCTTGATGCGGGGATCAAAATCGAGCGCTGCCTTCTCCGCACGGCGCGCGTAGTCGATGCGGTCGGCACCCGGGAGCGAGTACACGTCTTCGTGGTAGAGGTCGAGATCGCCGGGGATCTGGCCCAGCTGTTCAGCCGAGGGAATGCCGCCAAAGGGATCTTCCGACGTGACCTTCGCCAGCTCCAGTGCGGACTTCACCATGCGGTCGAGGCCGACGGGCGAAAAATCACTTGAGTAGGTGCTGGCCGCGCGCTGTCCGAAGAAGACGCGCACGCCAATCGACTTCGACCCGGACTCTTTCAAGGTCTCGACCTGGCCCAGGCGCACCAGCGTGGAGAATTCATCACCCTCGCGGACGACGCATTCGGCAGTAGTGGCGCCGCCAGCCATAGCGCGGCGGACTATGTCCTGGGCGATTTCGCGGAGATCAGTTGCGGTTTTCGGAGTTCCAGCTACGACTTGAGTAGAAGACATAAGATCTCATTTACCTCAGAGGCTCAGAGACACCGAGAAAATCGAAAAAAAACATTCCTAGATTTTCTCTGTGACTCTGTGTCTCTGGGGTGAACAAATGGTCGACCAACCCTACTGCATGAACCCGCCCGGATCTTTCCTGGCGGTCCCGCCGACCGTGAGCCGATCGATCTTCAGCGTGGGAATGCCCACGCCCACCGGCACCGCCTGTCCATCTTTGCCGCAGGTGCCGACGCCTTCGTCGAGCTTCAGATCGTTGCCCACCATCGACACCCTGGTCAGCACATCGGGACCGTTGCCGATCAGCGTCGCACCCTTAATAGGCGCCGTGATCTGGCCGTTCTCAATCATGTAGGCTTCGGACGCGGAGAACACAAACTTTCCGTTCGTAATGTCGACTTGCCCGCCGCCGAAGTTCACGGCATAGATGCCGTGCTTCACCGAGCGAATAATATCTCCGGGATCGTCTTGTCCAGCCAGCATGTACGTGTTGGTCATACGCGGCATAGGGATGTGCTCGTAACTCTCCCGGCGCCCGTTGCCGGTATCGGATATGCCCATCAGCCGCGAAGAAAGCTTGTCGCTGAGATATCCCTTGAGAATTCCGTTCTCGATAAGCACGGTTTCCTGCGTGGGTTCGCCTTCGTCGTCGACGTTGAGCGACCCGCGGCGCCACGGCATAGTGCCGTTGTCGACCACGGTGCAGTTCTCGCTGGCCACGCGCTTGCCCACGAGCCCGGCGAACGCTGAAGTCTTTTTGCGGTTGAAGTCTGCTTCCAGCCCGTGTCCGACGGCCTCGTGCAGCAGCACGCCCGGCCATCCCGGACCGAGTACCACTTCCATCTCTCCAGCCGGAGCTTCGCGCGCGTCGAGCTGCAGAATCGCCTGCCGCGCCGACTCCTTGGCAAAAAACTCCGGAGTCTTTTCGCCGAAGAAGAAATCGAGCGCAACGCGCCCACCACCACCCGAGGTACCGCGCGCCGAGTTGCCCTCGGTCTTCGCGATGCACGCGACGTTCATGCGGGCCAGCGGCTGCGAATCTTCCGCAAACGTTCCGTCCGACCCCACCACCAGAATGTTCCGCAGTTCGTCCGCGTAACTCGACCGCACTTCCTGAATGCGTGGATCATAGGCGCGCGCCGACTTATCGGCCCGCATGGCCAGCTCAACCTTGGCGCTGATTTCTGCGTCGACCGATGGCAGGGTTACCGGATACAAACTGCGCGCCGCCGCTTTCTGAAATCCCGCGACACTCGCCTTCGCCGGGGCGCTGGCGATCAAGGCCGCCGTGCGGGCAGCGTGCAAAATGCGCTCGGAAGAAAGGTCGTCGGTATAGGCGTAACCCGTGCGCTCAC
Source organism: Candidatus Sulfotelmatobacter sp. (assembly GCA_036521895.1). Lineage (GTDB taxonomy): Bacteria > Acidobacteriota > Terriglobia > Terriglobales > Acidobacteriaceae > Sulfotelmatobacter. The sequence continues at coordinate 6,852 of DATDGW010000500.1, read as the reverse complement.
CCGAGACGACGCGGACCCCACAGCCCGCCGAGATCCCCTGCGACGCCGACTTCACCATCGACTCGTCCACCATCAGCGAGGTGGAGGAAAGATATTCAAAATAGAGGTCGGCATAATCGCCGCCCGCCGACAGCGCGGCCGAGAGGTAGCGTTCCAGGTCATGCTCGGTGAGGCCGTAATGCTCGAAGAAAAAGCGTTGTTTGTCCAAGCTCGATTTATCCACGTGAATTAGATGCCGGCGAGTTCAGTGAAGACTCGGAGGCCGCCCCCTGATGCTCCATTATCCCACACGGGGTCCCCTGCAACCGGTCCGCAGCGATTTCTTCCACAAGCCGGCGGATAACGATGGTCACTCGTCACAGACACCGACCCTGGCAATGTGGCCAATTCCCTCCTGAACCCCGACGCCGTCGCCTGCACCGTGCCAGACTTCCTCGCCCAGGCCTCCGGCGCCGTGGCCTTCGACCTGGCCATTCGAAGTATTCGATTTGCGGAGAGCACAACAAGTGCCTGCTGCACCTATGGTCGGCCGAGCGCAACACCGTGCGCCGCCTGCTCGATGCAGAAGGAAAGAACGGCACCCCGCGGCTGGCCGTGCCGCGGCTGGGGCAGGCGCGTCCTAGCAAGATGGACATCTGCCGTGAGCGCGACCTTAGGTCTCCATCGGCGAAGAAAGGCAGCCCGGGCCGCCAACGAGGTAAAGCTGCGCCGTACTCTCGAACGGCACCTTCTCGGGTTTGCGATCACGCGGCTCACGACACCGGAGTCGACCGGGAAAAATCCTTCGGCCCGATCTAGGCTCGCGGACTTGGTGCGTCAGGGGCAGTCTGGGTTCGCAGTCCTGGGTGTCAATGCCTCCGAGATGCGGGGGCGTGCGAACTCCAGACCTCGCCAGCGGAAGGCCAGTTCCGCAGCGGAGAGACATCCACCTGCCGTTGCAGGGCCTCGCCTACTGGTCGCGCGTGCAGTGGCACCACAGCCGCGCGGAATTTCCCCGCTTCGCATATTTCGCGGACCGCGAACCGTCCCGCGGAGAAGCCTCTGCTCTACCTGGTCGCGCCGGCATTCCACGTCCATCCTCAGACGGACGTACTTCTGCGATACATCTCACCGCAGATCGACTGGGAATTTGTGGGCTGACGAGCACTGGCGCGTGGGAGTTCAGGTAGTCTTCCGCAAACGGCCCGAGGCTCGTTCCCGGCACGGAAGCCCGGAGGTACCAGGAACCGCAGACCCCGCTTTGCCAGTTGCGATCTGCCAGCGGGCCAGCCCCGAAGCGGGGAAAGAATGCAGCCCACAGCGCAAGCTGTGGGTAGTGCAAAGAAAAACATGAACAAGCCCCGGGCGGGGCGACAGAAAGCAGTGGAAAGCCCCATTCACATCGCGGCCTACCCTCCCCACGCCTCCAACATTCGCCGCACATCCAGCAACTGCCCCAGGTGGTAGGCGTTGTGATCTGCCACCAGCAGCGCCTCGCGCAGAATCGTCTGCCCATCGCCCCACGCAATCCGCGCGAACAAATCCGTCTTGCGATTCGCGACCAGATTCTGCATCGCCTTCAGATCGCGCCGAAAGTGCTGGACGCTCTTGTTCCACGCCGCCGCACTCGGCGGAGCCTCCAACTTCGGCCAATAACCGCTGGGCCATGGCGGAGAAACATGGTTGGGATGGCGGCTGAACTCGAGAATGTCCCACTGCGCCAGGCGCAGATGCTCTAGCAGCATCCAAGCGGTGTGCGGGAATTTGGCAGGCTTAACGCCGCGCAGCTTCGATGGTAGCCCCTTGATGACGTCCTCGAATTTGGCGTGCGCACTCCCGCCCGCGAGCAGCTCTAGAAGATGTTTACGCAGGGATTGTTGGTGATTCGTAGTCATCCGATTCCTCCGGTGCGTGCGCACACTCAAAATGTAGCGCCGCCGCCAGAAGGATTTGACGAGCGATCGGGTCAAGAAGTTGCGAAGAGTAGTTCCCCTTCAATTGTGCCGGCAACCAAGAAAAGCGGCGTCATCCCGAGCGCAGCCGCTCTTCAGGCGGAGCGAGGGATCTCGCGCGCACCGCCAAGATCTGCGCGGAAGACCTTTCTTCCACTTATTTGTTGTTTGCCGCCGAAGCAGTCTGCGACGAGGGCACGTCATCCATCACGTTCCCAATCGCATCCCCGGAGAGCACCAATTCTACCCGCCGGTTCTGCTGACGCCCTTCGGCCGTATCATTCGAGGCAATGGGCTCGCTCTTGCCAAACCCGCGCGCCTCGACCGCCCCGGCCGGGATGCCCTGTTGGACAAAGTAATCGCGCACTGCCTGCGCGCGATGCTCTGAGAGCTCCTGATTGTACTGGTCGCTGCCCACACTGTCGGTGTGCCCCTCCACCGCTACATGCAGGCTAGGATAGGCGAGCACAATTCCCGAAACTTTCGCCAGCCGCTCACGCGCCGCGGGAAGCAGTTCGACGCTTCCGCTGCGGAACAGCACATCCGACATATTCGCGATCAATCCGCGAGCTGAGTCGCGCGTGGCCAGAATCGAATTCAACTGCTGCAACAGACGGGCGCGCAGTTCCTGCTTTTCCTTTTCCGCTTGCTGGCGCAGACTTTCCGATTGCGCGGCCGCGGCGTGAGCCTTGTCCGTTTCAGCGGCAAGGATCTGCTGCTGGGCCACCGCTTCGGCTTTGGCCTTTTCGGCCTCTTCTTTCATGCGCTCGGCTTCGGCCTTGGCTTGTTCGGCCTGGGCGCGAGCTTGTTCGGCTTGGGCACGAGCCTGCTCTGCTTGAGCACGAGCCGCTTCCGCATCGGCACGCCGCTTGGCTTCCGCGTCCGCATCCGCACGAGCCTTGGCTTCGCGCGCCGCAGCGGTAGCTTGCGCTTCATCTTCGGCCTTCTGCTTCACCGCCATCAGCCGCGCTTCTTCCGCGGTCTCGGTCGCTTCCTTGGCCGCGGCTTCTACCGCCGCCTTGTTCTGCTTCTGCCGGTAGATCTCTTCTGCGTGCAGCAGTTGCTGTCCGGCCTTCGACAGGATTGACGCCGCGTACTTGTCGGCCGCCGCGATATGCGCGATGCGCACCGCATTCCGGGCCTCAAACAGCTCCAGCGGAGTCTTGCTGTCGATTCCGAAAATCGCGTCCTGGATGTGCGTGTTGGTCGAGGAGTAGGTCCCGCGCGTCACCAGTTCATACTTGGCGTCGATCGCCTCGCCACCGCTGGCGTTGACCGGAGCGCTCTCCATCACCACCATGTTGCCCGGTTGCGTCACCGCGAAATAAGGCTCCGCGGTCACGATCATGCCAAACGTCTGCAAGTCGGTGTAGGCCTTCACGTGCGCATTGCCATTGTGATCGAGCGACAGCTCGCCCAGATTCACCGGACGTCCCTGCGGCGAAACCGCCCACGCCACGTAGGTCAGGAATTCCAGCCCGAATTTGGTCGCGTCTTCCATTCCCTGGAATTTGGCATCGATCTCGAAATTCGTCTTCTTGCCTTCCACTTTCGCTTCGCCAGAAGCGCGCTGCAGCAAGTCGGTTCCACGGAAATCGACTTTCGTCGTGCCGCCCTGCAGCCGGTAATGCACGGCTTTCGTGGTACGCGAGACCGTGGCGACAGCTGTGGGAAAATTCGAGGAAACAGAGGTTTGCGTTTGCGCCATGGCCATTGTGGCGAGCGCAAACACGGAGACGAAAATGGCCAGAGACAGTTTTTTCACAGGGTTCTCACTCTGGGGGAGATAAGAACTGACTAATCCTCTTCATCTTCGTTGATGTGCGTCGGAATGCAAAGAACAGGAAGGGATAGCACTTTAGTCACGTGGGAGAGCCGCAAACGGAGCGCTCGCCGTGCCCTCCTCCGCGTCCTCTGCGCGCCCTCTTTGGAAGAGACCCTCGGCTCCGTCACGGAAGGAACGCCATGACCCCCTTCGGCCCTACGATCAACGCTCCGCCCTCTGGGTACGCGCTGACAGCATTGAACTGAATCCCGAACTTCTTCTTGCCGTTCATCCGTCGGGGATCGCGAGGCGGCCGAACGTCGAAGACAAAATCCTGCCCCACGATAAATATGCGTTGCGGCGCCACTGCCTTCACCCGCATTTGCTTTTCGACAAGGGCTTCGCGAATCGCCTGCTCATTCACTTTTCGGTCATAAGCCACGGCCGAAAAATATGCCAGGGGATGCAGCGTCGAGAGAGTCCAGGTCTTCCCTCCATCCTCAGTGAACGCCAGATTCGGTCCGTCGTCGTTGGGATGTTTGTAGTCCCCGCCGGCAATCACGCCGTGCATCGCGTCGCGGAACGCGATCGAAAAGATCCCCGCCGAGTCTGGCCCATGCACCATCGGAGTCTCGGCCACCTGCCAGCTCTGCCCGCGGTCCGTGGAGTGAAACACCCTAGCCGCCTTCCCCCCGGTCGCAAACCAGATGTTCGAGTCGGAACCACCAGGCACGATCGCAATACACGTGTTCGACGCCGCAAACGCGCCCTCGCCTTCCATCGCCGCCGGCAAATGCGCAGCCGGAAGGATCCGCCAGTTCTGCCCATCCTCGGTCAGAAGGACTTCGAATGTGAGCTTCCCCGCGGCGTCCGGAACCGGATCACCCAACACTACTCCATGCTTCGAGTCCCAAAACACCATCGAGTCGAAAAATCCCTTGGGATTCGCATTCGTGAACTGCAACTGCCAGTGTTTGCCAGCGTCGACCGTGTGATAAATCCGCGACCGCTCTCCGGGCCCCGCCGACATGAGAAAAGCTTCATCGGTTGGGAACGCCACGACGGCGCGAAAGTCCAACCCGCTCGCATCCGGCACTTGTGCCGGAGTCCAAGTGACTCCGCTGTCGATTGTCCGAAGATAGGTCCCATGGGTCCCGCTCGCCCAGGCTACATCTCGTGAAACAGCACTCACGCCGCGCAAGCCTTCAGTCGTGTGGGAGATTTGGAGTCGCGGCCCAGATTGTCCGAAAGCAAGGGCAGCAAGAGCGAGCACCAGCAGGCAGCGCATCCACGAATTGTCGCAGAATCATGGCGATGAGCGAAGTCCCGTCCTCCTTGATTGCCGACCCGGACGCGCCTACAATTTCCGCCCAGCGTTTCCGTGGATCCTCTTTAATCCGCGCTGGGTGGCTACAACCATTATCTGTCCGCTGACTTCATAGTGGTAAGCAAGTAATTTTCGCCGCTTCGTCCTTCGGGTCTCCATTTACTGCAGCGGCCGGCTTCCTCGTTGAGGCGCGTCGCGCTACCAAAACGGAGATCGCAAGCCTGCGAGGATTGTTTCTATGTTTCGGCTCTTTCTTACCCGCACAGTTTGGACCGCAGCGTTGCTGCTATCCGCGAACTCCTGGATCCTGGGGCAAACTCTGAAAGTGCGTCCCTCAGCGGAACAGAAGGCAGAGCAAGCCAGGAAAAACGAGGCACCGCAAGCCCGCGAGGCGTCTCCAGTGACGGTGACGATGAGCGTCCCGTCAGGGACACCGATCAAAGTCGCGCTCGATTCCGAGGTACGCGTCCGGACCGTGGGGCAACCGATTCACGGCAAGACCACGGAACCCGTATACGCGTTCGACAAGCTCCTCATCCCAGTCGGCACGCCGGTGAACGGAAAAGTTTCGGCCATTGAAGCCCCCTCCAAAAAGACCCGCACCCTGGACGCGATGGACGGAAACTTTTCCCCGGTTCGCGGAGTCCATGTGCAGTTCGACGAACTGATCCTGGCCGACGGGCGGCATCTGCCCATGCAGACCGTGGCGTCCCCCTCCCCGGGCGGGGTGCTTCGGTTCGTGCCAGCCGCCGAAAAACCCGCCAATACGAACCCGGTCCACGAGGCCGCGTCGAGAAAAGTCGGTGCCGTGCGCCAGCAGATCCGGCAAAGCTGGGCGGACTTGAAAAAACAGATCCACGAACCTAGAAAAATGCACAAGCTGAAGCGCCTTGCCGTAGCGCAGCTTCCGGTTCATCCGCAATACATCGACGTAGGCACCAGCTTCAACGCCGACTTGCAGCAGCCGCTCGATTTTGGCACCGAGTCCGTCAAGCCTGAGCTACTCACCAGCATTGGCGCTCCGCCTCCGAGGGGAAGTGTCGTGCATGCGCGCCTGGTCACTCCACTTAATTCCTCGACCTCCAAAAAAGGAGACGCCGTCGAGGCGCTCATCACCGAGCCTCTGGTCGCATCTGATCATCTGATTTTGCCGGAGGGCAGCATCATTCGCGGCTCGGTTATGCAGGTGCAGCCTGCGCGGCGTTTAGCCCGCAATGGCCAGCTCCGCATCCTGTTTCGCGAAGTGGCCCCTCCCGACGGGATCGCGCAGAAAGTCGAGACCAGCCTGGAAGGCGTCGCGGTTGGAAAAAACGAGCACTTGAAGCTCGATGCCGAAGGCGGCGCGCAGGTGACGACCCCCCGCACCCGCTACTTGACGACAGGAATTCAGGTCATCCTGGCTGTTGCGTCAGCTTCTCCCGATGGTGACCGTCATTTGCATGGAGACGGTGGTGGCGGCGACTTGGGTGGCAGCGCAGCGAACGGGGCCTCTGGCTTCCGCTTCGTCGGGATGATTGTCGGACTACTCGCACACTCCCGTGTTGTTGCCACCGGTTTTGGCGCCTACGGCGCCGCGAACTCCATCTATGACCACTTTCTCGCTCGCGGCCGCGATGTGGTCTATCCAAAGGATATGGCGATGGTGATTGGTTTGGGCACACGGGAAGCCAAGCCCCACGCAGCTGCCGTGCCCATCCGCGAAACCGGCGAGGAAGTAGCGAAGAGTGCGCCGCTCGGTCGGTAAATCTTCGTGTTACAGACGACTAGTATTGTGATTCCTAAATAACATAGCAATAGGACGTGGTCAGGTCGCTACTGACTCTGTCTCG
>DATDGW010000499.1:0-1913 GCA_036521895.1 Candidatus Sulfotelmatobacter sp. | reverse complement strand
GCCATTAGCGACAATGCTCAATATCATCGCTCCAAGCTCCATCTGGAGTGGCGTGCACAGCAAACTCCGCTGTTCGGCCTGGATTTCCTTCCACCTTATAGCCCTGAGCTGAATCCGATCGAGCGAGTCTGGAAACTAACGCGTCGCTTGTGTCTCCATAATCGGTACTTTGGATTCCTGGATAGCGTCGCCGATGCCGTAGAAGGTCAGTTCTCCGAATGGACAAAACCGAACGAAGTCCTGCGGAGGTTATGCGCAATTACTTAAGACGTTGTGTTTAGATGATTGTTCTCTTAATACCTATACAATAACGACTTCATCCATCTTGTACTTCCAGCGAAACACGACTGGGGCAGCATTGATCTCCTCGAAGTATTGATGAATTCGATCGATCAACTCTTGCTTGCTGGCCACCCGGATTCCTCGCAGCATGGTACGAGTCATCTTGCTAAATTGATTCTCGATCAGGTTCAGCCAGGAGCCGTGCGTCGGCGTGAACACAAAGACGAAGCGCTGCGGCATCGTTGCCAAGTAGCCCCGGGTCTCTTTGGAGATATGCGCGGAATGGTTGTCCAGCACCAAGCGAATCTTGTGGTGTTCCGGATAGGCGCTGTCCAACTTCTTCAGAAAGGTGATGAAGTCGCCGCTGTTATGCGTGTCGCTGACGGTCTCGATTATCCTCCCGCTGTGCAAATCGAGCCCGGCCAACAGCGATACTGTGCCCAGCCGTTCATACTCATAATCGCGCAGATGGCTGGAATACTGGCCCACCGCCGGCGGGCGATCGGGCGTCGTCACGGCCAAGGCCTGAAGGCCGGGCTTCTCGTCCTACGAGATCGTCACCATGCCCAGTTGTCGCCCTGCCTCGCCCCGCCGATACTCATTGACGATTTCGACTTCTTTGTAAACGTGCAGCACATTGGCCATTTTGAGCTCGAAGGCCGGATCCCGCTTCTCCACGTAATATCGAATCTTGTGCGGCCGAAGTTCGCCTTGACGCAGAATCTTGTGGAGTTTGGAACGGCTCAACTTGAGCAGGGCCGGATGACCGGCTGCGACGCAGTGCTGGCGTACGTGAGCGGCCAACAGTTTGTAGGTCCACAGTTCGTAGGAATAGCCCAGTTCCTTTGGCTTCTGGCAAGCACAGTTCTGCACCCAGGCAATCGCGTCGTCCGGCACGTGCCGCGGCTTGCCCGGCCTGGGCAACTCTGCCAGCGCCGCGTCCAGGCCGAATTCTAGGAACTTCTGGATGCACAACACCACGGTGCTGCGGCTGACGTGGTGGCGTCGCGCAATGGCCTCATCACTCTGTCCGGCCAGCGAATCCAAAAGGAACGCTGCCCGGAGGGTACGCCGCTTTTCTTCCGTTCGAGACTTGCGGATAGACTCCAGTTTGCGAACTTCCTGCTCGCTCAACTGGAGGGCATTGCGCTTCCTCGGGAAGGGCATGGCCCATTAAAACATAAACGGGTCGAAATGTACAGATATTTAGAGAACGATCATCTAGCCCTTCACCTCCATCAGGTCGGACAGGGGACTTTCACCCCCAAGCTGCTGAGCATGCCCAGCATACAACTAAGCCGCTCTGCGGCAGTTGTGGGGCTGGTTCGTACTCCGACCTGTCGGCGTTGGAAGGGAGGGGGAATGGCGCACGAGTTGCCGCCCTAACGGGCGTCGCCTCGTCCGCTGGCCGGCCTGCTCGGCTGCCTGACGGCCGCCTGCGCTCCGGCGGGGGTCGTTACCCCTTCCAGCGGACTGTTTTTGGTGGTGTCGTCAAAGACGAAAGGAGCTTTCGTCATGACCCCACTACGAAAGCGAATGCTGGAGGATCTCCAGATTCGCAACTACTCACCCAATACCGTCGCCGCCTACATTCGCAGAGTCGCCGAGTTTGCCAAACACTTTGGCAAATC
>DATDGW010000498.1:0-4229 GCA_036521895.1 Candidatus Sulfotelmatobacter sp. | reverse complement strand
TGGTGGAGTGGATCAAGTTGCCGAAGGCGTCGTAGTCGTAGGTAACTCCTGACCCCACCACGATTTCGCAGCTACATTTCGCCCAACCCCAGTGCTGCTTTTCACTTAGCAGCAGCGTTGCCCTAAAATGCAGCAGGATTTTCTCGTTTGAACCCCAGACGCGAGTTTTTGGGTACGCCCCCTCGTTTCCCTGGGCATATGGTTGGATTGTTGGGAGAGTTTTTTCCGAAGAGTATGCAGACGCGGCGAGCAGCGCGCACAGTGTTATGGCTAGAAGTTGGCGAACAACGCCCCACACTCGCATGACTGGATTTTACGCGAGCCGCTGTGACTAACCATCACCGATCTCGCTTCGTTGTCTTCGGCGTTATCTGTACAGAGAGAGTTTTTTTCTTTAGCTGCTTCCGTCGAACGCTCAGAGTTGCACGACGTTGAGGCCGGGGATCAACCGGAAGTGCCGCACGTTGGCGGTCAGCACGGAGTAGCCGACTGCGAGCGCCGTTGCTCCGATCAGCAGATCGCCGAAAGGGATGACGATTCCTTGGCTCTGTTGCTCTCCGTCGATTTTGCCCGCCAGCAGCGCCGTCTCTTTGGTGTAGGGATAGACTTCCACGTCGTTGAGCAGTTCACGGATGAACGAGTCTCGGCGGCTGCGTGCCTGCGCGGTTTGCGCGCGGTAGATGCCATGCACAAGCTCGGTCAGTCCAACCGAAGAGAGCACGGCTCGCTGATCGCCGGTGGCAGCGACGATTTGCTTGAGCATTTGCGTCACGTTATCGCCTCGGCGTTCGGCGGCGATGACCACGCTGGAGTCCAGGATTAGTCCCATGCAGGCGGGTTCAGCGGTTCACGATGGCTATGGATGATCTCTTCGAGGTCGCGTCCGAAGTCTCCATCGAGCGTCACGGTAGAGCCGTGGGCTTCCGCCAGCGCGATGGATTCCGAGAGCAGACGGCCTGGATGCGGCTCTGCAGAGCGCAGCACGGCCACGGGCCGCGCGTCATTTTCGATCACGACTTCCGCGCCTGCGCGCACGTGGACCAGCAGCGTCGCCACGTTGGTCGTGGCGGCTTCCGCTTCCGAGATGTGGATCACATCCTTTGCCATAACGTGATTATACACCCGCTACTCCTCCTCTTCGGATTTGGCTTCGGTGTCGAGTGCCGCCAACAGATCGGCTTTGCGCTGCGCCTCATCTTGCAGTTCAGAACTCGCGGACGCGGGCCGCTTTTTTTCGAGCGCCGCGCCGGGATGCGTCGCCGTGTGGATTTGCTTTAGCTGCCGGATCGACACCTGCGTGTATACCTGGGTGCTTTCCAGGTCCGCGTGCCCGAGCATCTGCTGGATGAACCGGATATCCGCTCCACCCTCCAGCATGAGCGTCGCCATGGTGTGCCGGAACATGTGGCACGCACCCTTCTTGCCGATGTTGGCTTTCTCGACGTGTTCGCGCACCAACATGCTCAACCGGTCGGGATGGAACGTTCCGCCCTCGATGCTCACGAACACCGTGCCGTCATCCGGTTCGATGGAGAGTTGGGGCCGCGACTCGCACAGATATTTTTCCACCCAGGCCACTGCGCGTTCTCCGATGGGGATGATGCGGTCCCTCTTCCCCTTGCCTTGCCAGATCGAGAGCGTCCCGCGCTCCCGGTCGAGATTGTAGAGTTTCAGGTGCACCAACTCCGTGCGGCGGATTCCTGTCGAGTACAACACTTCTAAAATGGCGCGGTCGCGGAGACCCAGCGGATCGCGGATATCCGGCTGCATCATTACCCGTTCGGCTTCTTCCTCGCTCAACACCGCGCGCGGCAACCGCTTTTCGATCTTCGGCATGTCCAGATCGGAGGCCGGGTTGTGCAGGATGTGATTGTTGCGCACCAGCCAGCGGAACCAGGTACGCACCGGAACCAACCGGCTGTACTGCGTGCGGAACGTCAACGGCTGCCCGTTCTTTTGCCGGTAGTAGTAGAGATACCGCTGATAACTTTCGAGGATCGGACGCGTCACTTCCATCGGGTCTTCGATGCCGCGTTCGCTCGCCCAGCGCACGAACCGCGCCACGCACGCGCGCCGATGGTAGAGCGTGTACTCCGCCGCGTTCCGCACGCGCATCCATTCGATGAACTGTTCGAGCAGTGTGCCGAGCTGATTGCGCGGCAACGGCTGCGGCCCGGCTTTCTTTGCCCGCGCCATCACCGCACCCCGCTAACCGTACGTACGACGTAATTTTCTCTGCTGTCCCTAGTAGTGAGTTTTTCGAGATTCCGGGTCAGATCGCCATTCCGCCGTGCCAGTGCTGGCGATTCCTCACCCCGACCACCTCCCGCTATCCCCCCGTTTTGGGGCCGCTTTGACCCCGCGAAGTGCCTGTTTTGCCCCGCGTTCTTTTCGTCGTACACGCAGCCGGAGAGCTTTTCGATCTCGATCAGGCCGGGCAGCACCGGCTTGCCGCTGTCCGGCTTGCGCTCGAACACCAGTTCGTAGACGAAGCTCTGCCCGCGCCCGCCGTGATGAATGAGAAGATATTCCAGTTCTTCCAGCCTTCGCAGATGAACTCTGATCTGCGTGTCGCCCCATTTCGTGTATCGCCGCACATCCTTGCGGCTAAAGCGAAAGTCCGTTCGTTCCATCTTTAGCCGCTGGCATTCGGCGCTCGCCATTTCATCGATCAACAGCAGAAGCCTGCGCGTCTGCGGCGGGAGTTCGTCGAGCGAACGGCCCAGCACTTCATGCGCGAGCTTGTTGGCCGTGGCGATGTCGTCGAGCGTTACCTCGATGTATTCGAGCGCCTTGCCGCCGTGCGTGAGTGTCTTCCGCGTCCGTTGATGCTGGTGCAGCAGCGCTATGCTGCGGATCAGCGTCAGATACTTCATGTGATCGCGCCGCGTTCGCGTCTGGCTGTCCAGGAACGTCAGCTCCCGCGCGTAGGGATTTGCCACGAAGAGAGGCTGCAAGAGCCGCTGTGCGTTGCGATGGACGCGCAAGATTTCCTGGCGCTCGTGCTTTGCCAGCAGCCCTTCGACCGTTTGCGATTCGCGCTGCTTTTTGTGGATCGCCTGCGTTTGCGCGCGGTCCTCGTCCACGGCCAGCACCAAGCAACGATTCTGTAGCTCTTCGTCGAGGTCTATCGCCGTCGTGGTGAGGAACAGCATCACCGGGCCTTCGACGCGATACTGGTGCGTGACGAGCCGTCCCGTCGTCGCATCTTTTCCCGTTGAGGCGATGGTCAGCACCCCTTCGCTCTGCAACAGTTTCAGCGCGTAAGCCGCGCGCAACGCGCCTTCTTCTTCCACGATGGCCAGCACCTTGTGTTTCAGATCGCTCTCGCCCATGTAGAAGAGGCTCTGCCCAGTCATGGCCGAGTACTGCACCTGTTGCTCTTCGGGCAAGAGGGCCAGCACCGCTTCCATGAGTGCCGATTTCCCAGCGGCGGAACTCGATTGCACAAGGATGGCCAGCGGCGCTTCAAGCAGCCGCGAAGTCACCGCCAGATAACTCACCAGCTTGTTGGTCTCTTCGCCGACCATGCCGCATCGCTCGAAGTCGGCGAGGATGCGGTCGAGCAAGCGCGGATCGCGCAGCAGTTCCATCGCTTTGCTTCGCTCTCCTTCCTCGATCACGATCTCTTTTGGTTTAGGGTCAAGCGCCTTCTGGATTTGCTCGCGTTGCAGCTCTTCAAGCTTCAACAGCACGCGGCCCAGATCGCGCCGGATAACTTCCTCCTTCACTCCCAGTTCCTCGCCCGCTTGCTTCGTGAACACCACGCGCTGCCGCGCCGCGTACAGATCGAGCGTGTCCACATGGAAGCTCTCCCCACGCGACACCAACACGTTCACCCGCAGGATCGCCGCGCTCAGGTTCTTTTCAAGGCCCCGGATGCGGTAGCGGCGGTCACCCTGCGTGATCGTGATCTCATCGCCCTTGATCTCTACCGGCACATCGATGTACGGCGAAGCGGCGGACGGGAGTGGCGCGGATTCAGCCATTTCAGCAGTGAGAGGAAGATCGCGCTCCTCTTTCGTGTTGGCCTCGATGGAGTCTGTTGTTTGTTCTTTAGCTGCTTCTTCAGTTTTCTCTTCGCTCACCGCCACTGTGGGACGCTGGCCCTTGCCCAGCCACTCGGCCTTGTTCAACAGCATGCCGAGACTTTTCGCCGCTGGCTGCACCTTCAACGCATATTCGTTCGCATCCATGTTTTTCGGGAACTGCACCCGGAAGCAGTCGAT
>DATDGW010000497.1:0-1778 GCA_036521895.1 Candidatus Sulfotelmatobacter sp. | reverse complement strand
CGCCCGCCGCTGAACCTGGGCTGGTCAATCCGAGCACATGCCCAATGTCGTAATTGCCATTGCCTACCGCGGTGTCGAGGAATTGCTGATTCTGACCAAGTAAAGCGTTCTCATCGCCATCCGTATAGCCGGGATCCGGATTCGACGTTGTGTCGAAGATTGCATTGAGCTCGTTTCCGATCAGGTTGAAGTGAACCGCGACGTCCGGTTCATACAGCGCGTTGACCATGTTGACGATTTGTGCGACATTCATCAGCGTCGTGTTTCTCGCCGCAACCCCGTCACCTCCTCCGCCGTAAATGGTATCGGCCGTGAAACCCCTGGTGGTGGCGATCGCCATCCTGTAGGTTCGCAGCATGGCCCCCACCGCGGCGGGCGTGGCCTGGGCGACTAAGAAACTGTTAAAAAATAAGTGTAGCAATAAAACCATTTCTGGCCTAGAATGTTCTTATGGCCAGCGAGGGCGAGATCAAGCAGCGTTTCTGCCGGTTGGAGGCGTGGCTGGATGAACGCACACGACGGTTATGGGCAGCGGCGGAATGCGCCGGTCTCGGGCGCGGTGGCATATCGCTGGTGGCGCGCGCCAGCGGCGTTTCCCGGCGCGCTATTGCAGTGGGCTTGGCGGAATTACGGAAGAAGCCGGACCGCGTACAGCGGGCGTATGTGCCGATTCGACAGAAAGGCGGCGGTCGCAAGAAGGTGTCGGTCAAGGACCCGGGACTGTTGCGCGATCTGGAAAAACTGCTGGAGCCAGTTACGCGAGGAGACCCGCAGTCTCCCCTGCGGTGGACCTGCAAGAGCGTGCGTAATCTCGCCGACGAATTGCGGGCCCAGGGACATGAGGTCAGCCATGTAACGGTTGCGGAACTGTTGCATGAGCAAAAGTACAGCCTGCAGGCGAACCGCAAAACGAAGGAAGGCTCCTCGCATCCGGACCGCAACGCGCAGTTTGAACATATCAATGCCAGGGCAACGGAATTCCTTGCGAAGGGCCAGCCGGCTATTTCCGTAGACACGAAGAAGAAAGAACAGGTCGGGGACTATAAAAACGTGGGGCGGGAGTGGAGACCGAAAGGCCAGCCCGAACTGGTCCGGGTGCATGATTTTGCGAAGCAGAAGGATGTCCCCTATGGAGTTTACGATCTGGGACAGAACGCAGGCTGGGTCAGCGTCGGCACCGATCACGATACGTCAGCATTCGCTGTGGAAAGCATCCGGCGATGGTGGAACATGATGGGCCGGGAGGCGTACCCCGACGCTCGTCAGCTCTTCATAACAGCCGACAGCGGAGGCAGCAATGGAGCGCGAGTGAGACTGTGGAAACGGGAATTGCAGAAACTGGCGGACGAAACCCTGCTGGAGATCTCGGTCTGTCACTTTCCGCCGGGAACCAGTAAGTGGAACAAGATCGAACACCGCTTGTTTTCCTTCATCGCCAGGAATTGGCGCGGCAAACCGCTGGTGAGTCATGAGGTCATCGTCAATCTGATCGCGGCTACCACCACCAAAACCGGTCTGCGGGTTCAAAGCCAGTTGGATACAGGCAAATACCCCAAAGGCGTCAAGGTAGGCAAGGCCGAGTATGCCGCGATCCAGCTGCGCCCTGACGTGTTCCACGGCGAATGGAACTATGTCATCGCGCCGCGTTCATAATGCGATAGTTATTTATTAACGATCGCTAATTGCAGAAAGCCCTTCGCCGCGGTCAGATCACGGTTCGGAGACAGCAGGAAGTCAATGGTGCTCCCGTCCGAATCAATGGCTCTATATAAATAGGT
>DATDGW010000496.1:0-4993 GCA_036521895.1 Candidatus Sulfotelmatobacter sp. | reverse complement strand
CATATCCGGCAGCCCGGCGTGCTCTTCGAACGAAGTTAAGGCTTGCGGATGACCATCCTCGAAGATTTGGAACTGTCCCTGGGGTAGACCAGTGACGGGCTCGTCCTTGGAGTCGGTCACCACTACGTCCACTAGAACCCTGCGCACATTGGCACGGAAAGTCGGCTGTTGGCTAGAGGAATCAGGATTGGAAGTTTGAGAACAAACGGGAAAAACCGAGAGTAGCACTACGCCGAGCAGGCAGCCGCGAATCGCGAGCATTGCGAGCCTCCTCTGAACCGAGAAGCCTACCACGAATGCGGGACCTGCGATGTCGACAAGCTGTAGAGACTTGTATAGAAGTGTGTAAACGTGCCTTAACCGGAATGAACAGCGGGCCCGAGGGCGTCACTCTCCGCGCAACTCCTCCACCAGCGCCTTCTCGACTCGCTTGCAGTGGTCCGCCTTAAGCTTCTTCCCGCCCGAGGTCAGATAAAAGGTATCAATCGCCATCTGCCCTTCGGTATCGATCAACGCGATCTCGATATTGCACTCCTGATCTGACAGGCATGACGCAATCCGGTGCAGCAGCCGCGGACGGTCCTGCGTAATGACCTGTACCAGGGTGCTGGTGGAGGAGGACGAGTCGTCAAAATCGATCTTTGTTTCAACTTTTACCTTTGCGATCGTGCCCTTCTCGGAACGCTGGCGGTCGCGCAGCATCTTCTCCAGGTCGGCCTCGCCCAGCAGTACATCCGTTACACTGCGCTTGAAACTCTCCCACTCCGAAAGATTCAACTCCAGCGTTCGAAACCGATCCGTGAAGTAGAGCGTATCCACCACGGTTCCCGCCTCGTTGGAGAACGCGTTCGCTTTCACAATGTTCATGCCCCACGCCGCCAGCACTCCGGCCAGCTTGGCAAACAGAAAGGGGCGGTCTCCCGTCACCAAGGTCAACTCATACCAGTGCCGTCCGCGTTTCAAGTCAACCTGCACCGGATCTTCGCCGAGTTCGTCGGCCATCGCCATGTGCCGCATCACTTCTTCGGCGGTGTGCACCAGCAGATAGCGCTGCGGGAAGCCCTCAAGAAACTCTTTGAACTTGCTGCTGGTCACCGGAGCCAGCGACCTCAACCGGGCCAGGCTTTCGTCGTTCCCGTTGGCGTGCACCCGATGGTCGGCGCTGCGGTTCAGGTAGTTCTCGGCACCCATATAGAGCTGCCAAACGTTCTCCGCCTTCCACGGCGTGAGCGCCTCAGGGTTCACTGCCTTGATGTCGGCATAGGTCAACAGAGCGAGCATCTTCAGCCGTTCGGGTGTTCCTATTTTTTCCGCGAAAGCCGCCACCGTCTCCGGATTGAAAATATCGCGCCGCAGAGCCGCCGACAGCTCAAGGTGACTCGCAATCAGGAACACCACTTCGTCCCGCTCTTTGGGATCCATGTCCAGGCGGTCCATGGCGCGATTCGCAATGTCGAGGCTGGCCTCCACGTGATTGCCGCCGGGCATGCCCTTGCCCGTATCGTGCAGCAATAACGCCAGGTATAACAACTCCGGATCTTCCAGTTCGCCGAGCAGTTCCGCGTAACGTTTGTCCCACTCCGACTGCGACTGCTTCAACCGGTGCAGGCTTTCGATCGCCAGAAACGAATGTTCGTCCACCGTGAATCGATGATAGAAATCGCGTACTACGAGCGAGTCAATGAGCTTCAACTCCGGCAGCAGCAGCGTCAACAGGCGCAATGAGTGCATGGCGCGCAACGCGTCCGCGGCATGCGGTTGCAGCAGCGTCTCCTGCAGGTACAGCCACAGTTCGGCTCCCCGCGGCGGCATCGAAGCCAGTGCCGGAAGGGCCTGCTCGATGCGGTATTCAGTGGTCGCGCTTAACTTCAGCCCGTGGTGCGCCATGAAGTGAAACAGCCGCAACAGCACTTCAGGATCCTGCAATGCCGAAGGCTGCTGCAGAAAGATGAGGCCATCCACCACGGAAAAATCCGACGTCGTCAGACGTGACCGCCAGCTCTGCACCTGCCTGTAAAGTGCTGACCAGGCGTCCGGAATTTCTTCCAGCAGTTGCGTGACCGTTCGCTGCACGTCCCTGGCGTGACCGAAGTAAATCCGCATCCAGTCGGCGGCGGAAAGCTCATCGGAGTTCGCGCCTCCGGTCGGCGATCCGACAATCGTGGCTCCAACCTTGCGCGCCGCCGCTTCGTCCTGCGCCTCCCAGCTGAGCGTGTTGTCATCGCGTCCGTGGCGGAAGTGCAGGAAGCACCGTGCCGACATGAGGAAATCCAGCGCTGCGTCGAGTTGCTTGCGCACTGGAGCCCGCAGTGAGCTGGCATCGGGCCAATCGTGCAGCTTGTCCATGGCCGAAATCAGTGCAAGCCAGGAGGCTACATTGCAGTCGCGCAACCCGCCCGGTGCCTCCTTCAAATTCGGCTCCAGATGATAAAGCGTCATCCCATACTTCCCATGGCGCTCGCGCGTAACCTCCGCCAGTCCCTGCAGCAGGGCCTTCGACTCGCGCATCACCAGCTTGGGAATGACTTTGTCGTGAAGCTGCCGGAATAGGTCGGGATCCCCGGCGAGGTAGCGGCAGTCGAGAAGAGAAATCGTGAACTCTGTGTTGTTCGGATCGTAGCGGTCGCACTCGGCCAGCGTCCGCGATGCCGGACTCAGCTTCAGGCGCAGATCCCAGAGTTCCTGCGAAAAGCGGCGGACGGGATCTTTGAAAGCCTTCTCCGCGTCGCGATCCCCGAAGAGAAAGAGCAGATCGATGTCGGAATAGGGGAACATCCATCCCCGGCCAAACCCTCCGGTGGCGACCAGGGTGAAGTTGGCGGGCTTGGTTGGGTCCAGCGATACGATGTCGCGCCACAGCCGCGCGAGAATGTCTTCCACCAGCCGAGTGCGTTGCGCGAGGGCGGCGCGCCCATCCCCGGAGACTTCGAACTCTCGCTGAATGCGCGCCGATTCGTCGCTGAGAGAACTCCGCAGTTCGCTGATCAATGAGGACGCTGCCATCATGAAAGTAATTCACCCCGTGCCGCTCGGCCCTGGGGGAGGCCACTTCGACCGCTGCCTGTCAGATGCTTTCCGGTTGCGTCCCGCTCGTACTGGTTCTGGCGCGTTCGCGGAAACCCGCGTGCGGCGTGCCTAAAGAGCGCCTTCGCCGCGCTCGTCATTGCGGATGCGAATCGCTTCGTCCACGCGCGACAGAAAAATCTTCCCGTCGCCGATCTTGCCGGTGCGGGCCGCTCCCAGAATGGCCTGCACCGCCTTCTCGACCATGGCGTCGGCCAACACCATCTCGAGCTTGGTCTTGGGGATCAAATCAACGCTGTACTCACGGCCGCGGTAGACCTCGGTATGACCCTTCTGGCGTCCGTGACCGCGCACCTCAAGCACGGTCATGCCTTCAACGCCGATTTCCTGCAGCGCAGTTTTGACCGCTTCCAGCTTGGAGTTTTGAATGACCGCTTCGATCTTCGTCATAATGTCATTAGGTCCTGTTTTGCGCTCTTGAACATCGTCGCCGCATCATAGTGCTTCAGCATCCCTGCCTGGTCTCTACACCGACGCTTCCCAATAATATCCCTCTTCTCCGTGTTGGGAGAGATCCAACCCCTGCACTTCTTCCTCTTCTGAAACTCGCAACCCGAGGGTCACATCCACCAGCTTCAAGATCGCCAGCGTTCCCACGATTCCCAGACTCCACGCCATCCCGACACCCACCAGTTGGTTCAGCAGTTGATGCGCATTCCCTTCCAACAGGCCGGAGGCCAGAACGTTCCCTTGGGAATCCTTAAAGATGGGGTTGACCGCGCTGACCGCGAAAACTCCGGTCAGCAAGGCTCCGAGCGTTCCACCCGCCCCGTGCACTGCAAACGCGTCCAGCGAATCGTCATAGCCGAATTTCGCCTTCACCTGGGCCACCATCCCGTAACAAAAGACGCCGGCGATCAGGCCAATGGCAAGGGCCGACATTGGCTTTACGAACCCAGACGCCGGTGTGATCGCCACTAATCCTGCCACCGCGCCCGAGATTCCTCCCAGCACGCTGGGCTTGCCGTTCCTTATCCACTAGGCCGCAGCCCATCCCACCGCCGCAGCCGCGGCCGCAAAATGCGTGGCTACAAAGGCACTGGTGGCCAGACTCCCGGCCGCCAGCGTGCTGCCCGCGTTGAGTCCGAACCATCCCACCCACAGCAGGCATGCACCGATGAGGCTCAGCACAACGCTATGCGGCGGTATCTGATCCTTCGGATATCCCACGCGCTTCCCCAGGTACAAGGCGCACACAAGAGCCGAAACTCCCGACGTAACGTGCACCACCGTCCCGCCGGCAAAATCCAGGGTCGGGAAACGCCCGCCCAGCGATTGCATTCAGCAGTCCGCCTTTACCCCAGACCATATGCGCCATGGGGTCATAGACGATGACCGACCACAAAACCGTGAACACCAGCATGGCGCTGAACTTCACGCGCTCCGCAAACGCTCCGGCAATCAGCGCCGGGGTGATGATGGCAAACATCAACTGGTAGACCATGAAGGTCTGCGCCGGGATCGTCGGAGCGTAGGCAGCATCCGGCGCCGCTCCCACGCCCTCGAGAAAGATGTTCTGCAGCCCGCCCACGAAGCTGTTGCCCGATCCGAACGATAAGCTATCGCTAAACAGCCCCCACAACAGAGTGACGACTGCCATCAAAATGAAGCTCTGCATCATCGTGCCGAGCACGTTTTTCTTCCGCACCAACCCGCCGTAAAGCAACGCCAGCCCCGGCCCGGTCATCATCAGCACCAGATCAGCACCAGCGCCGAACTGGTCAGCATCCAGGCGTTGTCGGCGGAACTCTTCGCGTCTGCCGCTTGCTGTTCAAGCCGGGCCAGCCGAGAATTCACATCTGTCGCCGGACTCGGCGTCGTGGCTGAGTTCTGGGCGGTAAGGAACGGTGCGAGCGTTAAGACCAGCAGGGCAGTTGCTAGCCCGGCGACCACACTTCTCCCAGTCGAC
>DATDGW010000495.1:0-5942 GCA_036521895.1 Candidatus Sulfotelmatobacter sp. | reverse complement strand
GAGCACCACGCCACCCGCATGCGCAAGGTTGCCGAAGGCCTGCGCGCGGTGGCCGCATTCGAGTATCAGGTTGTGGCCCGATCTCGTATTTGGTATTCGCTCCACGCGCTTGATGCGCTTGTGCCAGCGCGTCATGGTTTTTCTCCCTCAGTTCCGGTTGGCGCGCATCGCCCGTGCGCTCATCGCCTGCTTCTCTTCTTCCGCGCGAAGGTGCGGAACCGCCTCCTGCATGGTGGCGAATCGGGTTGGCGAAACTTCCACGCGCAGCTCCCTCGACTTACAGATGCCGCACTCGTGTTTCAGCACCTGCCGCGCTACCAAAGCCGCGAACTCCTGGCCGAGTCTGTACGCCAGGACCTTGGCCTCCTCCTCGTTTTGGGAATTATATACTTGACTACAGTGCTGTAATCATGTACTATTGAGTCATGAAGATTTACCATAACATCGAGCAAAACCGGAAAGTAAAGTTTGTAGACGACGTTTTGGCGGTCATCCTTTCCACTGGATTTCGCGATGGATTTGAGAATGCAGTATGGTTCTCTGACGCCCCGATCATATGTCAAGAAAACGGATTCACTGGCGTCGTGGTAGAAGTCCCAGGCACGGTTGATCTGACTATTTACAAGCAGTCCGGGGACGCTCTTCTGGATGAAGGCTTTACCACTTACGCGATTCCCGCAAACGTTGTTAACGCCTGGCCGCGCGAACAGGCATGGGCGTGATAGATGTCCAAATCCACGGTCAGCACCTTCCAGCTTTTCGAGCGCTTCCCCGATCAGGAGAGCGCTCGAATCTACCTTGAGCGCCGTCTGTGGCCCGCTGGAGCGATCTGCGCCCAGTGCGCCTCTGGTGACCGTATCACGGCCAGGCGGGGCGGAATGTATCATTGCAACGCCTGCAACTTTGATTTCACCGTCCGAACGAACACGATCTTTGAGCGCTCCAAAATCCCCCTGCATAAGTGGCTCTACAGCATGTACTTGCTCGTGACGGCCCGCAAGGGGATCAGTTCGATGCAACTCGCTAAAGAGATCGGTATCACACAAAAATCCGCGTGGTTCGTCCTTGGGCGATTGCGTGAGGCATGCGGCGGCGATCTGGAGACTCTGAGTGGGATTGTCGAGATCGACGAAACTTTCGTGGGCGGCAAAGAGAAAAACAAACACGAAGCGAAGAAGCTCCGTGCTGGACGCGGCAGCGTCGGCAAGACCGCCGTGCTCGGGATGCGAGAGCGCAACGGTCGATGCCGCGCGATGGTCGTAGTCGCGACCGATATCAACACGATCCAGAATGAAATTCACGGCGCGGTTCGCCCAGGCTCCACGCTCTGCACGGATGAGTACGGCGCATACAACGATCTGGATGGTCTGTTCTATCGTCACCATCGCGTCAATCACAGCGCTGGTGAGTTCGTGCGCGGTCGAGTCCACACGAACGGGATCGAGAGCGTATGGGCGGTCCTGAAGCGCGGCCTGCACGGTATCTATCACCATGCCAGTCCGAAGCATCTGTTTCGCTACGTCGATGAATTTACGTTCCGCCTCAACGATGGGAACGTTGCGGTCCACACGCTGGATCGGCTGGATTCTTTCGTTGACCGCACGGCGGGAAAACGCCTCACTTACCGGAGGCTCACCGCATGAGCGATACACCGAAGGCTCTGGATAAGATCGCGGATATCGTTCTCGCTTACAAGCCAAAACCGAAATCCGACGCGGCGAAAAAGCGGACCCGCCGCGCAAAAAAGATCGCGAAGAAAACAAAGGGAAATGGCTAGTTTCTGTAGTCATCTATATAATTCCCCAAAGTTTCAGCGTTTCGACGACGGACGCCAGCCGTGTTTGATCGCCTGCGCCAGCCGCTCGAACCGTGCCCGCGCGGCGGCATTCCTGAATTTGCGGATTTTGCCGCTCGACATCCTGAGTCGCCTGCTGCCGATCTTCATGCTTCCGTCTCCATTGCAGTCCTGCCGGTTCGAATCGCCGTCCGCGTCAGCCGCGCGGGAATCTGCAGAATCGTATTGTTGCCCTTGTACAGGTAGATCGCGCCCACCACACAAATGAAGCCGAGAATGAAAAACGCAATCCTGAGAAGAGCGTCTCCCACGCTACAGCCGATCGAAGAGAAAAACGACTGCAACCAAGACGATGGATTCAGCAGACTGGTATTGGTGGTGGTGGTTGTCGTCGTCCCGGTCGAAGTGCCGGGACCCGGAGCACCGATGGTGATTCCCCCGGAGCCTCCCGTAGGAGCACCGCCGCCCAGCACGAATAACGTGGGCGACCCGCCCCGAATCTGCCCTAAAACCGGATTGAGCGTCAACGCCATATCATTGTCCCTGTAATGGCTGCTCCAAATCGCCGGGAGCCCCCTGCGCCGTGGTCCAGGACGGTACATGGGTCGATACCGCCTGATAGAGTCCCGCGTTTACCACCTGGGTGGGATTGGCCTGATAGTGCGAGTAGAGGGGCGCAAAATCGTTGGTCGAATCCAGCGAGAGCGCCTGATGCGTCGTACCCCGGCAAGGTTGCGGTCCAGGACCCAATCCGCCGTGTCCGCCGCCGCATCCGCCAGCGCATCCCGCGCAACCGCCCGCAGCTGGCGCAACGGCAACCGGGGGATTAGTGCCGCCGGCATGGACCGCCGCCTGCCCTGCCGGCGGCAAAGCGTTAGCCGCCGCTTGCATGGGCGCACTTTTCCAGGGTGGCGCGGCACTGATGTAAACCGATGGAATCCCCGCTGCATAATCGCTGTAGGACCAAGGCCCTTGTTGCGGCCCCATCATCAGTGCCGGTCCACCCGGTAGCGGAGCTTGCGAGCCCGGATTCATCAGCGCCGAATTGACGTAGCCAGCGTACGCTCCGACGGGCAACGCTGCGACAGCGGCAGACGGATAGAGGGATGCCGCGCCGGAAGGATTCGCCGCGCCGGACGGTTGCGAGAGGTCATTAAAGAAGTTGCCGTCCGGTGAATAGGCGTGATTGTGCGAGAGGTCGCCGGTCGCATCGCCCGCCGTGGCAAACCAGTTCATCGGATACATCGCGTCATAGCCGCTCATGCCGCCGGTCATTTTAGCTCACCCCCGTGGCAGTCACCGGCTCGTTGGTCCCCAACATGTGGGAGATGCCGGTCTCTGCCGCCGCCGTATCTTGAATTCCATAACTGGACAGGATCGAAGTCCGCATCGTAGGACTCGCATTGTGGACACTGTTGATAATGCCCGCCGTCAGGACGGGATGGAACAGGTCGCCCCCCGGAGGACCGCCAGAAGCCGGAACCGTGGACGACGACACCACCGCACCGCCCGCCGCCGCCGATGGCATGGTGACGGTGTAGTTATTCGACGGGAGCGTATTGCCGCCCTGGTAAGTCGGGTCGTAGTATCCAGAAGGTCCCGTCACCTGGGACGACGTCAGGGGGTTGACCGTGATCACGGTTCCTTCCGGCACGCCCGCCACCTCGTTAGCGGCCCAGAAGGTTTCGACATCCTGCTGCTTGGATGCATTATTGGCCACACAGCTGATATCCGTGGGTTGACAATTCTGCAACCCGACCTCAGCCAGCAAATCGTAGTAGCTCATGGTGCCGGTGGACGCGGCCTGCGACGGATCACGCGCCAGTGCCACCGACACAGGCGTTGATGGCTGCGGCAGCGGGGTAACCGGATTCGGATTGACCTGCTGGTTGGTTCCCGTCCCCGCGCCCGGAGCCGCGCCCGTGAGCGTCGCCGCCGCTGCGGGAGAAGTGGTGCTGTTGCCGACCGTGGAGGAACTGGGAACCGTCCCCGGTTGAGCCCCGATGAGCTCCAGGATGCTCTGCGTGCTGTTGCCCGCCTGAGCCAGACCCAAAGTCAGCGCGGCCTGATTCTGCTGGTTGCTCGCGCCTTGCTGCGCCTGAATGTACGCCAGATCCACCTGCGCCTGATATCCCTCCTGCGTTCCCTGTGCCTGGGCAGCAATCTGCTCCTGCTGGAGCGCGGCCTGCGCCTGAATGTCTGCAGTCATCACCGCATCGCTTGGAGCGCCGGACACCTGCGTAGCGGCAGCAGCAGCACTAGCGTTCTGCGACGAGCGCCACAAGTACACCAGGATCAGGACTCCCCCCGAGACGGCGATTGCCAGACCTTTATGGGTCTTGACCCACTCCGCGACTTTTCCGAAAGCATCACCCATAATCGGGTCCTAATAGTTGCCCAGGAACCCGGAGCCGCTCTCCTGAGTGTTGCTGAGCGGCTGAGTCCACATCTGGCCGGGGATCTGTCCGCCGACCCCGAACATCTGCGACATTTGATTCGCGAAGACTTGCGCAGGCCCTATCGACATGATGGTATTCGGGCGGCGAAGGAACGCGTGGCCCCAGTCGGTGGCGACCGGCGTTTCATGCGTTGGGTCCACGGCCCAGTTGCCTGTTCCAGGGGTGAACAGAGCAGCTTGAAAAAGATGATATGGCCCGCCCTCTTTATCGCGTGCGCTGCCCACATTCTGCCCGCACAATCCAAAAATGGGATTGCCCAGACCCCATACCCCCTGCGCGATTCTGCGCAGTGCCGCCACCAGCATGGTGGGTTGATAGGGGACGCCCGCAATTTGATTCTGAAATGGCGGCACGTTGTGAAATTTACCTCTCATAATTGCGGAATCCCTCCAAAAGTGATGGTACTCGTGACGCTCTCGATCAGACCGCAATTGCCATGCACTACCGGCGAGAGCGCCGTACAGATAATCTGTGCCAGACTGTTCCCTCCCGCCGTCGTGACCTTGCCGGTCTGTGCACCGCCACTGACAATCACGGCGATTACGGCAAGACCCAGGATGGCGAGGATCACCGCCGTAGTGGTCGATATAACATGATCCGAATGGCCCGCCATAAGCGCACCCGCGAGCAGTGGAATTAGAGTGCCCCCCCGCTGAAGCCCAGTGAAAATTGACCCGTACCCTGCCCGGTGACCGGCGAGAGCGCCGACAAAAGTCCAGTCGAGAAGCCCTGTGAGCCAGCCGAGATCAACGGCCCCGTCTGCGCGTTCTTGCTGACCAGGAGCGCGATGATGGCGACGCCGACGAGTGCCAGGACTACGGTAGTGACGCTGGTGATGAGATGTTCCGTCATTTTGTCTCCTAAAGATTAACCACCGGAGACGGAGAGCCTCCCCCCGGTATTGGGATACTGACTCCCCCGCTGCCGATACTGACCCCCCCGGTCGAACCAGTTACCGGCGAGAGCGCAGAGCCCAGCACCTTGCTGAGGGCCGTGCCGCCCGCCGTTAAAACATTGGCCGTCTGCGCCTGTTGACTGACCAGTACGGCGATAATCGCTACGCCGATCACCGCCAAAATGATCGAAACCAGCGCATTTCCAATCGCCCCTGTATCCATTTTTATGTCACCCCCATCAAAAGTTAACGCTGGGCAGCGTCACCGTAGCCGTGGTGCCCGTGGTGCCCGGTGATGCCGTGGTCATGCCTAGAGCCGTGTTCAGTTGCTGAAAAACTCCGCCGCCCACGCCCGACGAATTCCCCCGCTTGAGTAGCAGTACGATCAGGATCAGCACGATAAAAAGATCGGCGACGGGTTTCGCTTTAGGGATATAGCCGATAGCGCCCACGATTACCAACGCGACCACCCAGTACATGAAATTTCCCGGCCCGGTGAAGTCGCTCTTTACCGTTTGTACAAATTCGGTCTGACGGTTGCGCACCGCCACCACAATCAGCAAAATCCCGATACTGAGCAGGGCAAAGGGCATGTGATCAGAGCCCGCCGATGTCCACGCCGCCGCCTCCCCCCGGAAAATTGATGGTTCCGGGGGGAGGAAGATTGATGCCGATGTTCACGCCGCCGCTGCCCCCGCCGCCCGGAAGATGGATGCCTATTCCGGTACCCCCGGTAGCCGACGTGGTGGACGTGCCGCCGCACCCAGGCTGCTGAAGACTGGCAGGACACACC
>DATDGW010000494.1:0-1727 GCA_036521895.1 Candidatus Sulfotelmatobacter sp. | reverse complement strand
CCCTCTGGCCCAGCAAGCCGCCCTGCTCAAAGACGATTTGCTCGATCCCGTCGATCAACTCTTAGGCGATCCTGCCTTAGTCGACTTGGTCCGCCAATGTTTGGCGAAACGTAGCCCCCGTTCTACTCGTACCGGTCGCCGCGGCTTGGCCCCCGATCGTCTGCTGCGCTGCTGTGTCATGAAGCACCTGAAAGGCTGGAGCTTCCGCGATCTGGAACGGGAACTGCGCAGCAACCTGGTGTACCGCCGCTTCACCCACTTCGATGCCGACACTACGCCAGATTTCACGGTCTTCAGTCGCAGCTTTGCTCTGCTCAGTCCGGCCGTCACCGCAGAGATTCATCAGCGCGTGGTCCGTCTGGCCTGCGAACAAGGCGTAGCCCAGGGCCGTCGTTTACGCACCGATAGTACGGTCGTCGAAAGCAACGTTCACTACCCCACCGACAGCTCGCTTTTGGGCGACGGCATCCGGGTGCTCAGCCGCAGCCTGGAACGCATCGCCGACGAGTGTAAGACCGGAGCCGTGGAAGTGGTCCAGCACGCCCGCGCGGTGAAACATCGTCTGCTGGAAATCAGCCGGGCCGCCAAGTCTCTCACCGAAGCCAACCAGAAGCGAATGCGCCTCAGTTACCAGAAGTTGTTGGCTCTGACTCGAGGCGTTGTGCGCCAGGCCAGCGAAGTGGTGCAACGCTGGGGGAAGGGACGGCTGAAAGTGGTGGGCACAGCCCTGGGAGTAGCAACCCAGATCGGCCAGCTGCGGCACTTTCTTCCTTTGGTGGAGAACGTGATCCGGCAAACCAAGGAACGAGTGGTGAAGGGGAACAGCCACGTGGAGGACAAACTGTTGAGCCTGTTCGAGCCCCACACGGAAGTCATCCGCAAGGGCAAAGCACATAAGCCCAACGAGTTTGGTAGGCTGGTGCGGATTGATGAGGTGGAAAACGGCATCGTGAGTGGTTACCAAGTTCTCACCGGCAATCCGGCCGATACCACGTCTTGGATGCCGGCGCTCCAACAACATCAGGCGTGTTTCGGGCAAGCGCCAGAGATGGCCGCCGGCGACCGCGGATTTTTTTCCGCAAAGAACGAGCGCGAGGCAGAAGCCCTGGGAGTGAAGAAGGTGGCGCTGCCGGCGCGGGGACGGCTCTCGGCCAAGCGGGCCGAGCAGCAGAAGCAGCGCTGGTTCCGCCGCGCGCTGCGCTGGCGGGCCGGGATTGAAGCCACCATGAGCACCTTGAAACACCCCTTCTCGATGGCGCGAGCTACCTATAAAGGAGATCGTGGATTTCAGCGTTACGTGGGCTGGTGCGTGATTACCAAGAATCTATTTTCCATCGCTCGCTATCAACAGCGCCGGAGGGACCATGACCAAGTCGGTTGAGGGCACAGCCCAACGACGCAAGCTGCTGGGCGAGATCGAACGCCTGGCCGAGATCGCTGTCTTTGGAACGCTGTCGGAAACCTACCGCACCTGCGGACGAGCGGGCTGCCATTGTCAGGGCGATGGACCCAAGCATGGTCCGCATCTGAATGTGAGTTACCGCGGAGAGAAGGGCAAGACCACGGGTTACTATGTTCCCAAGGCAGCCGAGGAGGCTACCCGAGAAGGAGTCGCCGCTTGGCAACAAATGCAGCAATGCTTGCGCGAACTGGCAGAACTCAATAGGGAGCGCAATCTGCAGCGTGCACGGGAGGACGATTCGCAATGACGTCTTGGTTTCGTCTAA
>DATDGW010000493.1:0-5934 GCA_036521895.1 Candidatus Sulfotelmatobacter sp. | reverse complement strand
CTTCTTCTCGATCACCGCATTGCGCCCCTTCGGCCCGAGCGTGATCTTTACAGCGTCAGCCAGAATGTTGACGCCGCGCAAAATCGCCTGCCGTGAATTCTCACCGGTTACAATTTGTTTTGCCATTAGACGTCACCCTCCCGGGTGATTGAACACTTGTGCCCGTCCGAAATCTTCGGTTCGGGTAAAACCTACTTCTTGCCGGATGCTGCTTTGGCGATTCCGCTGACCTTCACTAGGATTTCTTCCTCACGAAGGATCAGGTACTCCTGGTCGTCAATGTTGATGTCGTTGCCCGTGTATTTGCCGAACAAGATTCGGTCACCCACTTTCACATCGACCAGTACGCGATGACCCTTTTCCATCTTGCCAGCTCCGACGGCCATCACTTCGCCCTCTTGAGGCTTTTCTTTAGCCGTATCGGGGATAATGATCCCGCCCTTCGCGGTTTCTTTCTCTTCTAGCCTGCGTACGAGGACGCGGTCATGCAGAGGAGTAATATTCACAGTCATTTCTTTCGACCTCCGTTCGATCTATTCCAAAACTTGAGTACTCAGCCCGTTGTGACTACGTCCGACACTACGGCCGAAAATTTTTCTGGTTCTTCTGACGCGCCACTTCCAGGTCGTCCATTAGTTTTTTCTGGCGCTCGGCGTCCCGTTTGGGACCCTCTTGCGCGTCAAGTTTCACAGCTTCCACAATGGCAAGCTCGGCTTCTGCATTGACTCGTTTGGAGTAAGTGATGAGCCCAAGCTGTTCGCTGAAGGAAGGACGGACAAGATTGAAGGAATATTGCGCATCCTCCCAAGACGCAACAGCCTTTTGCGTCACGTCATACCGGTCGTTCTTCGCGGAGTCGATATCCGGTACAACATTTGTCGCCGGGCCGTATTTCGCCGAAATGGACTTCACCATGTCCTCCGCAGTGAGCCCTTCGGTGACGGTTTGATCGTAAGTCACAGAAATCTTATAGAGCTCGCCGTTGTAGAAAGAAAAAAGAATCTGTTTGACGGTATCCGATTGGAACGAAGTCCCGGGAAGGTTCGGTGGCCACCAAGCCAGTTCCTGAATCAGCGCCGGACGGACAGGGCATTAGACCGCCCTGCCGATCGACTCTGAATCTTGCGGCAGGTTTTCACTCTAGAAGGGGCGGACTTGGCCTGCCCCCCCAAACGAAGAGGCCTATCGGCTTCAGGCTGCTGCAGCAGCGGCGATCTTGTGGAAGGTGGAATTGGCAACCTCATAGGTCTCTACCTGAGGAGTTCCGTCAATCACCTTCGCCAGGGCCTTCGCCACTTCGGCGTAAGCTCCGCGGTTGTAGGCTTCCGCGTTCTCTGCCTGGTCCCACAAACTGATGCCGAATGCTTCCTTTCCTCCCGGTGCGACAAACGTGATTTCGTCCCTGAATCCGTTCTGTTTTCGAAGCAGGGGAAGGACTTCCCTTTCCAGAGTCTGGGTGAACTCGGGAACGCTGCCCTTCAGATGCATGGAGACTTTGCGTGCAAACATGTCAACCTCCTTGGTTGGCTGGCCAAGGGGGGATTCAGATAACTCGTTTTAGTATAGGCAACCTGAAAGCTCCCTCAGTGCCTTAACCAAACTAGGTTAATTAACTTGACGCGTCAAGAGGAATCTGAGATTATTTTGGCGATTAACCTGTCTTGTTAAGAGGAGATTCGTGGACGTTTGCCTAGTGATTAAACGGCGACTGGAAGAATTGGGGCTTGCGCAGAAAGATCTAGCATCTGCCGCCGAAGTTACGGAGTCCTATATTTCCCAACTGCTGGCTCGCAAGAAGCTGCCCCCGGCGCCTGATCGAACAGATATTTATGCGAAAATGGCGAAATTTTTGAAGCTCCCGAGCGATAGGCTTTCGAAGCTGGCTGAGCACCAGCGTAGGGAAGAATTGAAAAGAGACTTGGTGGGCCCGCCCGCGCCCTTGTTTAGGGAAGTTCGAGAAGTAATCCTCCGGAAGTGCGCACCGGGCAAAGAAAAACAAGTTCGTGCGATTTTTGAGAAGCAGCCATTCGGCGAACTCGAACGCCTCATCACGCAAAACCTTTTGGACGTGACCAAGAAAATCACCAAAGAAGAATTGAACAGTGAAAACTGGCTCCACTTGGTGGCTCGACTTGCCGGCCGAAGCTATGAACAAATGCGGGTTACCCTCCTTGAGTTCCTGGACACGGACGTCTTCAGCTTGTCACCTGAAAACTGTGTTTCCTTCCTGGATCCAGTGATTGAATCCTGGGACGTCGATCTAACGACCTTTGGTATGGAAATTGTGTTAAATCGGAGAATAGCCCCGGGGGATCCTAGGAGATTTGAGTTTGTTGAAACGGGACCTGCCCAACCAGAGGTAGAGCCGGGGTTTAAAGAATTCCTTAATGATGGTTCCCTCAGCGGGACTGCCACCACGGAAGAAAAGGAGTTGCTAAGGAATCTGAGGTTCAACGGAAAACGCCCTACTTCACTTTATTATTACCGAGAATTGCAAAGCCTCAGGGACCCGCTCCATTTTCGTTTGGAAAATCGATCGTCGATGCAGAACTCGGGACGAAATGAGTGTTAACGACGCCTAAATAATCCTCGCCAGCAGATTTTAGGTTCCGCGCGCTAAGAGCCTGCGCCGGTGAGCGTGATGTTGCTTCGACTCTCTTCGTGAGCGAGCAGCGGGCAGAGTCGTTCCAATGGGAACGGGCACTTGGGATTCGGATAGAGAGAGTTTCAATGAATGGCGAGTCGTTCGAGAAGAGCGCGCGCGCCCGTCGCCCAAGGATGGTTCGTTTGCTCGGGGAATTCCTGCAAGCACAGACAGAATGCCAATTCCCGCCGGGAGATCGACCATCGGTTTTGGAGATGGTCGTGCACTGAAACGCATAAGTGTGCCATCATGGATGTGCCGCGTTTATTGCTCTTTCGTAACCTCTCGATCTATTTAAGAGGCTCCTGAGTTCACACTTGCGACTGTTTCCCTTTCGGAATGGGGGTCTTTGTGAGTGATGCGGTTGTCCTACAGTACGTTGGGTTTGAAACCAAAGGAGCGATCCGTGAATACGCCTTCACCCTTCGCGGAACCGGCGGCGCATCCTCCAAATATTTTGTGACCATTGCGACCGACGCTTTCGTGGCGCATCGCGTGCGCTATCAGGATGCGCCGGACATCTGCTCCCTCCGGCTTCACCGGGAATTCGCCACCCAGACCGACCATTCTCCCTCCACTCGCCTCTCTGTCACGGACGCAGAACTGGCCGATTACCAGGACGCCCACGCCCCGAAACCCAAGCCCAGCCCCTAAACCCACAGGGAGGATAAAGAGTCTTGAGGTCGCCCGCAGCATCTCATTCCTGCAAGCTTAGGAGAACTCTTGGCGAGACGCATTGAAGACGAGTTTGGCCACGTTCAGCAGCTCATCCTGATAGGTAAGGAGCGCGGCTACCTGCTCTACGATGAGATTAACGACAGTCTGCCCGCAGATGTACATTCATCGCAGGAAATTGACGATCTCCTGTCCACCTTAGAGCGCCAGGGTATTGAGATCTACGAGGACCTTGCCACCGCAAACGCAACGCGTGCCGCTGCAAACGCCACGGAGGGTCCCGAAGCTGACCCGAAAGAGGAACTCGCCGCCGAAGCCGGCCTTGACCTCAGCTTCGGTGTGGACCCCAAATCCCAGGATCCGGTCCGCATCTACCTCCGCGAGATGGGCTCAGTGCCGCTGCTCACCCGCGAAGGCGAAGTAGTCATCGCCAAGCGCATCGAGCGCGGGCAGCTCGTGGTCATGAAGGCCATCACGCGCTCGCCCATCGTCATTAAGGAAATCATCGCCGTCGGCGAAGGCTTGCGCAAAGGTGTGCGCTCCATCAAGGAAATTGTTCAGTTCGATGATGAAGAGCTCACCGAAGAAAAAATCGCCAACAAGACTACGCAGACGCTTCGGCAAATGGAGAAAATCGCTGAGCTCTACAAAACCGCGCTGAAGCAAGCGGAAAAGCTGGCCAAGACTCCAAAATCCAAAGGGCAGTCCTATCTTCGAGTCAAATGGGCCGTTGCCCGGACCCGCATCCAAATTTCTCTGGCGATACGCGAAATCTCTTTCCATTGGCTGGAGAAAAAACGCCTGATCGACAGAATGCGTTCGGCTGTCGAGCGCCTGCACGCCATTGAGCGCGAAGCACGCCGCCTAGAGCGCCGCGTGGACGCCGCCCTGGGCGATGTCGCCGCCGAAGCTCGCAAAGAGCTGCGCGCGCGCCGCGCCGAGCTGAAAGAAATCGAGCAATCGAGCGAAGTTGGACTGACCAGCCTCAAACGCACCCTCACGCTCATCCAGCGCGGTGAGGCGCAGGCGCATCAGGCAAAAAAAGAACTGACCGAAGCCAACCTTCGCCTGGTCGTCTCCATCGCCAAGAAATACACCCATCATGGCCTGCAGTTTCTCGACTTGATCCAGGAAGGCAATCTCGGGCTCATGAAAGGCGCCGACAAGTTCGACTGGCGCCGCGGCTACAAGTTCTCCACCTACGCCACCTGGTGGATTCGCCAGGCCATCACACGCGCCATCGCCGACCAGGCGCGCACTATCCGTGTTCCCGTTCACATGATCGAGGTCATCAACAAGCTCGCTAGGTGCGTCCGTCGACTCGTGCAGGAACTTGGCCGCGAGCCTACTTCGGAAGAGCTGGCCCAGCGGACGGACCTGAGCATCGAAAAAGTGCGCCAGGCTCGCAAGATCGCGCAGACGCCTATTTCTTTCGAGACTCCTATTGGCGAAGAGGAAGACGCTCACCTGGGTGATTTCATCGAAGACAAGACCGTGGTCTCACCATCGGATGCGGCCATCGGCCTCAGCCTGAAGGAGACGATGGCCTCCATGCTGAAGAAGCTCAGTCCTCGCGAAGAACGCATCATCCGCATGCGCTTTGGTTTTGAGGACGGCAATCAGCGCACCCTCGAAGAAGTCGGCCAGGTGTTCGCCGTCACGCGTGAGCGCATTCGCCAGATTGAGGCCAAGGCGCTGCGCAAACTGCGCCACCCATCGCGCTCCAGCCACGTCCGCACGTTTCTCGAAGGTTCTTTGTGATGCGGTTTACCCTATCCAGATACTGCCCACATCAATTTCAACTACGCAGTAAGGAAGATCTAAAATGAAGAATCTTTTTGTTGGCGACATCAGTTTTCAAACTACGGAGGCCGATTGGACGACGCTCTTCCAGCCTTTTGGGCAGGTTAGACACATTGGCTTCAGTGCGTCTGCTCTGTGACTGGCTCTGTCGCGACAGACGGGGTCGCGACAGACGGCACGGCAGCGTACAGCCCTGCTCCGAACCCTTGCCTTATCAGTTTGCGTAGTGTGCGCCGATTTTCGAGAATCGTTTTCACCCAGGCGAAGGGGCCCATTTGCGGAAAATAAATTCCCCGGAAACAGAGCCGTGCGATAAGGATGTTGATGCGATAACCCAGCGGCTTGTGACTGAGCGAATCCACCGCCTTTTCGATTGCCTCCGGACTGTAAGAGTTAGCCCACCCAATTCGTACCTCGTTATGAGCTTCGTCGATGCTCATCTTCAACGGCGTATGTGCCATAGCAAAGGGTATGAACTCCTGCCAGTGCTTCGGACGCGTGAGCCGCCCGGCGGCTTCCAGCCTTTTGTAGAGCGGCGTCGCAGGCAGTGGCGTCAGCAAGCCAAAGATTGGCAGCCCCGCAGGCCAACTGCGAATTTCCTTCAAAGTTCGCTCCGCCACGCCGGGCGCGTCATTGTCCATGCCGAAGATAAAAGACGTGATTGCAAAAACGTTGCGCTGGGCGAGTCGCTCGAGCACCACGGCATACTCACCCGGCTTGTTGAAGCCTTTTTTAACGTCGGCAAGGTTGGTCGGATCAATGGATTCCATTCCGATGAAAATCCACTTGCCTCCCGCGGCTGCAATCAGATC
>DATDGW010000492.1:0-1742 GCA_036521895.1 Candidatus Sulfotelmatobacter sp. | reverse complement strand
GGATTGCTGATGGCGGTCCTGCCCCCCCGGACTTTTCGACGATTCTCGGCGTATATGCGCGGTTTCGTTGTGGTTTGCCTGGTCGCGCTCTTGTGCACCAGTTTCGCAGTCCCGCAACTATTGCGGCGTGCACCCGCGCCTCGATGGATTGCCCTGATTCCTTCGTGCTGGTTTCTCGGTCTGTGCCAGTCGTTGCGGGGACGCGCCGGTCCCGTGCTTACGGAGTTATCCAGACTCGCAGTGCCCGGAGTTGCGACCGTGGCGTTGCTTGCGTTCTGCACTTACGTGATCGGTTACAGGCGCCACTTCGTGCGGATTGCAGAGATCGCCGATACGTCGGCGATTGCTCGCAGTCCTCAGACGCTGCGCATCGGCCTCCTATTCGATCGCTTCGCGCTGCGCACTCCATTCCAACGAGCCGGCTTTCGGTTTGCGATGAAAACTCTGCTCCGCAGCGAAGCGCATCGTCTGGTTCTGACCGCGGTCGGCGGACTCAGTTTGGTCCTGGCCTCGCAGGCACTGCTGGGCGCGTTCGAAGGCTCCAAGTCGTTGCGTCAAACCGCGCTCTCGCCCGACGCTCTCTCGATCCCGTTCCTTCTCAGCTTCCTGATCATTGTCGGCTTGCGAATTGTCTTCGAGATCCCTGCCGAGTTGCGCGCCAACTGGATTTTTCAGCTCATGGTTGATCCCAACCGGCAAGAGTGCGAGGGGCTGGCAAGGAGAGTGATCCTGATCCTCGTGCTACCCTGGCTCTTCGTGATCACGTTTCCCGTCTACACGTACCTGGAAGGCTGGATGGTCGCATGCCTCCACACGATGCTGGTCGTGACCTGGGCCGTGCTGTTGACGAACATCGTGCTGATTCGCTTTAGAAAGATTCCGTTTACCTGCACGCTTCCGCTCTTCAAGCAACATTCCTTCGTGACGCTGCTCTCCGGCTGTTTCGGATTCCTGATCTACTCGGTTTCGACGCCGGAGTTCGAAGCCTCGGCACTGGCAGAGCCGTTGCGCATGCTCAGCCTTGTGCCCGCAGCGGCGGTGTTGTGGTATGTCCCGCACTATCTCGGAAAGAACAGCACCGAACTGGAGCGGCGACTGATTTTCGAGGAATCTCCCACGCAGACGATTGAAGCGTTGCGGCTGGGGGATTAGTCCAGCCTCACCGAGCACCCAGCCATTTGGCCGGCAGGTGAGCCGCGAGGGCATTGGCCATGCGCTCGTCGGCGGTGATCAAGTCCGTTTTGAATTGAACCGCCAAGGCCACGTACAGACAGTCGTAGACAGCTCGCTCGTACGCAGTCTCGAGCGCTCAGGTCGGACGCTACCGCCTCGGCCTCGCCCTGACGCCATCTACGCTGCCGCGTCCCCTGCCACAAAACATTGCCGAGCTCGGCCCCGAAAACATCGGGCAGGACGAACTCGATTTCACTGTTCCCATGGCGCTTTAGCAATCGGGACTCGTCGGTCAAGGACTCTCGGGCCGACGGGATCGCCTACTTTATCGCAACGCTGGCGTCCAGGAGCAACGTGTTCAACGCTCGCGGTCCTCACGAATCATCTCTTCGGCCGACGGGAATAGACCAGGGGTAAGAGGAGGTTTGGCCCGGAGTTCAGCCCAGCGGTCGTAGAACTCTTGTCGGCGTTTCAGTTCCGCCGCCGTCGGAAGGTTCTGCTGAAGAAGCGCGATCACCTCAGCGCAATCGACTTGTGGTGCGCGCGGGCGCGTTGGCGGAGGGCCTTAT
>DATDGW010000491.1:0-5729 GCA_036521895.1 Candidatus Sulfotelmatobacter sp. | reverse complement strand
GGAACGACCGCAAACAGCACAGTGGCCGATCTTCGGCCGATTCGCCGAGCGCGGCCTGATGATCGACTGGGAACCTTGATCCGTCACGCGAAGCCCGGATTGCCGTAACCGGTAGTTTCGTTGGCGGATCCGGTGTGTTTGCCGACCACGTTCGGTCCTTTGGTGCCGGCGATTGGCAGCACCCCTATGTTGCCGCCGTGCTCGTTCTCTACAGACGGGGCTGCAATAGCATTGGCCTCGGTCGCAATGGCGGCAGATGGAAAACACTACGCCACATGCACGACAGGGACGTTGCCGAAGTATCACTTCTGCCATGATCGAGTCTTGGGCTGCAATAAACAGTACACCAGCGGACCATGAGATGTGTGCCTGCGGCGCAGATGATACTAATTACCCTCAACGTTTTATTCCGGCAGCTGTTCAGAAAACTACGTTTTCAGATGATCGATGACAATTGGGTGGTTCGCAAAGCGCCGCGAACCGCGTTCTACTTCATCCAGAGTGCCATGACAGGGTTCACCGTCAGCGCATTCCTGTCTCGAAACCGCGTCTCCCCGAAAGAGGCGTTCGAAGGGCTTGAGCTGTGTGAAGGGAAACTTTCATGCACAGTTCTTAGAGGGCTGGACGGGAGCAATCCTGTCCGGCTACTCGATCGCTGGCACCCGGACGGGCGCTGATTAGCGCATAGAAAATAAGCTCTGTTCACGAGTTCCCTGTCCCGAGAACGAGCCCAGCATTCCTCCACCCCGCGTCGACCAAAACTAGCAAAGTGTCGAATTCTTTAGGAGTCAATGTTAGGGACTGTGCGTCCTGACACAACGTTCGTTGCGCGCGATCGAGGCGGAATCGACCAAGCGCGAACCTGGTGTAATTGCGTTATTCATGAAGACGCCGCGAAAAGCTGGATTAAGACGACTCTTAAGTTGCGATGAAGACATCCAAGGGCGTCATTATTGCGCTTCGAAGCGCACCTGGCGAAACACGGCGCTACTCTTCAGAACGTTCCCGCAGATTGCAGTACCGAACATTAGACCCCGATCCTCCTGGAACTGGCGATGCCCGTGATATCCCGACGTGATGTGCTTACCATCAATCCACAAGCTCGCGGTTCCGCTTATGTGGTCGTAGCGAAGTTCATAGGTGTGGGGGTGCGCTACGTCGGCTACACCAGGAAACTCAATCTTCTCATCCAATTCGATTGTCGGAGAAATCTGCTTCGTCAGGCCAACGAAATACCGATTATCTTCTTGTAACAATTGGATATCGAATCGCGGACCCTTCCCCGCGAAATCGATATCTGCTTCGCCTCCGCCGTTTTCTACTGCGCAGACACAGGTCAGTTTCCAGTCCCTCTGCAATGCGAAGTCCTTCTCGTCAGCGCTTAATGAGCGATAGTAGTAATTCTGATCGTCGGTGGTGAGTCTCCAACGATCCCATCCGTTCGTTTCGCGGTTGTAGAGCGCGTGCGGGTATTGACCGTTGTCGGGTGCATGCAACTTGAACCCTTCGTCCAGTGGATCAATGGCGCCTTCCTTCTGAATCAGAATTGACCGGATCGGCCTTGCGCTGGCTGACCCGTGGGCCTTGGCACCATTGACGGCAAAGAACCGGGAGACCACGAACACGAGCACCAAAATGGCCACCCCTGTCGGGAGAACGAGCCCAGCCTTCCTCCACCAGCTTCTCTGTTCCACTGCTTCAACTGCTGACACCCGGGTATCCGTCTGCGCCTCGGTCGGTGCAATAGCAACAGTCGGAACGTTGCCGGTAAGAACCACAGAAAGAGTGATCCGGTATCCCCGTCCCCGGTGCGTTTCGATCACCTCATCCCCAAGTTCCTTACGCAGGACAGATATGTTTCTGGCCAGGCTGCCATCGCCAACGTAGCTGTCCGGCCAAACACGGGAGAGCAGCTCTTCTTTGTCCACAACTCTCCCGCCTGCCTCGACCAGCACCAGCAATGTGTCGAATTCCTTGGGAGTCAACGCCACAGCCTGTCCGTCGCGGCTCAACAACCGTTGGGCGGAATCCAAGCGAAATGGATGGAAATCGAAGACCGATGTGCTCGATACGCCCATGAAATCCTAGTACTTCGCGATTTAAGACAACTTTAAGGTTGCGGTAAGGAC
Source organism: Candidatus Sulfotelmatobacter sp. (assembly GCA_036521895.1). GTDB lineage: Bacteria > Acidobacteriota > Terriglobia > Terriglobales > Acidobacteriaceae > Sulfotelmatobacter. The sequence continues at coordinate 3,600 of DATDGW010000491.1, read as the reverse complement.
AGCAGAAGCCGCGAGCGCTACGTTCATCGCTAGACTGCGGTTTGGGTCTCCGGTTCCCTCACCGGCGAAAGAGCGCAGCTAAACGCACGGGAATTCTACCTTTGGCCACAAGCCAAGGCAATGGCACGCGTGTCCGCTACTCCTGGCGAAGTATCAGTTGCAGATGCAACAGAAAGAGGACATTGCAATGTCTTGCACACACGTAAAAAATTCTGCCCACACCGTTGGAAACTCCTGGCGGGCGGCCTTGACCGTCTTGGTGTTCGTTCTTCTTGTGACCGGAATCTCCTCAGCCCAAGCCGTTTTCACCCAACTTGTGGCCTTCGACCAGATTAACGGCTGGGAACCCTACTACGAATATCTCGTGCAAGGCATGGACGGCCAACTGTATGGAACCACCTCTTTAGGCGGTGGTACGGGCACTGTCTTCAAAATGACCACGACTGGTGCGCTCACCACTCTGTATACGTTCTGCACAACCGCGGGATGTCCGGAAGGGGATTCCCCGGTTGGCGGGCTTGTGATGGCGAACAACGGCAACTTCTATGGCACGACCTCCCAATACGGATTGAGCACCCTGGGAGCCTGTGACACGGGTATCTATGGCTGTGGCACGATCTTTGAAATCACGTCTGCGGGGACGCTGACCGTTCTACATACCTTCACCGGCCCCGACGGCTTTTCGCCCTATGCCAACATGACTCTGGGCACCGATGGCAACCTTTACGGCACAACCCTTTATGGCGGCAATCTTAGCGCCAGCGGTTGCAGTGGTATTGGCTGTGGCACCGTCTTCAAGATCACTCCGACAGGAAAGTTCACCTCCCTCTACAGTTTCCAGGGCCCCGATGGCCAGAACCCGATCGGCAGACTCTTTCAGGGATCTAACGGGAATTTCTACGGCACAAACCTAGACGGTGGAACCAACGGCGCAGGCACCATCTTCGAAATCACTCCTGCCGGCAAACTGACCTCACTATACAGCTTCGGCACTGGTACGAATCCCGGAGGTCCCTACGGCGGCATCATTCAAGGCTCCGATGGAAACTTCTACGGCACGACTGCTGGTGGCGGAGCCAACAGCTACGGAACAATCTATAAGCTAGTAGGAAAGAAACTTGCCATTCTGCACAACTTCTGCTCGCTGACCAACTGCGCAGACGGAAACTATCCATATGGCGGATTGATTCAGGCCACTGATGGAAATTTCTACGGAACCACTGGAGGAGGAGGGTCCAGTGCCGGCACGGTCTTTGAGATTACGCCAAAAGGTATCCTCACCACGCTCTACACTTTCTGCTCGCAACCACAATGTACGGATGGCTCCTCCCCATATGGTGATCTGCTTCAGGCCACCGACGGCAACTTCTACGGCACAACGTTGCAGGGCGGCGAGGCGAACCAATACGGCACCGTCTTCAGCATTTCCACCGGACTCGGCCCCTTCGTGCAATCCATCACGAACTCGGGCAAGGTCGGCGCTAGTGTCACTATCCTCGGAATGAACCTCACGGGCAGCACGGCCGTCAGTTTCAACGGCACTCCCGCCACTTTCACCGTCGGCTCCGCCGGAGGTTCGATCAGCACGAAGGTTCCTGCAGGCGCGACCACAGGCGCGATCCAGGTAACAACGCCAGGCGTCACCATCACCAGCAATAAGGCCTTCCGCATAACGCCACAGATCAAAAGCTTTACTCCACCGAGTGGACCGGTCGGGACAGTTGTCACGATAACCGGTGTGAGCCTGACTCAGACATCCAAGGTGACTTTTGGTGGCGTGGCCGCCACCAGCTTCACCGTAAACTCCGACACAAAAGTGACCGCGACGGTTCCCACTAGCGCGAAGACGGGAAAGATCGTGATCACGACGCTGGGTGGCACCGCGTCGACCGCCACCAGCTTCACAGTGACACCATAATCGTTGGCACACGAAGAACTTGAGCTTGTGATGTGGGCCCTGCAGGACTGAGGAAACCATGCACTTCGTCGCGCGTTGTCGTCGCCTATTGTTTTCTGATTCTCCTGTTCGCCGTGGTTTTAGGGGCGCTAGCTCAGAGCGCTCGCAATGACGGAGGACAGGAGTAACGTCTATCTGGGCCAATGGGAATACAGCAGGTCGGTCCGGTCCCGCGCCGAACCCATAGTGAGGAGAATCGAAGCCGCCGTTCCCAAGAATCCGGCAGCAATCGCAGAGACATTCAAGATAATCGTAAACAGGTCCTTCGCTTCCTGACCGCTCAGGTTCAGCCAACGAAAGAGGTAAAACCACGCAGGAGCACTCGCTAAGGCAACGGCGTAGGGATACCAGTGTTCGATATTTCGCCGAACCGACACGACTCTCTATTCCGCTCGATACAATTTATCGATTTCGCCCTTAAATTTCTGCCAAATTCGACGCAGCGCATCTCGCTTTCTGTCGTATGGGATGCGCCGCTCCAATGTGGTCTCAACCGTGTCTTTCCCCTGCAACCGACTCTCAAGCAGGTCCTAGGAAAAATCTTTGTGCGGCCCTGATGAGCCGTTCACCGAGGCCGTCGGTCAGGTGTTCACCAAGCATGGCCCATACCTCTTGCCCGTCGCCTATCCGGAGGGCGGCCTACAACATCCCTCTTATGCCGAGGGACATGGTGTGATCGCCGGCGCATGCGTCACCGCCCTGAAGGCCTTCTTCAATGAAGCCTTCGCTCCCATGGTGGCCTCCGACGATGGTCAGTCCTTAGCTCCCTACGCGGGTTCCGATGCAGGGCAGATCACGGTGGGCAGCGAACTGAACAAACTCGCCAACAAGGTAGCGTTGGGGCGGGATATGGCTGGCGTGCATTGGCGCTCTGATGCCGAGCAAGCTCTCCTGCTCGGTGAGAAGGTTACGATCAGCATCCTGCGTGACCAGCGCCACACGTACAACGAACCCTTCAGTGGCTTTACGTTTACGAGGTTCAATGGAAAATCCGATCACGTTCTAGCGAGAAGCTGCTGAAAAAACTAGGGGTCGAGCTCACTCCGCTCGACCCCTTGCACGCTTGCCGATTGAAAACGGCCCGCCCGGAACCCGACTTGAAAAAGCGCCCACACGTGGGGCCCGGCGTTTCTTGTCGCGCCCAAGTGCTTGGCGAAACATTGCGATAACGGTTATTGACTCAGAGGGACCAACCTTCAGGCCGTAAAGTGTTGAAAAATCGACCCAGGGCCGATGGGCATCGTCGGAAAAGTTCGAAAATCGCCCTCTAGGGCCGACCAGTTTCTCCTTTTGCCCGTCGAATCCTCGACGGGAAGCGTTTGCACCTCTGCCCGCGAGATCCCTCCTTTCGGCTGAAGAACGGCTCCAGTCGAGATGACCCAGAGGGGCGAGGAAAGAAACCAAAACCGTCGTCTGAGCTGCATTTTTCGAGAATAGGAATGCTGCGACAGCTGTGCTAGCATCAAGGGAGGGCTTAATTCCCACGCTTTCTGTTGAACTTGCCACGGTAGATTTAGCTAAGTTCCCTTCTCTCCATACGGAGATAGCCCATACAGAGGCAGTGAAGAGGCATTCCACTTGGCGATAGATGAGACGAAGAACCGATCGATGCTAATGAACCGAAAAACAGAAGTAGTTGACGA
>DATDGW010000490.1:0-12247 GCA_036521895.1 Candidatus Sulfotelmatobacter sp. | reverse complement strand
CGCGAACATCAGATCGGCATGGCTTTCATTCTTGCCGCCGACTTCCCGGTGTTCCATCGTCAGGTATCGCACGTCCGCTATCCCCGGCGGCAGTTCATCGCCCTTGCCATTAGGTTGTACGTTCTTCGCGACAATTTGTTCCATGTCGGCGCAGAAAATCCATTCCGCCCCTTGTTGGTAGGAACGCGAAATCTGCTGGTAAAAGGGTGTTTCAGCGAAAGTGCCGGTACGGCCTTGCTTTACGCGCAGTGCCGTGCGCTGCAGCTCCTTCAGATCCGGACTCGCAATCATTAGATCGTTGCTGACATAAACCAGCAGCGGCTTGTTGGCCGCAGGCGTGGCTGCCCATGGATTCGGGATCGTCTGCAGAGCCGCTTGCGTTTGCAAAAAGGTCTCCAGGCCGCCCTGCTTTACTTTCGCCAGTACGACTGGCGACGAATATTCTGTTCCGTCCTTGGCAACGGCAAACACTATCTCGTCACCCAGATAGCTGCTGAACGTCCTCACCTGATTCAGCACATCTTCCGGCTTCGGGCCGTTCCCTTTCTGTTGTTGCTTCCACCAATCCCGCAGCGCCGGACTCTGCTGCAACCGGTCCTGGAAGAGCCGTGTGGCTTCGCCCAAGGTATTCGCAAGATTGGGAATCGCCGCATAGATCACGGTGTTATCGGGCACATAGGGCAGAAGGTCGGAGCTGTAGCGCAACCCCGGCCCCGGAATCGCGGCAAATTGTTTCTGCAGAACCGCGAAGTCGCCCAGTAGAGCGAGATATTTCGCCGCGTTCTTGCTCCAGGCGATCTCGTTCTGGATCGGCACCTTCGACACGCTGGCGCCTGAGGTGGCTTGCTCTCCGGCGGTCAGGTCGGTGGTGTTTTCTCCAAAATTCACCCGCACGACGCCCTCAATGACTGCCACGCGCGAGCCCTTCGTCCCATGATTCACAGAGAAGATCGTGCCCTTCACCGAGACCAGGCCATCCTCCGTCGCGACATACAGCCGGCCGGACTTTTGCTTGGCTGCCTGCACGATGACCTTGCCGCCATCCAGGCGAATCGTTGTTCCCTTCCATCCTCGTGACACCGAAAGATCGGAGCGCTCGCCCATTTCGACCAGCGAACCGTCAAGCAGCCGCACCACCGCAGTCGATCCCTTGGCCGTGCGGACTTCATCGCCATTCCGGATCTCGTATCCTGCAGGAATCAGCCGCATTTCCGCCCCGGCGCCCGTATAGAGTGAGCCGTCCACGGTCTGCACAGACGCGCGGACCACATGCTGGCCGGGAAGCATCCCGTTGCTGAACGCAACTACGGCAATTGCGGCGGCGAAAACCGCAGCCGCACCCATTGCCCAAGCCCATGCCATCGAACTCCGGCGCCTGGGCTCCACACGAAATACCTTCTGCACTTCTCCGCCGCGAGCGTGCTCGAGGGCGTGCCGGCAGGCGACGCAGGCGTGCGTATGATCTTCAAACAACAAGGCACGTGCCGGGGCGAGTTGCTTGGAAAGGTATCCGGGGATCAACGCCTGAAAATCTCCGCAGGTGCGCAGCGTGTGGGCGCTGAGGTCCGCAGTTGGGGCAGCCCCGGCGATCGACTTGTAGACTCTCTCGCCGGCCTGAGCGACAAACTTGTCGTTGAGCTGTTCATTTCGAATGTCCGAGATCAAACGGTCAAACTTATCGTTCTTCATGTCCTGTCTCCTAGATATGTTCCCAACTCCTTGCGGAGTTGTTGGCGAGTCCGGTGCACCATTACCGCCACCGCTACCAGTGAAATGCCGAGCATCCGCGCAATCTGCGGGTTGCTGAATCCCTCAAGAAATCGCAATGCAAAAACTTCGGCGGCGCGCGGCTTGAGTTGTGCCAGCGCCCGCCCCAGCGCCTGCCGCAGTTCGCGGGGATCGTCGTGTTTGGGCTCGGCGGGCAGGTCGGGGAGTTCGACCGTACGATCCGCCTGTCGCGATCGAATCACGTCCAGAGCGGCGTTGATCGCGGCCCGGCGCAGGTAGCCCTCTTCATTCTCTAGAACCTCTGCGCCCGTGCCGCGGCGGTACAGGCGCAGAAACACGGTCTGCGACACGTCCTCAGCATCCGCGGCGTTACCCGTGATGCGGTAAGCCGTGCGGAATACCAAGCCGTGATACGCCCGAAAAACTCGATCGAATTCGGTCGGGATCGCGATTGCCGGAGCCTCTGCCAGTGCGCTTTGCAGGGTACGCCTCCTGTTACTCTCTTCACCACTAAAGACGGCGGGAGGGAAGAGTTATTACAATCCCATCCACTTTTATTTGGAGCCGGACGAGCGAGCGATCCTGCAGCGCTGGGTACAACCTGTATCATATTTGGGTTTAACGGGTTACCCGCACAATCATGGCGAAACTGAAGATCAAAGCCAAAAGCGATTGCCGGTGGGATCTGGTAAGCCTGGGCGAAGTTATGTTGCGCCTCGATCCCGGCGAAGAGCGCATTTCCACGACTCGCCACTTCCACGCATGGGAGGGGGGTGGAGAATACAACGTTGCTCGCGGGCTGAAGCGCTGCTTCGGACTGGACACCGCGGTCGTCACCGCACTCGCTGACAATCCAGTCGGCCGCCTTGTGGAAGATCTAATGTTGCAGGGCGGCGTGAGCCAGCAATATGTTCGCTGGGTCCCCTTCGATGGCGTTGGCCGCACGGTGCGCAATGGCTTGAACTTCACGGAACGTGGCTTTGGCATTCGTGCTGCGGTTGGTTGTTCGGACCGCGGGCACACTGCGATCTCTCAGCTGAAGCCCGGAGAGATCGATTGGGATCAGATTTTCTCGAAAGATGGCGCCCGCTGGTTCCACAGCGGAGGGATCTTCAGCGCCCTTTCCGAGACGACGCCGCTAGCGGCGCAGGAAGCCATGGAAGCCGCCAAGCGAGCGGGCACAATCATTTCCTACGACTTGAACTACCGCGCGTCGCTCTGGAAATCGATTGGCGGAAAAGCGAAAGCGCAAGAAGTGAACCGACGCCTCGCCCCGCTCGCCGACGTCATGCTGGGCAATGAAGAAGACTTTACTGCCGCTCTGGGTTTCGAGGTCGCCGGCCTGGATGAACATCATTCCACACTGGATTCCGCAGGCTTCAAGCAGATGATCGAGAAGGTCGTGAAGCAATATCCCTCGATGTCGGTGATCGCCACCACGCTTCGAAATGCCAAGACGGCCACGCGGAATGACTGGGGAGCGCTCTGCTACTGCGATGGCAGCTTTCATGAAGCAGCCGTGCGCGAGAATCTGGAGATCTACGACCGCGTCGGTGGCGGTGACTCTTTCGCTTCGGGACTCATTTATGGATTTCTGTCCGGCAAAGACCCGCAATGGTCAGTCGAATGTGGCGCCGCGCATGGCGCCCTGGCCATGACCACTCCTGGCGATACAACGATGGCAACGCTGGCGGAAGTCTTGCAGGCCATGAAATCGCGAACGGCGCGCATCGAGCGATAGAGCTTCACCATTAACTCGGCGAACAGATATGACGATTGAAGATGTAATCCGCAGAATTGAAGAAGTGGGGATTATCCCCGTAGTCCGCGCGGCATCGGTCGAGGAAGCGACCCGCGCCGTGGAAGCGATCTGCGCCGGCGGTATTCCCGTGGTCGAGATCACCATGACCGTCCCCAACGCTGTGTCGGTTATCCGTGAGGTTGCGAAGCAATATAAGGATAAGGCCCTGGTCGGCGCCGGCACGGTCGTCAGCGCCGAACAAGCCGAGTCATGCCTTCGCGCCGGAGCCGAATTCCTGGTGAGCCCGGGCTTGTCAATACCAATGCTTTCGGTCGCGCGAGCCTCTGGGAAACTGGCAATCCCGGGAGCACTGACTCCGACCGAGTTGATGAACGCTCAGGACCAGGGCGCGCGGCTGGTCAAGATTTTCCCCTGCGGCAATGTGGGAGGCCCCAAGTATCTGCGCTCGCTCAAGGCGCCGTTCCCGAAGGCCGAATTGATTCCAACCGGAGGCGTCAGTGCGAGCAACGCAGCAGAGTTCATTGCTGCCGGCGCGTTTGCTCTCGGCGTAGGCGCAGACTTGGTCGATGCGGCGGCCTTGCGCGAAGGTAATCTGGAGAGGATCTCTACTGCTGCGCAGGAACTGGTTCAGGCGGTGACTTCTGCACGTGCAGCGCTGCGCGAAAAGAAGCCAACACCTGTAAGTCGTTGAGTCCTCGTGGGAGTGATTGAGGACTCGTGGAAGTCATTGAAAATTCGTAAAACGCGCCACGATCCTCCAGGACGCGAGATCGTTTTCCGGACGACGCATTCCTCATCTTCGACGTCGATCATCGCTTGTAGGGACCTTCCCGGCTCAGGAAATGGCATCCCACGCGACATCGGGAGCGGCTAAGGCGGTGTCGGGCTCAAAAGCGCGAATAGGCCGTACAACAATGTACGTACAAACAAAGCGAAGTGCTGCGGATTGATGCACTTACTGGTTCACGCCGCTGGCCAGGACGCCGCCATCCACCGGCAAGACGGTTCCGGTGACAAAGCTGGCAGCGTCTGAGGCCAGAAAAACTGCCGCCCCCACCAACTCTTCCAGTTCGCCAAACCGCTTCATGGGAGTACGCATCAGCACCTCGTCGCCGCGGCCTGTGCCGACGAGTAACTTCTCACTCAGCGGTGTGCGGAAATAACCCGGCGCAATCGCATTGACGCAGATTCCATGCTTTGCCCACTCCACGGCCAGCGACTTGGTCAGAGATGCCAAGCCAGACTTGCTGGCGGAATATGCAGCGACTTCAAATAGGGCGAGAAAGGTTCCCATCGAAGCGATATTGATAATCCTTCCGTAGCGCCGTTCAATCATATGGTGTCCGAATACCTGGCAGGATCGCAGCGTGCCCGTCAGATTCGTATCCATGATCCGGTTCCAATCCGCTTCAGGAAAATCCAGCGTCGGTGCACGCTTGGTGATGCCCGCCGCGTTCACCAGGATGTCGACCTTGCCGAACACGGCGACACAATCTTTCAGCAACGTTTCCAGGGACTCGCGATTGTCCACGTCGCAGGTCACCCGCAAAGAGCGTCGTCCGAGTGCTTCGATTTCGTCCGCCAGCTCCTTCACCAGTTCGATGCGCCGCGCACTTGCAACCACATCGGCCCCAGCCTGCGCGAGACCGAGCGCAATCGTCTTGCCGATGCCAGAGCTTCCTCCGACAACGACGGCCACTTTTCCGTCGAGATCCAGTTGCTTATAGCCCATATCTCCTCGAATCGTCTCCAAGAGAGTCTGCCGTCGTGACCGCTACCAGTTGAACATCGTCCCATCGAGCTTCCGGTTCACCGGCAGATAGGCGCGCTCGTACGGAAACTTCTCCGCCAACTTCTCGTCGTAATCGACGCCCAATCCCGGCGCGTCTCCGGGATGCAGATATCCATGCTTAAACGAATACGCATGCGGAAAGACCTCATCGGTTTCCTTCGTGTGACGCATGTATTCCTGGATTCCGAAATTATTCACCGAAATATCAAAATGCAGCGCTGAAGCCAGCGCCACCGGAGACAGGTCTGTCGCCCCGTGGCAGCCCGTCCGCACGTGATAAACCTCCGCCAGCGCAGCGATCTTCTTCAGGTGCGTCAACCCTCCACCGTGCACAACCGTCATGCGCAAGTAATCGATCAGCTGTTCCTGAATCAGGATGTGCGCATCCCAAATCGAATTGAAAACCTCTCCGACGGCCAGTGGCGTGGTCGTGTGTTTACGAATGATGCGGAAGCCTTCCTGCAACTCCGCCGTCACCGCATCCTCCAGCCAAAACAGGTGATAAGGTTCCAGGCTCTTTCCCAGTCGCGCCGCTTCGATCGGCGTCAGTCGGTGGTGAACATCGTGAAGCAGGTGAAGGTCGTCCCCAAACTTCAGTCGCAAGGCTTCGAAAAGCTTGGGAACATGCAGAAGATATTTCTCGGTCGACCAAGCATTCTCGGGAGGCAAGCCTTTTTCCGCAGGCTCGTAATACAACTTATCCTTCGCCACGCCATAGGTGGACGGCAGGCCCGGGATTCCACTCTGGGCCCGAATCGCCAGATAGCCCAGCTCCTTATACTTCGCGACTTCCTCGACGGTCTCCTCAATGTCGCGCCCATTGGCGTGCCCGTAGACCATCGCGCCAGTCCTGCTCTGTCCTCCGAGCAGGTTGTAGACGGGCGTCTCGAGCGCTTTGCCCTTGATATCCCAAAGCGCCATGTCGACGGCCGCAATCGCGGTCATGGTCACCGGCCCGCGGCGCCAATAGGCGCCGCGGTACAAATATTGCCAGATGTCTTCGGTCTGAAACGGATCGCGTCCCACGAGACAGGGAGCCAGGTGATCGCTCAAATAAGATGCGACGGCCAACTCCCGCCCGTTCAGAGTCGCATCGCCCAGCCCGTAAACACCTTCGTCAGTCGAGATTTTCAGCGTGACGAAGTTTCGCCCCGGACAAGTGACGAATACCTTGGCATCGGTGATCTTCACAGAGATCTCCTCAGATCAACTCCAAGAGTGTAACTAAACCTTCAGATCCGCCGCACCAGCCCTTGCTCTGTCGCTTTAGTATTTCTGAGCAGCACCAGCACCAGAATCATGCCCAACAGGGGAAGCAGCCCGGCGACAATCACGATGGGATCGAACGAATGGGTTCCCGTTGCCTGCCGCGCGTCCGAAACATATCCAACCAGCTTGAACGCGACAATCGTTCCAATGCCCGCACCCGTCCCGCTCAGGCCGCTGACGGACGCCACTGACTCGCTGGCAAAAAGGTCGGAAGGTAAAACGTTCGCCATCGTCGTGAACCCAGCATAGGCGAACGTCACGACTGCAAATAGAAGTGCGATCAAGTATAGATTGGTCGTGAAGATCGTCAGAATGAGCAGGGTCATGCCGATTCCGCCATAAACAATCGGCGCCTTGCGAGCCGCGCCCAGTGACCATCCGCGTTTGATCAGAAAGCCCGAGAGGGCGCCGGCGAAAAAGCTCCCCACATCGGCCGCAATGAATGGAATCCACACCGCGATCAACCCGCTCTTCAGCTCAATCCCTTTCGCGACCAGGTAGATGGGAAACCACTCGGTGATAAAGAAGAAGATGGGGTCGGTAAACGCCTTGGCGATAATCGCTCCCCAGGTCTGTGGAAGCCTCAAAAGGTCGCGCCATTTAGGACGAGTCTTGCCCTCCTGTGGCGCGTCTGATTCGCGCTTGTCGGCCACGATCATTGCAAGCTCTGTGTGCCCGATCCGTGCATGCTCTTCCGGCGGGTAGTACAGCCAGCGCCACGCAATGAGCCACAAAAAGCCCAGCGTGCCTGGGATCATGAACGCGGGTCGCCATCCCCAGCGGAAGTAAATCCACAAGACAATGAAGGGGGCAACCGCGCCACCAATCGAAGATCCGCTGTCAAACAGCGCCGTTGCCAGGGCTCGCTCGCGTTTCGGAAACCATTCCGACACTGCTTTGGTCGCGGCAGGCCAGTTTGCCGACTCCCCGGCGCCCAGCAGAAAACGAAAAGTGGCGAAGCTATAAAACCCCCTGGCCAGCGACGTGAGCATCGACACCGTCGAATATCCGATCACCGAGAGCGTCAGCCCGCGGCGCGTGCCAATGCGGTCCATGAGCTTGCCGAACCCGCTCTGGCCGATGGAATACGCCACCCGAAAAGCGATGGCGATATTCGCATAGTCGGAATTGGTCCAGTGATATTGGAGCTTGAGATATGGCGCGAGAAGAGCAAGAGTCTGGCGATCGATGTAGTTGATTACCGTGGAAGCGAACAGCAGGCCACCGATCCACCAACGTAACGACGGGATCGGCTTCCGGGCGCTCGCCATTGCGGGGAATTGCCTCGGTACGTTAAGAGCTCACGACGGCCCGCGACTCCTTGGCCAGCGCGCTCTGCAGTCCGGGACTCAGCAGCGACGCTGAGTGCGGATCCAGATAAACCGTCGTATGGGGATGTCTGCGCAGAATCGATGCTGGCGCCATGGGGCTGATCTCTCCTTCGAGACACGCCTTCACCGCCTGCGCCTTGCGCTTGTCCGGGACGACCGCCAGTATTTCCTTAGCCTTGAGAATCTGTCGTGCCGACATAGACATGGCGCGTGTAGGTACCTGCGAAATATCGGCGAACCATCCCTCCCCCACCTGCTGCCGGCGGCACGGCTCGTCCAGATTCACGATGATGTACGGATCGTCGGTAGTGAAGTCCGCCGGTGGATCGTTGAACGCGATGTGTCCATTCTCGCCAATTCCCAGGAATGCCACATCGACCGGTGCCGAGGCCAACTGCTCGCTGACCTCGCGAATCACCGTAGTCGGATCAGCGGCGTCACCCTCAAGCCCGTGAAAATTTACGATGCCGGTCTTCCCGACCAGCCGCTCCATCAGAAACTTGCGGAAACTTGCAGCATGCGTCGCCGGCAGACCGATGTACTCATCCAGGTGAAAAGCTTCTACTTTTGACCAATCAATGCCCGGAGCTATCGTTAGTGCATCGAGGAACTCGAATTGCGCCGCACCCGTCGCAGCGATGATCCGGGCGGCGCCGCGCTCCCCGATTGCCAGCCGAATCGCGGTCGCAGCCTGATCCGCGGCCGCCTGGCCCAGCGAGACTTTGTCCTTGAATATTCTGAGCAACATGTAGGGTATCCTCTTGGGTGAACTGCAAGAACTCTTCTCACTCGAGTCGGGAAATTATATACAAAAGAGCCGGATCAAACCCGTACCGGATGGTACTCAATGTCCAAGGACGCATGAACCGACTAAACGGAATCAACCTCGCACTCCCGCTGATGGCTATTCTGCTCGCTTGTTCACTGAGCGCAACCGCGCAACTCGTGACCGTGGACGCAACCCCCAGCCACGTTGTGAACAAGTTCAGCCCTCTTTATGCCTTGGGATCGACGGTGGATCGGGTGCCCAGCAACGCGACCGACGTGTTCTTCCGTCCCGATCAGATCGACAAGGTCCTCTCCGCCGGTTGGGGAACCATCAGTTATCGACAGAACACCGACCTGTTTGTGCAGGCCTGGCATTGGAATCCAAAAGGCACCTGGAGCGATCCCGCCGGCAAGGGATACTTTACCGGGGATGCGACTCCGACCAGTGAAATGATCCGGCACTCCTACGGCTACACGCTTCGTCACCGCGGATTTACGCGGAACGGCGGGACGGAGTTTGACGGGTTCTCCCGCCTCGATGACGGCGACCTGCAATCGTACTGGAAAAGTAATCCCTACCTCGCGAAGGAGTTCACCGGAGAGGACGACTCGCTGCATCCTCAGTGGGTCGTGATCGCGCTCGACAAGAAAGAAGACGTGAACGCAATCCGCATCAACTGGGCCGATCCGTATGCGCAGGACTTCGAAGTGCAGTACTGGGTTGGCGATGGCGATGCCATGGACGAGCAAGACAAAGGTTCATGGAAGGTCTTCCCACACGGCACCGTTTCGCAAGCGAAGGGCGGCACGACCACTTTGGGCGGAGGGCCCGCGGTGACCACCAAGTTCGTCCGGATCCTGATGACACGCTCTTCCAACACCTGCGACGCCCACGGATCGGCCGATCGCCGCAACTGCGTAGGCTATGCCATTCGGGAACTCTACTTGGGAACGTTCGACCGCGGCGCATTCAAGGATCTGCTTCATCACTCTCCCGATCAGAAGCAGACTCTCACGCTGTGCTCCTCCGTCGATCCGTGGCATGAACCGTCGGATTTGTATATCGCGCCCGATCGCATGGAATCGGGAGATCAGCCCGGCTTCGATCTCTTCTTCACCAGCGGCATCACCCGCGGCCTGCCCGCCATCGTGCCCATTGCGATGCTGTACAGCACGCCCGAAGACGCGGCGGCGCAGATGACCTACATCAGGAAGCGCGGCTATCCCGTTTCTTACATCGAAATGGGGGAAGAACCTGACGGCCAATATATGCAGCCCGAGGACTACGCCGCGCTCTATTTGCAGTTCGCGAGTACGCTTCACCGTGTCGACCCGGCGTTCAAGCTCGGCGGGCCCGTCTTCGAGGGCGTGACGGAAGACATCAAGGTGTGGCCTGACGCGAAAGGCCGCACGTCGTGGCTCGGCCGGTTTCTCGACTACCTGAAGGTGCACGGCCGCCTGCAGGATCTGGCCTTTATGTCGTTCGAACACTATCCGTACGATGGTTGTGAGACGCCGTGGGAGAATCTCTACCAGGAACCGGAACTGATCACCCACATCATGAAAGTTTGGCGAGACGACGGATTGCCGCCCGGCATTCCTCTGCTCGATACCGAGACCAACGCGCACGGCGGTGAGGCGTCCGTCGACATTTTCGGTGCACTCTGGCTGGCGGATTCCTTCGGCGGATTCCTAAGCGCTGGCGGACAATCGACTCACTACTATCACGACCTGTCGTATTCTCCGCCCCATCCCGCGTGCGCCAACAGTTGGGGGACCTACCACCTGTTCATGGTGAACGATCAATACGAAATTCAGCAGCCCACTTCCCAATTTTTTGCTGCGCAACTCATCACGCAAGAGTGGGCAGAACCGAAGGACGCCGAGCACCGCCAATACCTTGCTTCCAGCGACATAAAGGATCCCCAAGGACATGTGCCGGTCACCGCTTATGCCTTGCAGCGCCCGGACGGCCAGTGGTCTCTCATGCTCATTAACAAGGACCACGACCACGCGCATCAAGTCCGCATTGCATTTCACGACGCGGACAGCAAGCGGGACGCATCGTTCGTCGGGCCCGTCGCGATGATCACGTTTGGGAAGGAACAGTATCAGTGGCATCCCGATCGCAAGAAGGGGCATGCGGACCCGGATGGTCCGGCTGCAGGGTCCAAGCTCACTGGAGACGAAAACACGCAATACAACTTGCCGGCCGCATCGCTGACCATTCTTCGTGGCCGGTTGGGTTTTTGAAGCTAGACTTGCGCTGGCTTGAGTCGCGGCGCCAGCACCTGCACGAACCCGAATGCGACCAGATAAGCCAAGCCTGCCATGACAAACACAGGCACGTACGACCCGGTGCGCTGCAAAATGTATCCTACGGCCTTGGCCACGAACATTCCGCTGAACGACCCAGCCATGGTCGCGAAGCCTACCACTGACGCCACGGCGCTGCGCGGAAACATATCAGAAGCCAGCGTGTACATGTTCGCCGACCATCCTTGATGCGACCCGGCCGCGATCGCGATCAGGCCCACTGCCAGCCGCGCATTCGTTGTATGCGCAGCCATCATGATGGGTGTCACCGCCAAAGCACAAACCAGTAACGCGCTCTTGCGGCTGGCGTTCAGCGTCCATCCTTTTTTCAGGAGTGAGCCTGAGAGCCATCCTCCGCCGATACTACCTACGCAGGCTCCGCTGTAAATGACGAACAGCGGCAACGCCATGCCTGACAAGCTCAAACCAAAATTGCGGCTGAGGAAGTCCGGCATCCAGAACAGATAGACCCACCAGATCGGATCGGTAAAGAACTTGCCCAACGCAACCGCCCACGCCTGCCGCAGGGAGAGCAAAGTCCGCCAGGGAACAGTCGTTCCCGAGGTGAGTGCCTGGTCAGGAGGATCGCTCTGGATGTACGCCAACTCCGCTGCCGAAACGCGCGCGTCGTCTTCGGGACGGTGATAGACCAGCAGCCAACACACGATCCAGATGAACCCCAGAGCGCCCGTGGCAAGGAAGGCCATGCGCCATCCAAAGCGGAGGGTAATCCAGGGCACCACCAGCGGCGTTACCAGCGCACCAATGTTCGAACCGGAATTAAACAGACCCGTGGTAAGGGCGCGCTCCCGCTTGGGAAACCACTCCGCCACCGCCTTCACCGAGGCCGGAAAACTCCCGGCTTCCCCAATCCCCAAGCTGAACCGCGCCGCGGCGAACTGAAATATCGAACCTGCCGCGGCATGAGCCATTGCGGCCACGCTCCATACAAATACCGCCAGAGAAAATCCCTTGCGCGTTCCCAGCTTGTCGATCAGCTTTCCGATGAATAGCAGCCCGGCCCCATATGCGAACTGGAAAGCTGTGACGATGTTGCTGTACCCGACTTCCGTCCACCCGAATTGGATTTGCAGCGTCGGCTTCAGCAGCGCGATCACCTGCCGGTCCATGTAATTCACGGTGGCCGCGAAAAACAACAAGCCACAGATCAACCAGCGCCGCTGGCCAACTGGATTGTCGGGCTGTGGCAAGACTTCTGGCACGGCGGGGATAGGGCGCAGGTTCACTGGATTGTGTGTATCGGGCGACCTGCATCACTAC
>DATDGW010000489.1:0-1556 GCA_036521895.1 Candidatus Sulfotelmatobacter sp. | reverse complement strand
AGGGAAACGGGCGGAGGTTTCTGGGGCGCAGCGGACCGACATCTGGCGGCGTTGGAAGGCAGGAGAGTCGTTGCATGAGATCGGACGAGCATACGGCCGCACACATACCTCCATTCATCTGCTGTTATCGCATCATGGCGGGATCGTTCCTGCGATCCGTCGGCGCTCGCCGCAGGCGCTCACATTGACCGAGCGGGAAGACATCTCACGCGGGATTGCTTCGGGTTCGTCGGTGCGTGAGATTGCCACGAGCCTGAGTCGGGCTTCCTCGACGGTAAGCCGGGAGGTCGCGCGTCATGGTGGCGGTTCTGTCTATCGGGCGAGCGAAGCGGATTTGGAGGCGTGGGAGTCGGCCCGGCGGCCGAAACTATGCCTTCTTGCCGTCCATGAGCCGTTGCGAAGGGTCGTCGTCAGTAAACTGATGCTGGACTGGTCGCCTGAACAGGTTTCCGGATGGCTAAAGATCCAGTATCCCAAGGATGAGAACCTGCGCGTGTCCCACGAGACCATCTACCGTAGCCTCTTTATTCAAGCGCGTGGGGTCTTGAAAAAAGAACTCATTGGGCACCTTCGGTCCAAGCGCCGCATCCGCCGCTCGCAGCACTCGAGTAAGAGCGGACATTCAAAGGGCCAGATCGTCGAGGCCATCTCGATCCGGGAAAGACCGGCGGAGATCGAGGACCGAGCCGTTCCCGGTCATTGGGAGGGCGATCTGATCAGCGGCACGAAGAACAGTCACATCGTGACTTTGGTGGAGAGGCATTCACGCTTCACCACGCTCATCAAGGTACCCAGTAAAGAGACGACAGTGGTCGTCGCCGCACTGAGTCGACACATTCGCAAACTTCCCGCGTCTCTGCGCCGATCGCTGACGTGGGATCGGGGACACGAGATGGCTCAACACAAAACCTTCAGTGTGGCCACGGATGTGAAGGTCTACTTCTGTGATCCCCACAGTCCCTGGCAGCGCGGCACAAATGAAAATACTAACCGGTTGTTGAGGCAATACCTGCCCAAGAAGACCGACCTGTCGCTTCACAGCCAGCTGGAGCTGGACAAAATAGCACTGCGCTTAAATCAACGCCCGCGGAAGACGTTAGAGTTCCAAACTCCCGCGAGTAAACTGCTAGCAAGTGTTGCGTCGACCGTCTGAACTGGCAGGTGATACCGGACAATGTCTGAGGGAAAGTTATAGAAGTTCCCCAAATTCCACTTTCCCAATTCCTCGTTCCCAATCCGGCTGCGCAGTCGTTCTATAATCAATTGTTCAGAAGAAAAAGGAGCAGGCAAAAGTATGCCTATTCAGCCCACCGCCAAAATCTGGCACAACGGCAACTTGATTCCTTGGGACAAGGCTCAAATCCACGTTATGAGCCACGTCGTTCACTACGGCTCATCTGTCTTCGAAGGCCTCCGTTGCTACGGGCAGCCCTCCGGTGCCGCCGTCTTCCGGCTGCCAGAGCATATGCAGCGCCTGCTCGATTCGGCCAAAATCTATCGCATGCCAATGGCCTATTCACTCGACCAGCTTTCTACTGCGGTCGTCGAAGTCATCG
>DATDGW010000488.1:0-10723 GCA_036521895.1 Candidatus Sulfotelmatobacter sp. | reverse complement strand
GCATTTGGCCTGTTTCAGGGACCGTTGGCCGAGGAACTTGGGTGGCGTGGGTTCCTTTTGCCGCACCTGTTAAACAAATACTCGCCGTTGCTGGCGAGCGTGATTGTAGGAGTCATCTGGGCAGCCTGGCATCCCGACGTCTTTCTCGCGCCCGTGCGCAGGGCGGCCATGTTCACGGCCGGGGCAGGCGCCCTCAGCGTGGTGATGACAGTGATGTTTTTACACACGCGCGGCAGCGTTTTTCTCGCGATCGCGAGGCATGCAAGCGTTATGCCGGAAAAAGAGGTAGCGCGGATTTCATTTCCCGGCACGGCGGAACCACCGGACTGGCTTAGGGCTGTCGTCGTGTTCCGGTTACTGAACTGCCTTTTCGTAGGCGTGAGCCACGCGCAGGATCGTCGCCTCGTCGAAATGCTTGCCTAGAATCTGCAGCCCGATGGGCAGCTTCTCTTTCGTCTCACCGCACGGCACCGAGATCCCGGGAATGCCTGCCAGATCCGCGGTCACGGTGTAGATGTCGGCCAGGTACATCGACAGCGGATCATTCGACTTCTCGCCCAGACGGAATGCTGCCGTCGGACTCGTCGGGGTCACAATCGCATCCACTTTACGGAAAGCTTCGTCGAAGTCTCGCGTCAGCAGAGTCCGCACCTTCTGCGCCTTCACGTAGTACGCATCGTAATAGCCGGCACTGAGGGCGTAGGTGCCGAGCATGATGCGCCGTTTTACCTCGGCTCCGAAGCCCTCATCGCGGCTGCGGCGGTACATCTCCGAAAGCGTCTTCACTCCGCGCGCTCGGTGGCTGTAGCGCACGCCGTCGTAACGCGCTAGATTTGACGAGGCTTCTGCGGTCGCGATCAGGTAGTAGGTTGGAATCGCGTACGGCGTATGGGGCAGCGAAACCGGCACAATCTCGCAGCCCAAGCTCTTGAGCTTATCGATCGCTGATTCCACGGCCTGCCGCACTTCGTCGTCCAGGCCGTCGCCGAAATATTCTTTCGCGACGCCGAGCTTCATTCCGCGAACCGGCTTGTCGAGTTCGGCAACGTAGTCGGGGACCGGAACATCCGCAGAGGTGGAGTCCATCGGATCGCGTCCGGCAATCGTGCGCAGCACAGTCGCCGCGTCTTTGACGGTTTTCGAAAGTGGCCCAATGTGGTCGAGCGATGAGGCGAAGGCGATCAGTCCGTAGCGCGAGACGCGCCCATAAGTCGGCATCAATCCCACCACGCCGCAGAAGGAAGCGGGTTGGCGGATCGAGCCGCCAGTATCGGAGCCCAGGGTAACGACTGCCATGTCCGCTGCCACCGCGGCAGCTGAACCCCCGGAAGAACCTCCCGGCACGCGGCTCAGATCGCGTGGATTGCGTGCCGGATGGTACGCCGAGTTCTCATTCGACGAACCCATGGCAAACTCATCGCAGTTCATCTTGCCCAAGACGACCGCCCCCGCCGTTTCCATGCGCGCCACAACCGTGCAGTCATACGGAGGAATGTATTTCTCGAGAATCTTCGACCCGGCGGTGGTGCGGACGCCGCGGGTGCTCATCACGTCCTTGATTCCAACCGGAACGCCACCCAATGGCGGCAGGGTCTTGCCTTCCGCCGCCATGCGATCGATGCGGTCCGCCTGCTCGAGAGCGCGTTCTTTCGAAAGTGTCAGGAACGCGCCGATCTGCCCGTCTTCCTGCCTGATGCGGGCGTAGTGCGTCTCCGCCAGCGCGAGCGCCGTCGTCTTACGCTCCTGCACCGCACCGCGGGCCGCGTCGATTGTGAGGGCTGTCAAATCCATCTGATTGCGTCGCGGAACCTAAGGTCTACCGCTCAATTACTTTCGGAACTCGGAAGAAATCCTCATCGGCATCGGGCGCATTCGCGAGCGCTTCTTCGTGCGGCAACGACTTGCGCAGTCCTTCCAGCACATCTTCGCGGCTCGCGTAGTCAAAGCGCGCGCTGCCCTGCTTCGCCTCGTCCACTCCATAGCGATCGGAAACCTGCGCCATCGGCGGCACGTCGGACGTGTCGAGTTCATTGAGGCGCTCGACATACTCGAGAATGGAGTTCAGATCGCGCAGCATTCCCCCGCGTTCTTCCTCGGTAAGTTCCAGATTGGCCAGGTCGGCCACGTAGGCAACATCTTGGTCGGTAACTCTCATGGGAGTAAGGGCCGGAGTTCAGCGCCGGTTCTTGTCCGCGCTCTCCGCGGGCGAGACTACAAACTCAATTCGGCGAACCGCCTCGGTCGTATAACGGTTGATCATCGCCAGATAGCGCGGCGCAAGAGCCTGCAATTCAGCTTTCCATCCCTGGCCAGCGACTTCAACGCGCAGCACTCCATCTTCGAAACTCAACGCCCGGGTGCGCTCAGCCACGGCGGAACCGCAGACGACGGGCCAGGCCATCAGCGGCGCCTCAGCCCGCGGCGCCAGCCGCAATGACTGCGCCACAATTTTTTCCAGCCCCGAACCCGCTTGTTCCATCTGCGCTCCTCGCCTCAGCAAGCCGCAACCGACTTGAGAGATAACGATTTTAGCATTGCCGTCCCGCCGGCCAAGTCGCGCCTTAGACGGGAAACTCGCGGCGGACGAATTCGAGTGCCGCATCCCGGGAGGGCAAGCGCCCTTCCAGTTGTGCATCTTCGACGGCGGTAAGGATCTCGCGAAATTTCGGGCCCGGCAAATGTCCCGCAGCGATCAGGTCATCGCCGGTCACCAACGGAGCGGGACGCATCTTCTCCGCCGGAATCTCCGCGCGCTTCTGCTGGATAAATTCATAGGTCGCCAGATTGCGGTGGCTGGCCAGGCAATCCGCGCGGTGCAGGGCAAGATGCTCGTCGAACGAGGGCATACGCAGAAACCGCTTCAGCGTCGATTGCTTCATACGCGTGGCGTGGCCGAAGCGCATGTGGTGATCGACGAGAGCCAGAATCCGTTCCGTTTCGTCGTTGGAAAAGCGCAAGTCCCGGCAGATCTTCTCCGCCATCTTCACGCCCACCTCAACATGCCCGTCGAACCGTATGCGGTCGGGCGCCACCCGGAACGTCGCGGGCTTGCCCACATCGTGCAGCAACGCCCCCCACGCCAGCGTCAGGGGGCAGGGACTCGGCAGGTTATCCAACAGCAGCAAAGTGTGCACCAATACGTCGCCCTCGGGATGAAACTCGGGCGGCTGCTGCACACCCTTCATGGCCGAAATCTCCGGCAGCACATGCTTGAGCAAGGCGCTCGCATCCAGCAGCAGAAACGCGCGCCGGGCGTGCCCTTCGGTCAACATGCGAGTCAGTTCGTCGCGCACGCGTTCGCGCGACACAACCTCGATCTGCGCAGCCAGTTTCTGAATCGCCGCGAACGTGGCCGGCTCGATTGTATATTCGAACCTCGCGGCAAAGCGCACGGCGCGCAGCATGCGCAGCTTGTCTTCGCCGAAACGCTGCTCGGGACGGCCAATGGTGCGGATGATCCCCGCTTGAAGATCCGCGCGACCGTCCACAAAATCGAGTACCTCCCCGCTCACGGGATCGAGCAGCATCCCGTTGATGGTGAAGTCTCGTCGCTCCACATCCGCCCGCGGGTCGCGGCTGAAGCGCACTTCATCCGGGTGGCGGCCGTCGGAGTATCCGATATCACTACGGAAAGTGGCCACTTCCACGGCACAAGATTTCGACGACATCTCAGCCGCCGCGCTGCTTGCCGCGTCACGATCCGGCGCCGGCACCAGCACTACTCCGAACTGCTCACCCACCGCATAGGTCTCGGGAAAGATGCTCATCACCTGCTGCGGCGTCGCATTCGTGGCCACGTCGTAATCCTTCGGAATGCGCTGGAGCAGAAGGTCGCGCACGCAGCCGCCCACCAGATAGGCCTGAAAGCCTTGCTGGCGCAGGGTTTGCACGATCGAGGCCGCGAACTGCTTCAACATGGCAGGTCCATCCATGATACCGCTCAGGGCTGTCAAGAAAGTCCTTGACACGAATGTCAAGCGTGCTTTACATTTCATCATGTCAAGCATGCTTTACACATGACACTTGTCACGCCGGCCACGTGACGCTTTGTACTGGCAGCTACAGCTTCGACACAGGATCATGAGCAGGCTAACCCCATGGTGAACCTGCCAAAGGGCGAGATCGAATTCGCATTTATGGAGATGACGATGAAATCCAAACGGTTTGCCTCAACCCTCAGAGTCCTTGGCTGGATGGCGTTTTATCTGCTGCTGTCAGCTCCGGCGATCATCTTTGCCGATCCCGACCAGAGCACCAGCTTCGTAATCCGTGGCGCGCGCGTGTTCGATGGCCACAAAGTGCTTGAGCAAACCGACGTCTGGGTCGAAGACGGCAAGATCAAGGCTGTTGGAAAGAGCCTGAAAGCCTCGTCGAGCGGGAAGACGATCGACGCTTCGGGCGACACGCTCCTCCCCGGCTTGATCGATTCGCACACTCATGCCTGGGGCACCGCGCTGAAGGAGGCCGAGATCTTCGGCGTCACCACCGAACTCGACATGTTCACCGACGTGAGGTACATGCAGCAAACGAAGAAGGAGCAGGCCGGGGGCAAAGATCTCGATCTGGCAGACCTGCGCTCGGCCGGCACGCTGGCGACCGCGCCCGGCGGCCACGGCACCGAGTACGGTATTCAGATTCCAACGCTCTCGTCTCCCTCCGAGGCTCAGGCCTGGGTTGACGCCCGCATTGCTGAAGGCTCCGACTACATCAAGATCGTGATCGACGATGCCAGCGCCTACGGGGGTCATCGTCCGACTCTCAATCAGGAAACGCTGAAAGCGCTGATTGAAGCAGCTCACGAGCGAGGCAAAATGGCTGTGGTCCACATCGGCACGCAGCGCGATGCCCGCAGTGCGATTGAAGCTGGAGCCGATGGACTGGCGCATCTGTTCGCGGACAGCGCCCCGGCACCGGATTTCGTCCAACTCGTTGCCGGACATCATGCCTTCGTGGTTCCGACGCTGGACGTACTGGAAAGTGTAAGCGGGACAGCCAGTGGCCAATCTCTCACTACTGATCCGCGCCTCGCGCCGTACCTCACTGCCGAAGACATGGACAACCTGAAGCGGTCGTTTCCGAAGTTCACCACATCGCTGAATGAAAAATATGCCGAGCAGACCGTCGCACAACTCAAGGCGGCGCACGTTCCCGTGCTGGCGGGAACGGATGCGCCCAATCCGGGCACGGCTCACGGCGTTAGCATCCACCGGGAACTGGAATTGCTGGTGCGTTCGGGGCTCACGCCTTGCGAAGCGCTGGCGGCGGCCACCTCGGTTCCGGCGGCGACGTTTCATCTCGACGACCGCGGCGTGATTGCTCCCGGAAAGCGCGCCGATCTGGTGCTCGTGAAGGGCGATCCCACGCAAGACATCGCTGCCACACGTGACATCGTTTCCGTCTGGAAGCTGGGGGTGGAAGATGACCGGGTAAGCTACCGCGCGGCGCTGGAGAAGACAAAACTAGATACGGCCGCAGCAGCCAAGCCCGCGGCGTCCTCGAACTCGGCCATGGGCTTGATCAGCGACTTCGACGACGGCACGCCCAACGCCAAGTTCGGCACGGAATGGATGCTTTCGACCGACCGCATAGCCGGAGGCAAATCCACCGGAGACATGAAAGTCATCGACGGCGGCGCCCACGGCGATAAACACGCCTTGGATATTTCAGGCCTGATCGACGGCGGCCTGCCTTACGCGTGGGCCGGGGTGATGTGGGCGCCAGGTTCGCAACCATTCGTTCCGGTGGATTTGTCGTCGAAGAAGAGCATCTCGTTCTTTGCCAAAGGCGACGGACAAAACTATCGCGTGCTCGTCTTCACCACCAGCGGCGGGCGCATTCCGGCGCAGCAGACCTTTACGGCCGGCCCTGAATGGAAGAAGACGAACATTCCCTTCTCCGCGTTTAATGGAACCGACGGGCACGACATTTCCGCGATCCTTTTTGTGGGAGGCCCAGAGGCTGGTAAGTTCGACTTCCAGGTCGATGAAATTGCGCTCGAGTAGGGGAACTCAGGAAACAGGAAGCGTGGGATGGCGCCGGGCACGACCTAAGCAGCGTCCCACGCTTTGCGATAAGAATCCGTCAGCAGTCGCGAAATCGCGGATCGATCCACTCGCTCCGGCAGCGGCGACGACACGGCTGCTTCCTCGCACTCCGCGAAAAGCTTCTGTGCCATGGCGACGACTTTGTCCATGGAATACTTCCCAGTTCGCACGCGGATTAGAAAGTCCTGCTCGGGACGGGGCAGGGTGATGGTTCCTTCGGACAGAAGTTCCTTGCATTCATTCAGCAACCGCAGCGTGTGCATGGCCGCCTTCACGTCGTAGCCGAATTTCGCTTCGATCTCGGGCCGCTGCCCCTTCTTGCCCCGCCCTTTCGTCCCGGTCATCCGCTGGAGTTGATCGTCGGCGAACCCCAGGAACGGCTTGACAAAGGTTCGCGAGAGAAAAACACTGCGGTTGCCCGCAACGTCTCTCCAAATCGCAGTGCGCAGAACGCCTTCGGCAAACAGAAAATGCAATGCCGTCGGATTCCCCTTGCACGCCAGCCCCGCCCATTTCTTCAGCGAGTAAAGCGTGACGTCCACATCATGCGGGCCGTTGCGCCGATCATTCCCAGAGGTCGACCACACGAAATGCGGCGTGGTCTCCAATCCGAGAACCAACTCCGGCGGCTCGATGTACACGCCGTAGATATCGAGATCGTCCGTCCCGTGAACCTTGGCACCATGCAGTTCAGAGCCACCCACAAATAGATGAATCAGCCCATCCGGGAGAGCGAAACCCGATTCGCGCAGGTGTTGGAGCAAGGCAGCCATAAGACTTCGAATAATATAGGAACATGCCCGACGCCTACATCCTCGGCATCGAGAGTTCCTGCGACGAGACTGCGGCGGCCGTGGTGCGCTCGGGGGAACAGCTCATTTCGAACGTCGTCGCGTCGCAGATCGCCACCCATCAACCCTACGGCGGCGTCGTGCCGGAGCTGGCTTCGCGCGAGCATCTGCGGGCCATCGTTCCCGTCGTGCGCCAGGCGCTGGCCGAAGCCAAGCACACCTACGAATCCGTCGATGCCATCGCGGTGACACGGGGCCCCGGCCTCGCTGGAGCATTGCTGGTGGGCATCAGCTATGCCAAGGCGCTGGCCTTCGCGCTCGACAAACCGCTGATTGCCGTCAACCATCTCGAAGGCCATATTCACGCCGTGCTGCTCGAGGAGCGGCAAAAGGGCAACCGCGATCTCCAGTTTCCGGTGCTCGCGTTGGTCGTCTCCGGCGGACATACGCATCTCTACCTGGCGGCGCAACAGGATCACTCCTGGACCTACGAGAACATCGGTCACACGCGCGACGACGCCGCCGGCGAAGCATTCGACAAAGTCGCGAAACTACTTGGCCTGGGATATCCCGGGGGCCCGGCGGTCGATCGGCTCGCCCCGCACGGCGATCCCCGGGCCGTGAAATTTCCGCCGGCCCAGATCAAGCATCGCGACCGCCGGGGGAGAAACGTCGGCCGGGTTGTCGCAGGGGACGAGGACCGCCCACGCTTTGATTTTTCTTACAGCGGCATCAAGACAGCAATCCTGCGTTACGTGGAAGCGCACGATATGCGGGCCTCGGTGGAAGCGCGGCGGAGGGCCTGGTTGAGCATTGCAAGCCCAACGTTGGAGGATTACCTCGCCCACTGCGACAAACCGACGCTCGACCTGGTGGCATCGTTTCAGCGCGCCATCGTTGAAGACCTGGTGGGAAAGACACTCACCGCCGCCCGAGCCTACGATGTGGCCACGCTATTCGTCACAGGAGGTGTCGCCGCCAACCAGGAACTGCGCCTGACCTTTGAACGCGAGGGAGCTAAGCAAGGCCTGCCCGTGTTCTTTCCTTCGCGTCCGCTGTCGACCGACAACGCGGCCATGATCGCCGCCGCGGCCTATCCCAAATTTCTGTTGAGAGATTTCGCTGCGATGGATTTTTCTGCAGAGGCGGGCTTGCTCTTGAAGTGAGTGATCCGCCAGCGGAAGCTACTTCCCGGCTGCCGTGGCTCGACTCGCTTTGCCCAACACCGCATCCAACGCCCCGGCCAACTGCGCTTCGATGTCGATATCTTTGGAGATGGCAACGTTGGCGCGCTTCGCGGATTGGTCGAAGCCACTGGCGCGGCTCGCGACAATAATGATCGGAATGCCAGCCGTCTCCGCCTTGCTCTTCAGCGCCGTGATCAGTTCGCCGCCCGACATCTTCGGCATCTGCAGGTCGGTGACGATTAAATCCGGGCGAACCCGGGAGAGGACGTCAAGAGCTTCCGCGCCATTCGTAGCAGACTCGACCGCGAACCCGCGCCGCTCCAGGAAGCGGCACACGGTATAGCGAATCAACATGGAGTCGTCGACGACTAGGGCGACTTTGGGCATAGAGACGGGGCCCGCAACCACACACACGCCCCGGTCCGACAGTAGCAGGGGAATTTTGGGCGGAACAAGCCGAAACCTGGAGCCGTTATTACCTCGGTCACAAGGCCGGTAAGAAAAGACCTCAAAGCTCGCTTTCCTGGGTGCGCTCTTCGATATTCATGTCTTTGAATTCGCTGGACTCGAAGATCTCGCCGCATTCCTTGCACTCGACGAATTCAGAATCTTCGTCGCGGCTGACGATTTGCACGCGTGGGTGCTCGCAGGGCGGCTTCATGTCACGGCTTGGGGCAGGAGAGGTCGACTCGGAGGTCATAAATCCGGAACGCCTCCAGCGAACCAGCGCAGGAGGCAATTTTCGCTGGAATTTCCGGTATTTTAGACCGGCGGAGCGGGTTGTCAAGTCCCCAGGAGTTGTGCTGTCGTGAATTCGTAACAGACGCCCGGGCTACCTTGACAATCTTGGTTTAGGCTCCGCCGGTAAATTCCGACAAATCTCATCGTATAATCATAAGCCATTCAGTTCTCGATACTTACCGTTAGGTGTCGTTTTCCAGCAACTGCCTGTGCGGGCTTGCCCGAACCGAATGAAGTGACGTAGAATGAATTGCGACGGAAAAGGTCGGAATTAACTCCGACCCTATCGGTCGGGTTTTACACAGGCTGGTTTTAGGCAGGATCAAGAGTGCTCAAGCTGACCAAGAAGGCCGACTACGCGCTGATGGCGATGAAGCATCTTGCCGAGCACTCCGCCGAGGGCTCACGCAGCGCGAAGGATGTGGCCGATGCTTATGGCATTCCGCCCGAAGCCCTGGCAAAGATTCTGCAGCGCCTGGCCAAGGCCGGCCTGTTGCAGTCGCAGCACGGCACCAATGGTGGTTACACGCTGGGACGAGCGGCGCACACGATTTCGGCCTTCGAAGTGATTCAGGCCATCGACGGCCCGCTGTTCATAACGTCCTGCGTTACGGTACGCGGCGAGTGCGACCAGAGTGACCGCTGCAACATTCGCGAACCGCTGCGCAAGGTGAACGAGAGTATCGAGGCGGTATTGAAGCGCATCAAGATTTCTCACATGCGGGAAGAGCCCGAAGAAGTGGGGAGCCACGCTCCCAAGGCGGCTGAATTGGTGACCATCGGCTGAAGCGTCAGGAACAGAAGATTCATCCAAGAGATTAGCCAAGCAGGTTCATCAAAGTAGGAGAGGCAATCAATGAGCACGGACGTCAAGATCCCCCAGGCACTTACCGAAACGCAGCACCCCGACGCCAACGGCGTGAAGTTGCCCATCTACATGGATAACCACGCCACCACCCAGATGGATCCGCGGGTGCTGGAAGAGATGCTGCCCTACTTCCTCGAGAAGTTCGGCAACGCAGCCAGCCGCAACCACTCCTTCGGATGGGCCGCCGAAGAGGGCGTGGAGACGGCTCGCGAGCGCATCGCGAAGCTGGTCGGCGCAACCACGAAAGAAATCATCTTCACCTCCGGTGCCACCGAGAGCGACAACCTCGCCATCAAGGGCGTCGCCGAGATGTATCGTGAGAAAGGCAACCACATCATCACCGCGGTGACCGAGCACAAGGCGGTGCTCGACACCTGCAAGCGCCTGGAAAAGTACGGCTACCGCGTCACCTATCTGCCGGTCCAGAAGGACGGCCTGATCGATCTCGACGACCTGAAGCGCGCCATGGACGAGCGAACCATCCTGGTCAGCATCATGTATGCCAATAACGAAATCGGCGTTCTGCAACCGGTCACCGAAATCGGCAAACTCTGTCACGAGCGCGGCGTGATTTTCCATACCGACGCCACTCAGGCCATCGGCAAGGTTCCGGTGGATGTGATCAAGCAGAACCTCGACCTGGCTTCCATCTCCGGGCACAAGATGTACGGTCCCAAGGGCGTCGGCGCGTTGTATGTACGGCGCAAGAATCCGCGGGTGCAGATTTCCGCCATCATCGACGGTGGCGGCCACGAACGTGGCATGCGTTCTGGAACTTTGAACGTCCCGAGCATCGTGGGCCTGGGCAAAGCCTGCGCCATCGCACTGGAAGAAATGCCACAGGAATCCTGCAAGCTCGCCGGCCTGCGCAATCGCCTGCGCGACCGCATCATGAACCATCTGGACGAGGCCTACATCAATGGCTCGACCGAACATCGCCTGCCGGGCAACTTGAACATCAGCTTCGCGTACGTGGAAGGTGAGTCGCTCTTGATGGGCATCAACGACATCGCGGTTTCGAGCGGTTCGGCCTGCACCTCGGCGACGCTGGAGCCATCCTATGTACTGAAGGCGCTAGGCACGGGCGACGAC
>DATDGW010000487.1:0-2501 GCA_036521895.1 Candidatus Sulfotelmatobacter sp. | reverse complement strand
ACTCAGTTCTGTAGCGCTGGCCCGGCAATGGATGCAGCGTAGATTACACCCTTTGGTCAACTCCCAGAAAATCAGGCGTGGCTTTTTTTGGCCTACTTGATTTGAATGATGCCCGTCGCCGTTCACGTTAGTCATGTGCGGGTGCCTCCCACTTGAACCGGGCGCCGTCGCCCCACCCACGGAGCAACGATAAAGGAGAACGAATCTTCCGGCGGTGACTGCCGTCACCGGGAATTGTGATCCCGGTCACGAGACCCTAAACCGTTTTGAATGTGAGGTATTGGGGGGCGGTTCGACATTCTCCAGGCATGTCGGACGCGCAGGTTATTCCGCTTGCGGCTCATGCAAGCCAGGCGCGCGGGTGCGCGGCTAGTTATGGTTTGCGATCTCGCGCAACGCTGCCGTGTTACGAATCACTAGAGTCGACCCTTTCGTCTGCACGATCTGCCGCTTCTTCATCTCAGCAAACAGCCGGGTAACCGTCTCTCGCGAAGTGCCGATCATCTGCGCAATTTCCTCGTGAGTGAGTCTAATCGTCAGCCGGGGGGCGAGTTTAGCGGATTCCCCGTTCTTGGCGCTCCATTCCAGAAGCAACGCAGCCAGTTTCTCGGCGGCGGAGTGAGAAAGTCCCAGCGCGCGCACTTCGTTGCAAGCATTGTGATACTTTTCGCCTAACTGCTCTGCCACTTTGAAGCAGGCCTCCACATCGTCCTTCAGAAACCGAAGAAACTCATCACGCTTAACGAAATTGACCTGGCAGGGATCGATCGTCTCCGCCGTTACTTCGTAAGGTTTGCCTGAAATGGTGGCGCTCAGCCCCAGCACCTCCCCGGGCTCAGCGAGTTTTACAATCATCGTTCGGCCGCTGGGGGAATTAATGGAGAGCTTTACGCTGCCTTTGCAGAGCACAAAGATGCCCCGCGGCGCCTGCCCTTCGACAAACAACACAGCCCCTGAGGGATAGGCGGTCGCGAACTTGATGTTTTCGAAGGTCTGCAGCGCGCTAGCGGGCAAAGCGCAGAAGATGCGATCGGCACGCAGCTTGCAGGTAATGCAGCTTTCTACAATTTCCAGTCCGTATGGCGAGAGCATGTACCAGCCTCCTGTAACAACCTCGTATGGCAACTTCAGGTTCGCCTCGCTTGCTCTTGCAGCAGTTCACGAGCCAGTCCAGTCGGTGGCCTGAGGTCAGTGTCCATCTGGACGAAACTCTTGGCTGTGCTGCAAGGCACACGCCATTGTGATCTCCCTCACAGACAGGGTTTTGTGATGCGGATCACAAGCGTCTGTGATTTGCCTTGCTGCGTTCATGTCCGCAATCGTCCATGCTTATGCAGTCCAGTGGGAACAAGCAAAGCTACAGATTCCTAGTTGTATGGAAGGGCAGGCGGGTGATCATGGAGCGCAAGTTCAAGACCATGGATGCAAACGAGGCGGTCGCATACGTCGCCTACCGGGTTAACGAAGTCATTGCCATTTATCCGATCACTCCTTCCTCGAACATGGGCGAATGGGCGGACGAGTGGTCGTCTCAGGGAATCCGGAACATCTGGGGTACGGTGCCCCATGTAGCCGAGATGCAGAGCGAAGGCGGCGCTGCCGGGGCTGTCCACGGCGCGCTCCAGACCGGCTCGCTAGCCACTACGTTCACCGCTTCTCAGGGGCTACTGCTCATGATCCCGAACATGAATAAGATTGCAGGCGAACTTACGCCCACGGCGTTCCATGTTTCGGCGCGCACGTTGGCCACCCACGCGCTCTCGATTTTCGGCGACCACTCGGATGTTATGTCCTGCCGCTCGACCGGCTTCGCCATGCTGTGCTCCAATTCCGTGCAAGAGGCCATGGACATGGCGCTCATCGCTCACGCGGCAGCGCTCGAGTCGCGCATCCCTTTCCTGCACTTCTTCGACGGTTTCCGCACTTCACATGAGGTCAATAAGATCGAAATGCTCACCGAAGACGATATGCGCTCGCTCATCAGCATGGATCGCATCTTCGAGCATCGCCAGCGTGCGCTCTCACCCGATCATCCTGTCTTGCGCGGTACCGCACAGAATCCCGATGTGTTCTTTCAGATGCGCGAGCGGGCAAATTCTTTCTACGAGGGCTGTCCCCAAAGCGTTCAGGGTGGGATGGACAAATTCGCAGAGCAGGTCGGCCGCTCCTACCACCTGTTTGACTATGCGGGTGCGCCGGATGCCGATCGCGTGATCGTGATGATGGGCTCGGGCGCAGAAGTCGCGCACGAGAGTATCGACCATCTCAACGCGCAAGGAGAAAAGCTGGGGCTGCTGAAGGTCCGCTTGTACCGTCCTTTCCCGGTGAAAGCTTTCCTCGAGGCCTTGCCTGCCAGCGTGCGGAAAATCGCGGTCCTCGATCGCACCAAGGAATCGGGAGCGATTGGCGAACCGCTGTATCTCGATGTCGTGAACGCGCTTCATGAAGGAGTGAAGAATGGCCAAATAACGCGGCAAACTCCCCCAACGGTCGTGGGTGGA
>DATDGW010000486.1:0-7331 GCA_036521895.1 Candidatus Sulfotelmatobacter sp. | reverse complement strand
CATTTGCGATACACGGATTCATTGAGTTCAAGTCGCTGGCCGAATTGTTTCCATACCTCGACTCGCAGACCCGGCGATGGACGGATCGCACTGATTTCGGCACCGCCCAGCGAGAAGCGCTAGCCCGCGAACTGTTGCGGCGCGGAGTCGAGAGCCGAATCATTTCCATGGCGGACGAGCGACCGCTGGAAGCGCTGATCACCCACACCAGAGAAGAATTGAAGCAGGCGCTGGCCCGAGTGAAGGAACCGCTGCCGCGCGGTTACTCCGAGGCATTTCTGGAGGTGCAAGCCAAGTGGCAACATTCGATCAATTGCTGGAGCGCTTCGCCGTCGATTCCTGCGCGGGTGCTCTCAAATTGGTATCCGATCGAAGAAGGAATTCAACTTTACGGCGCCACCTACGATTCGACCGAGCATTTCTGGCAGGCGGTGAAATATCATCCGGAAGTCACGCTGGCCCAGCTGAGGGAATTGCTGGCGGTTCTGCAGCGCAAAGAGTGGGGGCGATGGTTGGCGCGTCTGGATGACGATCCCAACGTGTATTTGCCGAATGCCTATGCCGTGGAGTTCCTGCGGCACAACCTCACCCAAGAACGGCTGCGTTGGTTTGAACGGAACTGGAAGGACACGGGTTACACGCCGGCGATCACGCCCGCATAGTTCAGCAGCGTGGTACGACTCCATTCCGATTCAGTGCGTTTGAAGAAAAGGTACTCTGGGGGGATCTGGCCGACTTGTTTCACCTAGTTTACGGCTTCTCCTCTCCAGATGATCCTTTGCGGGAGACTCTCGCGGGCCGGCACTTTGACGCGGTCTACCTGGGCGAGCGCAAGATGGGATTTATCAGCGAAGAGTTCCGCTCACTGATGCTGGAAATCTGGAAGGTAAAGTACCTGCAGATGGCGCGATTTCGCGAGGTGATCTCATCAATTCCGAACAAGATCCGGCTCGAACATTTTCTGAACGACGGCGATTCGCCTGACATCCCGATCCCGATTTATGTGGAATACCTGAACCAGATTCGGGAGCTGGCGCTCGTGGCTGGCCGGTAGCGCTCCCCGCGGTGAACTTTGATGTTGAATGGCCTCATGTCTGAGCATTTCATCACGCCGATTCCGACCAGTCCCGCTTTCGTGCCGGCCCCTACAGTTCTCGAAAAGGGCAAGGAACTCCTTTCGAGGTTTCTAACCGGCGGGGATGATATTGAGGCCTCCGTGACGAACGAGATCACGTTCGTGGATCCGGGAGAGAATTTCGAACGGGTCTGCCGCCCGGGATGCGGTTCGGAACTCGGAACGGCGTGGTGGCAAGCGGCGATGAATCAATCCTACCGACAACGGTTCGAGAACTTGAGCGAGCTCACTCCCTGCTGCGGCCTTGCGACCTCGCTGAACGGTGTGGACTATCGATGGCCCGCAGGATTCGCGCGTTGTCGGATCAGCGCTCGCAGTCCTAAGGTGACAGAAATCTCCCCGGAACAAATTCAGGAAACTAGAGCAACTCCTGGGCACCAGGCTGCGCCAGATATGGGCTCACTACGGAAGCGCTAAGTCCAGCGGAACCACTTCAGCGCGAGCACAAACGAAATTCCACCCCACAAGGCCAGAATCAGCAGGCGCGGCCACTGTTGCAGCAGCGGCGTGCCCTCCAGAATGCTGGCCCGCAGCGCGTCGTTGAGCGCGGTCAGAGGCAGAGCCTTGATCAGCGGATGCATCACCGCCGGAAACCGCTCGTAAGAAAAGAACACACCCGAGAAGATCCACATGGGCATCATGACCAGGTTGATGAGTCCGCTGATGCTCTCAATCTTCTGCGCGCGGCTGGCGGTCAACAGGCCAATGCCACCGAAGGTGAGCGATCCCAGGCCGCCGAGCAGGGCGATCGAGAATACCGACCCGAGAACGCGCATGTGGAAAAGGGTGACGCCGAAGACTAGCAGCAGGCCGATCTCGATGACCATCAGAATCAGGCGGCTGGTCATAATTGCCAGCAGAAAATCGCCGCGGCGCATGGGCGTCCCTACAAACCGCTTGAGCAGCTTGCGCTGGCGCATATCGACCAATGCGAAACCGATGCCCCACATGCCGGAGTTCATCAGGTTCATGCCAAGCAGCCCGGGGATCAGGAAATCGATGTAGCGCGAGCCGGGCTCGGAAGATGTTACCCCCTTCGTGGCCACAACATCTTTGCGGCCGGCTGAGGATTGCAGGGCGTCGTTCACTTCGGTTCTCGCGAGCACACTCTCGGGGCGCGCCGGGTCGTAACGGTACTCAAGGCCTCCCTTGCCGTCGGGCTCGATCACGAGATCGAACTTGCCGAGGCGGAATCCCTTTTGCGCTTCCTCGGCAGGCAGGGTCTGCAGTTTGAAAAGATCATGCTGGGGGGACCGCATCAGGAGCGACTGCCCATCCTCAGAGCCGCTGCCCGCAACGATCGCGACGCGGACGGAGTCTGCGGGCTTGTTGCGGAAAGCGATCCCGAGGCCAAGCGCCAGCAGAAGAGGAAACACGAATACCCAGAAGACCACCTCTGGCTCGCGCTTCAACTCCAGCATGCGCGCCATGAGCAGATGGCGGTAGCCGGACCAGCGGCCGTTCCGCGGGGATGCAGCCTGCGGCGGTGTTGAGGTGGAAGTCACCGGTGTCTGTTGCGCGACGCTCATAGTGTCAAAGGGACGACTTACCGCGCCCGCGGCTTCCATTTGTTTAAGAATTCGAGCAGGGCTCCCGGAGTCAACCTGCGCGCATCCTCGACCTCGCCATTTTTCTGGCTGAACACCAGTTTTCCGTCGCTCTCGGCTACTGCCATCGCCGGAACGCCTTTGTCCAGCGGAATCTCGTACTGCTGCACCAGATCCGCGTTCTTATGCTCGTCCGGGCCGAGGTCAACGTGGACGAGTTCATAGCTCGCGGTCAGAACGGGCGCCAGATCAGGCCCTTGAAATGCAAGGTCGAGCACGTGGCAGTCGAAGCACCAGTTTGCGCCGAAGACCAGCAATAGACGCTTATGCGCCCGCGCCGCACGCTCTTCGGCTTCTTCGATCTCGGCGTGCGCATCCACGTCAGGCGGATAGATGTTCTTCTTCATATCCGACGGCTGCTTCAGGCGGGGTGAGTCGGTTCGCTCGATCCCCACGAGTCGCCACTGATCCCCTTGCTTCAGCCAGTATTGATCGTCGGTGACCGTGACGGTTTGTCCATTGGGCGTGCCCGATACAACATCTGCGCGGAAGATCATGCTGGCGCGGTCGGGACGCACGATCTGGCGGACGAATTCCACCTTCATGCTGCGCGCTTTGAGACCGAGCCAGAAACTGGTGTCAACGTCGGCTTCGTGCATGACCCCACCGATCCTCGTCTGCGCCGCGGGATGGGTGCTGTAGAGCGCTTTGAGGACCGCGGCATCACCAGTGAGGATCGCGTTCTTCCACTGCTCGAACGGAACGAAAGCAGCCGACGGCTCGGGCGAAGGTGCCGTCTGCGCCCAGGCACACGAGACCATGGACCCGAAAACCATGACGGTCGTGGCCGCGACTCTGCCGATGCTATTCATCAATAACCTCTCCCCGGCGACATCACTCTTCTCTTAGATGCCGTCCCGTCAACCGCACAAACACATCTTCCAAACTAGCCTGCCGCGTGGTCAGATGCTGCAAATGGCTTCCCTGCCGGTCGATCGCATCGAGCAGCGCGGGGATCGTCAGGTGCGGTTGCTTCACGTTCAGAGCGACCAGGCCGTCGTCCTCGCGCACCGATTCCACGCTGGGCAATCCGTTCCACGCCTGCAACGATGCGCCATCCGACCCGCCACTCACGGAAAACTCCACCACATGATGTCCGCCAAGCCGCTCGATCAAGTCGGCGGGCGAGCCCTCGGCGATGATCTGTCCGTGATCGACAATGGCGAGGCGGTCGCACAGGCGCTCGGCTTCGTCCATGTAATGCGTGGTGAGTAGAACGGTGCCGCCGTCGCGCTGAAAGCCGCGGATGATGTCCCATAACTGGCGGCGGCTCTGGGGATCGAGGCCAGTTGTCGGTTCGTCAAGAAATAGAATCTTCGGGTTGCACACCAGCGCCGTCGCTACCGCCAACCGCTGCCGCTGCCCACCGGAGAGCTTGCCCACCCAGGAGTCGGCCTTTTCGGTGAGTTGGAGTTGCTCGAGAACTTCGTCCGACGAACGCGGCTGGCGGTAGAAGCTGGCGAACAGTTCAATGGTCTCGCGCACGCTGAGCTTTTCCGACAAGCGCGTCTCCTGCAGCGAGATGCCGAGCCACTCGCGCATCTCGCGCTCATTCTCGCGCCAAGCATAACCGAGGATTGAGACCTGCCCCGACGTCGGCTCCAGCAGGCCTTCCAGGATTTCGATGGTCGTGGTCTTCCCCGCCCCATTCGGCCCGAGCAAGCCGAAGCATTCGCCGGTCTGGATCTCAAGGTTCAACCCACGCACGGCTTCCACCTTGCCGTCGTAGGTCTTGCGCAGGTCGCGGCACTGGATCGCGGTGGGCATTGGGTGATTCTACCGGATGTCGTTTGCCTTCGTCGCCGGTGCAGGTTAATTTCGAGCGGAGTTCTCTTCATACGCTTTGGGCAACAGCAGTTCCTCAATTTCGGGACCACCTTTATAAAGCCACCTCGCCATAAGTGAGAAAGCGACGATCCTGGCCACAAGGAACCCCAGTTGGATGAGATAGTAGTGGCGACCGTACTCAATCGCGGTTGAGGACGCCGGCTCGTGATTGAAGTAGTGGAGGAAGGAATGCACTCGCTCGGGTAAATAGGACACGTCGGCCAGGGCCCACACAGTCAAAAGGGTGGCTAGCGTGCGGCTAGCCAGAGTCACGGCGGCGTTCCTTGAGATCATCTTCCCTCCGCGAAATCGCTGCCGAGCCTGGCAGAGCTACGAGACAGCGTAGTCAAAGGCCCGTTCTGTCGAGGGTTTGCTCCTTGCCTAATCCTAGCGGGCCTCTTTCTTAACAAGCTTCTCCGTCGTCAACACGCATGGCTCCGGAGAACCACGGGCGGCGTTCCTAGCCGAGGGCCGCCCTTGGAATTAAGTTTCGGGTAAGTGACTTGCTCGATTTAGAAGGCGTGGGGCAGCTCACCCCGTCAGGCAGGCTGCCCGACTCCGACTCTATTTCTAATCAGTTTCCCAGACTCGCGCGCACACTCGCGATCAGGGGATCAGGGCGAGCGGGATGAAACGGTCTCGCATGTCGAGCCCGCGCGCGGTGCGGTCCCTTCACCCGCGCCGCCCGTTTTATCGCATCGTACGATCACACATTATCTGCAGGCACGTCGTCGATCATCTGCGCGCCGGACGCGGCGCTCTTGAACGAATGGATAGGCGGCGAGATGCATGCGTAGCCGCTGGATGTACTCGTGCAAAGTGATCCGGAGTTTGTTGAGGATCTGTCTTTGTTCCCCGTCATCCTTAGAGGCAGATAGGTCAGCGCCGAGCTTGCGAATTTTATCTTCTGCGCGACGCATGACCTAGTGCAGTTCCGGAGGAAGACCCGGCGGCGCGAGTGTAGAGTACGTGACGCGTTTCCATCTGTCTGTACATTTCAGACTGTAGGGCTCCCTACAGTCTGGCCAGTATCTGGAGACACCTTGGGGCCTCATAGACCGTAGCTTCGTCGCGGATGTACTCCGCGTCGGCTCCGAGAACATCCAGCGCTGTCGCCGCCATATTCCGCCGCACTGTTCCTGCTGGTCTACGCAACGCGCCATCCTGTGGGAAGCCAGCGCCCACGGGGAGAAATCGCCGGAGGGATGGGCGGCTGTAAGACTGTATGAGGCGCTTGAGGCACTTGAGACCGCATCACGCCCGGAACCTCGCGTTCTGCCCGCGCCAGAACCAGCCCCAGAAAATGACTACCTCTTCGCGCGTCGCCACCCGTACCACTTGGATCCGTCGTGAATTTCATTGTTTTGGTTCGAAATTGCCCGAAAATCGCTATTCGCCTCCAAAATGTTTGCAGCAGTCGGTCGATTTTCACAAACGTAGCTTCAGCCCTCCAGGGGTTTTAATCTATGAACGCGATGGAGTATCTCCTGCACCCACTTTAGGATGACGGGCGAATTCGCGAACCGAAGAGTAGGTCGGTTCTGCGGGCGGGTAAGTTCGCCCGGCAGCCAAAAAAGTCTGGAGCGTAGTTTGCTCAAGGTCAGGCTCTGCCATTGTTCAGGGAGACAGGTCCGCTGAAAAGCTGTGACCAGGTTGAGGTTTTTTCGATTTGAACTCAGATAGGCCAAAAAGGGCCTGCCTGAGGGAGAGGACCGGAGGTGTGAAAATGGTGAATGAATTTCGGCCGCACGGTTTTCGCCCAACTCCTGGACCATCTGCCCTCCTATGAGTTTCAAAAATGTGTGACTCGTTATCGCGGCGATTATCAGCAAAAGACTTTCTCTTGCTGGGATCAGTATCTGTCGATGGCTTTCGCGCAGCTGACTTATCGCGACAGTCTGCGCGATATCGAGGTCTGCCTCCGTTCGATGCAGGGCAAGCTGTACCACATGGGATTTCGCGGCAAGGTGGCGCGCTCCACGCTGGCCGATGCCAACGAGTCGCGCGACTGGCGAATCTACGCAGATTTTGCTCAGGTGTTGATCGGGATTGCGCGACCATTGTATGCCCACGATCCCATGGGCGTGGATTTGGACCACAGTCTATACGCGTTGGATTCGACTACCATCGATCTCTGTCTATCGCTTTTTCCTTGGGCCCGGTTTCGCCAGCACAAAGCCGCCGTGAAGATGCACACACTGCTCGACCTGCACGGCAATATCCCCACGTTTATCCGCATCACAGACGGCAAAGTACACGACGTCAACATCCTCGACGAGATCATTCCCGAAGCCGGCGCGTTCTATGTCATGGATCGCGGCTACATCGATTTCGATCGCCTTTACTTTTTCACACTCTGCTCGGCATTTTTCGTCCTGCGTACCAAAGAGAATGTCCTACTGCAACGTCGCTATTCCCATCCGGTCGATCACAGCACTGGCGTGCGCTCCGATCACACCGTCATCTTGACCGCTATCGAATCCGTCAAGGTCTATCCGGATGCACTGCGACGGGTGAGTTACCTGGACGCGGAAACCAACAAGCGCCTGAAGTTTCTAACCAACAACTTTGTCCTTCCGGCGCTGACTATCGCCCAAACCTACAAATGCCGGTGGCAAGTAGGCGTGTCCAGCCAAGGACACATTAACCAGCCGGTGCAAGTCCGGCCGAGGCTAACAGACTCAAGCCTCGTAGCCTGGGAGGCGTCGTGGAGCGAAAGCGAGACGATGAAGCCCTCCGACAACATGCTCAGGAAGGAGTAT
>DATDGW010000485.1:0-6144 GCA_036521895.1 Candidatus Sulfotelmatobacter sp. | reverse complement strand
CGGTTCAAGAAAATGTTCAAAGCGGTTGCCGATGCCAACCAGGCCGCCCACAACAGAGAGCAGGGCGAGGATCATCAGCGGAGCCAGCATGACCCTCGGGCTCTCGTGCGGTTCTCCGTGACCGTGATCATCGGCACCGTGCGAATGGCTGCCATGTCCGTGCGCATCAACCTGCGCGCCGTGATAGTCGCCGAAAAATGTCATAAACAGCAGCCGGAACATGTAGAACGACGTAATGAACGCGGTGATCACGCCGATGAGCCAGAACACCCAGCTTCCATGCGGACTCGAGTATGCCTTCCAGAGGATTTCGTCCTTGCTCCAGAAGCCCGCGAATGGCGGAATCCCGGCGATGGCCAGCGTCGCAATTCCCATCGTCAGGAAAGTCCATGGAATGTACGAGCGCAGCCCGCCCATCTTACGCATGTCCTGCTCACCGCCCACCGCGTGGATCACCGAGCCTGCCGCCAGGAATAACAGGCCCTTGAAGAAAGCGTGCGTCATCAGGTGGAAGATTCCGGCTGAGAACGCTCCCACCCCACACGCCATAAACATGTAGCCGAGCTGCGAAACCGTGGAGTAGGCGAGAACCTTCTTAATATCGGTCTGCGTGATGCCGATGGTGGCGGCGAACAGTGCAGTCAACGTTCCGATCACGGCGACGACCATCAAGGCGATCGGCGCGCGTTCAAAAATCATGTGCGAGCGCGACACCATGTACACGCCGGCAGTCACCATGGTCGCGGCGTGAATCAGCGCGGAAACTGGCGTAGGGCCTTCCATCGCATCCGGGAGCCAGACGTAGAGGGGAATCTGGGCGGACTTGCCACAGGCGCCGACCATTAAAAGAATCCCGACTGTTGTGAGCAGGGTTTCGGTTTCCGCACCGGCGGGGAGATGCGCGACGGAAGCGAACACCCTAGTAAAGTCCAGCGAACCGAAACGCTGAATGATCAGGAACAGGGCAATGAGAACTCCGAAGTCGCCGATGCGGTTGACGATGAAAGCTTTCTTTCCCGCCGAAGCGGCTGAGTCTTTGGTGAACCAGAATCCGATCAGCAGATACGACGCCAGGCCCACGCCCTCCCAACCGATGAACATCAACAGGTAGTTGTTGGCCAGAATCAGCGTCAGCATGAAGAACATGAACAGGTTCAGGTACGTGAAGAAGCGGTAGTAGCTGGGATCGTCCCACATGTAGCCGACGGAGTAGATGTGAATCAGGAATCCGACTCCGGTCACAACCAGCAGCATCACCAACGAAAGCTGATCGAGATATAGCGCAAAATCGGCGCTGAAATTGCGGGGAAGGCCAACGCTACCGATGCGGATCCAGTGCGCGAGATATTCCTGATAGGGAAGCGCGTCAGTAGAAACTCGAAATAGGACCGAGAGCGCCCAGGCGAAAGCCGCACCGGAGAAAAACAGTCCGATCGTGCTGACCGCGGTGCGCGAAGACTTCTTGCCTAAGAACCCGTTGATGGCGGCGCCCGCCAGAGGCAGCACCGGGATCAGCCAGAGATTGAGATTGGACCTCATAGTTTGAGCAGGTTCACCTGGTCCACGTTCAGAGTCTCGCGCGTGCGGTAAACCGCGATGATGATCGCCAGGCCTACGGCTGCTTCTGCGGCCGCCACTACCATGACGAAGAAGACGAAGACCTGTCCCGCCAGAGAATGCCAGTGCGCCGCGAAAGCCACGAACGAAAGATTCACGCCATTGAGCATCAGCTCAATCGACATGAAGATCGTGATGATGTTGCGCTTGATGAGGAATCCGGCGACGCCGCAAGCAAACAGAAACCCGCTGAGCACCAGATAATAAGAGAGGGGAACCATCAGTCCACCCTCCCGGCTGGTGCCGATGGAGGCTTGCTGGCCAACACCACCGCGCCCATGATGGCGATCAGAATCAGGACAGAAGTAATTTCAAACGGCAAAAGAAAATCATGGAAGAGCAATTGCCCGATGGTTCTGGGATCGCCAGGCAGAGCACCGGCGGCGACTGATTCGGTTCCCGAATGCCGCAGGACAACCCAGCCGAGCAGTACGCTTCCCAGCAACAACCCGGGGATGCCGAACAAAACCGCGACGCGGCTGCCCGAAGTGCGTTCTTCCACGCCCGCGTTCAGTAGCATGATGACGAAGACAAACAACACCATGATGGCGCCTGCATAAACGATCACCTGCACGGCCGCCACGAACTCCGCGCCCAGCAGCAGGTATTCGCCCGCCAGCGCGGCCATCACGGCGATCAGCGACAGCGCGCTGTTGATGGGATGAGTCTGCGCCAGCAAGTTGACCGCTCCCGCTACGCAGACGGCCCCGAAGGCCAGAAATAAAATGAGATGAATGCTAATCATGAAGTCAGTACTCAGTACCCAGTGCAATCTCGCTGCACAATCTGCGGCTTCTCAGCGGATCTTCGACTGAGCACTGAGTACTCCTTTTCCTACCACGCCACCGCGATCGCGGTAGCAATCACATTCGCCAGCGCCAGGGGCAATAGAAACTTCCAGCCAAACGCCATCAGTTGGTCATAACGGAAGCGCGGCAGCGTGCCGCGCACCCAGATGTACAAAAACAGAAATCCGAAGACCTTCAAGCCGAACCAGAACAGGGGCAAGATCGCTTGCAGTAATCGCGGACCAAAGATAGGCCCGTTCCATCCACCGAAGAACAGCAGCGTGGCCAGGCAAGCCACCGTAATCATGTTCGCGTATTCGGCCATGAAGAACATGGCAAACTTCATGGCGCTGTACTCGGTGTGATAGCCGGCGACCAGTTCGGTTTCGGCTTCCGGCAAGTCAAACGGGATGCGGTTGGTTTCCGCGTAGGCCGCCATCAGATAACAGAAGAAGCCGATGAACTGGCCGGTGAAAATATTCCAGTGCGGGACGAAGCCCCAGAAGTGTCCTCCCTGGGCTTTCACAATCTCGCGCAGGCTGAAGCTGCCCGACATGATCAGCACGCCCACCAGAGAGAGGCCGAGCGAAATCTCGTAGCTCACCATCTGTGCGCTGGCCCGCAGACCACCAAGCAGGGAATACTTATTGTTCGACGACCATCCCGCCAGCGCTACACCGTATACGCCAATCGATGTAACGCCCAAAATCAGCAGCAGTCCGGTGTTGACGTCGGTGATCTGCAGCGGTATGCGGTATCCACCGATCACGACCGAGTTGCCGAAAGGAATCACAGAGATCGATGTCAGTGCGAAAATGACCGCGATCAGCGGCGCCGCCAGAAACAGCGGCTTGTACACATGTGGCGGAGTCAGGTCTTCTTTAAATAGAAACTTAAGGCCGTCGGCTGCGGGCTGTAACAGGCCAAAGGGGCCGACCCGCGTGGGTCCCCAGCGATTCTGCATGTGGCCCACCACCTTGCGCTCCAGCCAGACCGTGTATGCGACTGCGGTGAGCAGCACGCCCAGAACGATCGCCGATTTGATCACCGACGCGAGTATGTATAGCCCGAATGGCAACGCCTTGCTTCCTCTCTTACCGGGGACAACCGGGTTTCAAATGTCAGTCTGCCGCGACTTCAGCGGGTTTCACTTCGTGACTCTCCATCACCGACTTCAATGTGCGCGAGTAGCGTCCCAGCGTGCCGGAGGTGAACAGCCCGTCGTGCGCCGGGGAAATCGATTCCGGCTTGTGCATTGCACCGGGACCGCTCTTCGTGAGCGATGTATGCTCGACGTTGCCCGCCAGAAGATTCACGCGCGAAACGTCATAGCCCGGAACCAGGCGCTGGATCTCGTCGAATATCGCCATGGGATCGAGCGGACTCAACTTCGGCTCCAGTCCTTGCATGTCGAGCCATACTGCATGACGGTCGGCCTCGCCCGACTGCGCGCCACGGGATTGACCCATGTCGGCTCGCATGCCGCCGCCGAACGGAACCAGTTTACGAACCTCAAAGCCCATCGCATCCGCGATGCGGACGATCAGTTCAAAGTCCGCTTTTGTACCAGCAATCTCGCCGGCCTTCTTTACCAGTTGCACGTCGCCGCAAGCGTTGGTCATCGTGCCGGATTTTTCGTAGGCGTTCGCCGCGGGCAGAACGATATCGGCCATGACCGCAGTTTCGGTGAGGAACATGTCCTGCACGACGACGAAACTGTTCGAGAACGCGAAGGGATCGATGCTAAGGCGTCCGATCGGGTTCGATCCGACCACATAGAGCGCCTTCAACTTGCTGCTCTTGCCCGCCTCCACCATACCGGCGAGGTCGAGACCCGCGGTCTGCGGAACGGCCCACTCTGTGTGGAAGTCGCTGCCGCCAGAAGTTGGATAATAACCAGGCAGAAGATCGGGATACAGCCCCATATCTGCGGCGCCGCGAGAGTTGGCGTAGTCGGCCAGGCATAGGAACTTGACGCCCGAAATCCCGGAGCCGAAGGCAACTAGATTGACGAGGTCGTTGCCGCGAATCTCCGATCCGAAAATAATGACGAGATTCTGTTCCCCGCGCAACTTGTCACGGAGAGCGATCCAGGCGTCTTTGGCTAATGCGCTAGCAAGGCCATCCGCGGCCCCGTCGTTCCCCGACAGGAAACTCGCAACTTGACCCTCTGCTCCTGCTGGTATTTGCGTGAAAGTCGTGGCCTGCCGGCGCAGCTTGATCGACTCCGAATTCACCACGTAGAGCTTTGCCCGGTGCAGGCGCAGGTTGTTGCGAATCTGCCAGGCTAGCAGCGGATGCTGCTCCGTCGGATCGTTACCAATCAGCAGAATTGCCGGAGCCGTGAAGACGTCGGCCAGGCTGGCGGTTGCGTCTGGCTTGCCGCGCAGCGCCGCCGAAAGGGCAGGGAAGTCGGCGGTACGGTGGTGATCGACGTTGTTCGTGTTCAACACCACGCGGGCGAACTTCGAGAGCAGATACGCCTCTTCATTCGTAATACGCGTCGAGCCGATCACGCCGATCGCCGCCCCGCCATCTTTGTCGCGAACCTCAGCGAATTTCTTTCCGACTAGTTGGAACGCCTCTTCCCACGTCGCTGGAGTCAGCTTGCCATTCTTGCGAATCAGCGGCTGCGTCAGGCGCTCTTCATGATTGGCGAAATCGAAAGCGTAGCGGCCCTTGATGCAGAGGAAGTCGCCGTTCGTGCCGCTCTTATCACGGTTATCGCCGCGAACAATTTCCATGCCGGTATCAGATCGCCGCACGCCCAGCGTCGTTTTGCAGCCGTCGCCACAGTGCGTGCAGACGGTGCCCACGTGCTTCATCTCCCATGGCCGCGTCTTGTAGCGGTAAGCACCGGAGGTGAGTGCGCCCACGGGGCAGATGTCGATGCACATGCCGCACTCTTCGCACTCCAGATGATCTTCCTTATTCGGAGCGATCAGAGAACTCACGCCGCGGTTCTGCACGCCCAGAGCCCACACGTCCATGCCCTCACCGCATACGCGCACGCAGCGGTAGCAGAGAATGCAGCGCGGCCGGTCGAAGAACACCACAGGAGACCACTGCTGCTCCTCCTTGTGGTTCTTCGCCTCCATGAACTTCGATTCGGCGGCGCCGTACGAGAAGGTCATGTCCTGCAATTCGCATTCGCCGCCCGCATCGC
Source organism: Candidatus Sulfotelmatobacter sp. (assembly GCA_036521895.1). GTDB lineage: Bacteria > Acidobacteriota > Terriglobia > Terriglobales > Acidobacteriaceae > Sulfotelmatobacter. The sequence continues at coordinate 573 of DATDGW010000485.1, read as the reverse complement.
ACACCGGACAGTCCAGCGGATGGTTGCCGAGCAGCATCTCCAGCATCGACTTGCGCGCCTGCTTGATCTCGTCACTGTCGGTGACGACGGTCATGCCCTCGCCGACCACGGTGGTGCACGCGGTCTGCAGCTTGGGCATCTTCTCGACCTTCACCAGGCACATGCGGCAAGCGCCCTGCAGCGAAAGATTGGGGTAATAGCAGAACGAAGGCACTTCGATGCCCACGGTCTTGCAGGCCTCAATGAGCAGCGTCCCCGCGGGAGCCGTGAGTTTCTTGCCGTCGACCGTGAGTGTTACGTCAGCCATATGTGTAGAGCGAAATTTGTCGCGCGGGCGTCCCGCCCTCGCACCCATCAGTAAAACTGAAACCTGCGGGAATCTCCCCGCAGCACGCGCCGGCGAGACGCCAGCGCTACGCGTGAACTAGAATCTGCTCCGCCGCGCCTTCGTTCGCGAACGGGCACGGCCGGCCTTCCAGGTGATCTTCAAATTCTTTGCGGAACTTTTTCACGAAACCAATCGTCGGCATCGCCGCCGCGTCACCCAGCGGACAGAACGTCCGCCCCAGCATG
>DATDGW010000484.1:0-8728 GCA_036521895.1 Candidatus Sulfotelmatobacter sp. | reverse complement strand
GGGATTGCGATCGTAGACAAGAAGTATCTGTACATGCCGTTTCAGAACGGGTTCCTCTACGGCTTTTCGATAGACGCGACTACGAGTGACCTGACCGCGGTGCCGGGCTCGAGCTACATATTGGGTGGTACGCTCACGACGGTGGTCGCCGATCCGAACGGAGCGGTCTTGTTCGTCGGAGGATCCGCAGGGATCTCGGCGTTTACGATCAACGCGACGAACGGTATGCTGGCCCTGGTAGGAACGACTTCGACGGGGGGCATGGTCCCGACCCAACTGGAAACCGATGGATTGGGCAAGTACGTTTACGCGCTGGTGGGGCAAAAGATTTATGCGTTCTCCTACAGCGCGAGTGGCATGCTGGGATCAGTGACAGGCAGCCCATTTTCTTCTACCCCCTCCATGGCGCAAATCGCGAGCGAAGCGACAGGCAAGTTCCTGTTGGGAATCACGGCTGAGACGGGCGGCGGAAGCGGAGCTACCGACAACCACATCTACGAATTTGCGATTGCCTCGGGCGGCGGACTTACTACGTTCGGTTCGCCGGTGGCGACCCAGTATTTCCCGGCGTACCTGGCGGTGAATCCCAACGGGAAGTTTGTGTATACCTTCAACCAGAGCTACGGAGTTCTGGGCAACACCAACGATCCCATGGAGGGTTTCTCGTTTTCGACGGGAACGTTGACGGAATTGAGTGGAGTTTCGCCGTTCACGGGGCTGGACGCAGCCTTCGGCCTATTCGATCAAAGCGGCCAATACATATTCGCCGTCGCGGATGTGAATAATTCGAACCTCGTGGGAGAGTTTGCCTACGGGGCGAGTACGACCAACGGAGCTTTGACCAACACCTTAGCGCACGCCGGTGTAGCAGGAACGGGCAAGGGCTTCGCGGTCACGGACGAGCCGTAGGCCGATGCCCTGTATGCAGCTTAGAGACCCGCATCGTACTGCGGGTCTCTTTTCGTTTCTGTGGGGAGGGGTACAATAAAGGCATTCCTTGGAACTTCGCGGTCTGGCCGTCCTGTTGTGCTGCGAGTGTGTGCGGGGAGTTTCGGGTGGGGAAGAGGGAGACAAACCTTTTGGCCCGTATCGACGTCTGAGTGAATGAGGATTGTTCCGGCCGGAGTGTGTTAGGGCCAGCGAAAACTCGACTGTGACCATCAAGATCAGAATTTCGAAGGGCAGTGGGGCAGAAGCGGGCAAGGGAATCCGCGGACTGCCGCGCGACCCGTTGCTGCGCGCCGCGTTTGTGCTGTTTCTGATCCTGGCAGTGTCGTTTACGGTTGTGTTTTCTTACTTTTACATCAAGTACGATCGGATTATTGAGAAGCGGTTCCGGTCGCCGGTGTTTGCCAATTCCGCGAAGATTTACGCGCTGCCGAGGACGGTGCGGGATGGGGAGCAGATCCCGGCGAAGGACATTGCGGCGGAGCTGCGGCGGGCGGGGTATTCGGATCAGGAAGGCCAGTCGAACCTGGGCACGTTCCGCCTGACCAAGGATGGGATCGAGATCACACCGGGGCCGGAGTCGTATCACAGCCCTGAGCCGGCGCGCATTAGCGTTCACGACGGGCAGATCGACAGGATCAGCAGCAACGGGAACGATCTTTCGGCGTATGAGCTGGAGCCGCAGCTGGTGACGGCGCTGTTCGACGCGGAGCAGCGGTCGAAGCGCGAACTGGTGAAGTATGACGACATTCCTCCGGTGATGGTGCAAGCGGTGCTGGCGATTGAGGACCGGAGCTTCTTTGAGCACAGCGGAGTGAATTTCGTCCGCTTCTTTGGGGCGGTGCTGGCGGACCTGACGCGCCGGGTAGGCTTGACCCACCAGAAGTTCGACCAGGGAGGATCAACGCTGACCATGCAGTTGTCGCGTGGATTCTTTCTGAATCCGGAAGACAAGACCGTCAAGCGCAAGCTTACCGAGATGCTGATTTCCGAGGAACTGGAACAGAAGTTCACGAAGAAGCAGATCTTCGAGTTCTATGCGAATTGGGTGAACCTCGGGCAGCGAGGGTCCTTCGGAATCGGCGGATTCGCGGAGGCGTCGAAGGCATATTTCAACAAGGAGCTGAAAGACATTGCTTTGCCCGAGGCCGCGCTGCTGGCGGGAATCATTCAGGGACCGAGCCGGCTCTCGCCTTACCGCCATCCTGAGCGCGCGCTGGAGCGCCGCAACCTGGTGCTGGACGCGATGGTCGAAACGCGCGCGATCACGCGGGAGCAGGCGGATAAGGCTAAAGCTGTCCCGCTGAAGCTGGCCCCACCCAATGTCGAGTCGAGCGACGCGCCATATTTTGTGGATATGGTTCGGGATCAACTGATCACGAAGTTCAACGAGAACGAGTTGAACGACCAGTCGTACCGGATTTATACGACGCTCGATCCGGACCTGCAGAAGGCGGCAGCGCAGTCGGTGGAAATGGGCATCAAGTTGGTGGATGATCAGGTCAAGAAGCTGCGGACGAAGAAAGTGAAGGTCGGGAAAAAGTTTGAGACGACGGTTGCGCCGGGTCCGCAGGCTCAGGTGGCGATGGTGGTGCTCGATCCCCATACCGGCTCGGTGCTGGCGCTGGTGGGAGGCCGGGACTATGGCTGGAGCCAGTTGAACCATGCGGTGGCGAAGCGGCCCACGGGATCGATCTTCAAACCGTTCGTCTATGCAGCGGCGATGAATACGGCGCTGGATGGATCGCAGACGGTGCTGACTCCGGCGTCGGTGGTGACGGATGCGCCGTCGAGCTTCGCCTACGGCGATCAGATTTACGAGCCGCGCAATTACAAAGAGGAGTATCACGGCGATGTATCGCTACGGTACGCGCTGGCGATGTCGCTAAACAATGCGACGGTGAAGGTGGCGGAGCAGGTGGGCTACGATAAGGTGGCGGACCTGGCGAAGTCGGCGGGGATTACGTCGGTGAAGGCGACTCCGGCGATGGCGCTGGGATCGTACGATGCGTCACCGCTGGACATGACGGGCGCGTACACGTCGTTTGCGAATAACGGGATTCGTCTGTCGCCGATTCTGCTGCGCTCGGTGCGCAATGGCAAAGGCGATGTGATTGCGAATTACACGACGGACCAGCGGCCGGTACTCGATCCGCGAGTTGCCTACGTCATGACCAACATGATGGAGGGCGTAATTAATAACGGGCTGGGATATACGGCGGTCCGGCTGCGGGGGTTTACTCTGCCGGCTGCGGGCAAAACGGGCAGTTCGCACGACGGGTGGTTCGCGGGATACACCTCGAACCTGCTGTGCATTGTGTGGGTGGGATACGACGACTACAGCGACTTGCGGCTGAGCGGTGCGATGACGGCGGCTCCGATATGGACGGAGTTCATGAAGAAGGCGGCGGCGCTGCCGCAGTACGGCGATATGAGGGCATTCCAGCAACCGACGGGCGTGGTGGACGTGCAGTTGGACAAGGCGACGAACCGGCTGGCCACGCCAACTTGTCCGGATGATTATGTTTCCGCGTTTGTGGCGGGGACGGAGCCGCGCGACACCTGCGACGCGCAAGAGGGGATGAAGGGGTTCTTCTCGCGCATGTTTGGCGGGGATAAGGCTGTTCAGCCGCAGCGGGCGGGGGCCGAGGCGGCGAACGGGCAGGATCCGAATAATCCTCAAGACCCTAAGAAGAAGAAGGGGTTGTTCGGCAAGATTGCGGGCATTTTTAAGGATGATAAAACGGCGGCTCCGGTGTCTAAACCAGCAGATAGCGGGCAGGCGGCGCCGCATTAAGGGCGCTGGGTCTTAGGTGTTAGGTCGTAGGCTAAGACCCCGGTTTCGTCACAAAATCTTCGCCGGCTGCCCAAAACTGTGCCAGAATGGGTCCACTAGCTGGGGGTGGCCGATGTCGTCCCGCTCGAGGTTCTTGCCGGTTTCCGTCTCGCTTCTCACCATTTGCGTCTGCGCCCTGTTGAGTGTGTCTTGGGGGCAGGCTTCTCACGCCGAACAAGTGCAGATTAAACCGCCGCTGCTGCGGACGATCGATCCTCCGGCGCCGGACGCGACGGCGGCCGATCTGGAGGCGCGGGCGGACCAGTTGCGGGCGGTGAAACTTTATCTGGACGCGCTCGACTACTATCGTGCGGCGATGGCGAAGAAGCCGAACTCGGCGAGCCTGCTGAATAAGGTGGGTATTACGGAGTTGATGATGCAGCGCTATCGTGAGGCGAAGAAGGCTTTTGATCAGTCGATCAAGTACGACCGCAAGTTTGCCGATGCCTACAACAATCGCGGCGTCGTGTTCTACGAAGTGCAGAAATTTGGCGCGGCGGTGAAGGACTACCAGAGAGCGATCGCGATCGACGGTTCATCGGCGTCGTTCTACAGCAATCTGGGAGCGGCGCTGTTTGCGAAGAAGGAATTCGATCCGGCGGTGCTGGCCTACGAGCGCGCGGTGGCGATTGATCCCGACGTATTCGAGCGGACGTCGCGCGGTGGGGTGCAGGCGCAGTTGCCCAGCCCGGGAGACCGGGCGCGCTACGACTTCACGGTCGCGAAGCTCTACGCGAAGATGGGTTACTCGGACCGGTCGCTGGAGTATTTGAGGAAGGCGCTGGAAGAGGGCTACAAGGACTTTAACAACGTGTACAAGGATGCGGAATTCGCCGAGGTGCGGAAGGATAAGCGGTTTGCGGAGTTGGTGGCGGCGAAGCCACCGGTGTTGTAGGAATTCAGAGTTCGTGGCGGCCGGTTTCGGAAGCGGGTGCGCGCGTCCGGCGCGTGGCATCGAGGCAGAAATCGGTGCCGTCCTTTCGGGACTCGGTTGATTTTTCTGACTCTTCCCCCGGCACCTTCCGTGCCGGGCTTTCAGATGCCGCCGCTTCGCGGCTGGAGTGTTCAGGTCTTCGGTTTCATCGCTCTCCGCTAGATCTCATTTTCAAGCTCGTAGCGAAATCCTGCACGGCATTTCTCACGTAATCTGCCCTGTGGCGTCTAATGGGCGAGGACTCAACTCACTATGCGGATTCTCGGGATGCGTGCGTGCGGCTTTGTTTTTCTGCTTTTTTTCTGCGGGTGCTCGCCTTCGCTGGGGGAAGATCCCTGGATGTTTCGAGGAAATCCGGCGCATAGCGGGGTCTATGAGGGGGCCGGGCTGGCCCAATTCGGCGGCCTCAAGTGGAAGTTTCACACGGGCGGAATGGTGATTGGATCGGCCGCGGTGTCCGATGGAAAGGTCTATTTCGGCAGCACCGATGGGAATCTTTATGCGGTGAATGCTGACTCGGGCGCGCTGCAGTGGAAGTTCGATGCGAAAAGCCGGATTCCATCGACTCCCGCAGTGGCGGGCAAGGTCGTCTACTTCGGCGCGTACGATGGGAATGTTTATGCGGTGGATGCTTCGACGGGAGTGTTGAAGTGGAAGTTTCAGACGGGAGGCGAGAGACGGTTCGCAGCGAAGCATCTGCATGGCGTGCAGCCGGTGAGCGAGACCATGCCGGATCCGTTTGACTGCTATCTCTCGTCGCCGGTGGTGTGGAAGGGATCGGTGTACGTCGGCAGCGGCGATGGGAACATTTACTCGCTGAGCGCGGCGTCGGGTGCGCTGAACTGGAAATTCAAAACCGGGGATGTGGTGCATGCGTCGCCGGCGATTGCAGATGGCACAGTGTTTCTGGGGAGTTGGGACAGTTATTTCTACGCGCTGGATGCGGCGACGGGGCGGGAGAAGTGGCGGTTCAAGACGGGGGAGGATCCGGATACGCACAATCAAGTGGGAATTCAGTCGTCGGCGGCGGTGGCGGATGGCATGGTTTATTTCGGATGTCGCGATTCGCATCTCTACGCGCTGGATGAGAAGACCGGAGCGAAGAAGTGGGCGTTTGGGACTGATGGTTCGTGGGTGGTGGCGTCGCCGGCGGTGACAGACGGGAAAGTGTATTTCGCAACTTCGGACTCAAGTCTGGTGTACGAGGTCGATGCAAAATCGGGCGCGGGGTTGCGTTCTTTGGGGTTGAATCATTGGTACTTGTATTCGTCGCCGGCGATTGTAGGCGGGATGTTGTATGTCGGATCGACGCAGGGAAAGCTAGTGGCGGTGGATTTGGGCGGGTTCAAGCTGGGTTGGAGTTTTGAAACCGAGGGGATGAAGACGCACGGGCCCGAATATACGAAGGCGGATGGAACGCCGAACGAAGAGGCCATCTATCACTCTGACTTCTATGATGACATGGTCGCAGGCGTGGACCGGACGATGAGTATGGGTGCGATTCTGTCGTCTCCGGTGGTGTCGGGCGAAGTGGTGTATGTGGGGAGCGCAGATGGAAATTTGTATGCGGTGCGGTAGTGCAGGGGGCACCGCGAATTTTTTTCCCTAATTCGTGCGGCTGAGATTTTACAAAGATTTACAAAAATAGACGGAACTTATGCGGGTTCCGGTGTTTAATTTTCCTACATACTCCTGAAAACAACAGGGTGAGTAAGGAGAAACGGTAGCCCATCGGATGCTGACCCGAGCACGCCCCAAGCAAGCATCCGGTGGGTTTTTTCTTTAGCTGTCAGCTCTCAGCTGTCAGTAAGGCGAATTCACTTCGCGTTTCTTGCCAGCAGCCCAAGGGCGTGCGGTCGCAGCTTCCGTCAGCGGGACTTTCGTTCTTGCTGAGCGCTGATAGCTGACAGCTGACGCCTGCCTTTCGGGCTTCTCTCGCCGATGTAGTCTTCCAGGATTTTCTTCCATTTGCCCTGAGCTTTGAGGATGAACTCCACGGCGTCACGCAGTGCGCCGTCGCCGCCGGCGTTGGGCGTGGTGTAGTGCGCTTCGCGTTTTACTTCGACGCGGGCATTTCTTACGGCGATGGCCAGGCCTGCGGCGCGCATCGCGGGGAGGTCGATGACGTCGTCGCCGACGAAGGCGGCTTCTTCCGGTTTGATTCCTGCTTCTCTTACTACTTCTTCAAAGCATGTGCGCTTGTCGTGGATTCCCTGGCGGACGTATTCGAGTTTCAGGTCGCGGGCGCGGAGGGCGACAGTCTCGGAGATGCGCTTGGTGATGAGTCCGGTCTTGATGTCGGCGAGACGCGCGAGGGAGATCGAGGTGCCGTCGTGGGCGTGGAAACCTTTGGCTTCGATCAGAGAATGGCTCTGGAAGCCGAATCCGCCTTGACCGGCGTGCTGCGCGGATTGCTGTTGCGTTCTTTGATCGAGGGCGCTTTGCTGCATGCCGGCCGGGGCGGGGAAGATGAAGAGTTTCCCGTCGGTGAGGACGCCGTCGACGTCGAATAGGAGGAGCTTGATTTTGCGAGCGCGGGCGGCGGGGGAAAGTTTGGGCATCGGCGGGATTTTAACAGCCTTGGCAGCCAGGTTGCGGAACTGTAGGTTCAAGTCGAGAGGGCCACAGCGATTTTTTCAACGGTGCCTTCGGGATCGGTGACCAAATGGTCGGCGGCCGGGGTTCGTGACTCTCTACGCACTGTAGTGCGCAACAACTTTTGCCACCTTCCCAATCGACGACAACTCCATGAACTCGGCGGTGCGAGTTCCCTTTTGGTTTGTGTAATAGAGCACGACGCTGTTTACACCCCACAGCACGTTCTCAAGGCGGAACTGGAGTTCCGGGTAGGCTTCCAGTCCTCGTCGAAAATAGGCTCTCAAGTCTGCCTTTCCCACCACCTTTCCATTGGGTGTACCTAACAGCTGGGCGGCAACTGGCGAGGTCAATTCGACCGCATCGTCATAGTGAGTCATGATCCGATCCAAGTCATGGGCGTTCCACGCCGCGACCCAATCGTTGGCCAGACTCCAAGCTTCGTCTTTTGTCACTGCGGTTTCTCCATTGGAAGATTCATTCGTGTTTGAGTCTATAAGTGCCCGGACCGGAGCCAAAAGCAATTACTAAGTTAAGTTAGGAATGCAATCGATGCCAACAGCTAAAGTCGCGACCACAATTGCGACGTACACGGCGAATACGCCAGACAGAAAAATCTTATCTCGCATCTTCAAGTGCAACTCGGGCCAAGGGAGCGGCACCTTCCGGTCGCCAAACCAAGGCCGACCAACACCCACGTCATCGTGCCAAGAGCAATCCACCTTGCATAGGGCAGGAGTGCTGGTGACGCGGCCGCCCAAAAAACTCCAGGCCTTCGAAATCCGATTTGAGTGCAATGGTAAACAGACACGTGGAGAACATGTTCGAGTAGGAAATTCGCCGCTGGATGTTGCCGAAAACAGATGCTGGCGAGAGCATGATCGCTGCCATAAGGCCGTGAATCAGGTGAATCACCGGAACGGGAAAAACTGTGAACCGTGATTTCGATGCCCCAAGCGTCGTGTGACCGATCCCGGCGGGCAGTACTGGAAGATCCGAAGGCGTCGCACCATAGCTCAGTGCCAGCAGCACCAATGGCGCGCAAAACATCAGGCATCGTAGGGCGCTGAGAGCCGATTTCCGCAGGGGTGAGAGGTTGGGCATCGGGGATTTTAGCAGCCTCTGCCGCGAGGTCGTGAGCCTCTCAACCTGCGAAACGCGATGTATGCGGATAGCGGCTAGTCGGTTTTTGCGGCTCTGAGCAGGAATCTGTAACACCTCCTGATTTAATGGGCATTTTGATTTTGGGGAACTCTGGCTACACTCGACAGGATGAGAGAGTCGGACTGGACCAAAGTACTGGGGTGGCCGGGATATGGGGTCTACCAATACGAAATCAACGAATCAGCAAAAACGCTGAAGCTGTGGGTTCGGCGCAAACGTGGAAACCGGAAACTGGTTTGCTCGGGCTGTGG
>DATDGW010000483.1:0-1945 GCA_036521895.1 Candidatus Sulfotelmatobacter sp. | reverse complement strand
AAATGAGTGCGTTTAGGCGTCGGCCTCTAATTCTAAACGTTTCGTCTCCAAGCAAGACTTCTTCAAGAAGAAGCTCGTGCTGCCAGCCGTCTCCGAAATCATACTCGTACAATAACTTCGCTCCCACAGTCCCGATCAATGTCCCGAGCTTAGTTCGGTTCTCATCTGCGATCTTGCTCCCAACTCTAGACCCCGGGTCAGATAACCTTGGTCTCTGGCAAACAAATTGATGAAGGTGGGAATTGGTCCACCCCATCACCGTCTGCAAGGTCCGGTGCAGACTGCGAAGGGTAATCTCACGAGGAACTAAAATGCGCCTCCAGACCGGCGGGCTTGTGCCGAGGAGGGTCACTTTGATGGCATACACTTCCGCGCGAGTTTCGAGCCTCATCAAGCGGCCGTATCCTCCGCCAAGAATTTGGCGAAAGAACGGATCGACTTCACCTTGTCCTCCCGCAATCCGCCCAACTCTTCCTCCTCGAGTCGCTTTTCGTACAAGAGTCTCCCAAACACCTGCGTCAGTTGCGAAGACCGATAGTCGTACTTGCGGTCGATCTCTTTACGGCGTTCGGTCAGGTAATGTTCCAACTCCCAGACGTCCGCGAGTTCCTTGGTCTGGTTCGCCATCTGCTTTGTTTTCCGCATGACGTCCTGAAGTTCCCGCTTCAGGGCAGCGTCGAAAGCTCTGCGGGCGATGGCTTTTTCCGATTTCGACCACGTCGGTTCGTTCTGGTAGGGATACGTGTTCGGGGTCGCAAATGGGCTGCTCATGTTCCGATCCTCCATGGCCGCATTCTATGCCTTGCCCGAATGCCTTTTCTACAGCTTCGCTGGCTCCGTCCGCCGGGACAGATTCCACATGTTTCGCCTGCTGTTGCCCATCCGTTCTGAGGTCGAAAAGGTCGTTCACTGGATGCCCGAGATTCTGTTTGCAGCCGAGATAGCGTTCCGTGGTCTGCACCGATGCATGCCCGAGCAAGAACTGAATCTGCTCTAGCTCACCACCGCGATCGTGGCACAGCTTCGCGCAGGTCCGCCGCAGGTCGTGCGGTGCGATGTGCTCCAAGCCTGCTCTCTCGCAGCAGGTTCTGACCACGTACCAGACCACGTTCTGCGAGAGGCCGCTGCCCCACACCTTTCCCCTTCTGGCGACCGCTCGAAAGATTTTGCCCTCATAAACCCCAGCGGCTCGTGTCCATTGATCGAGAGCCGCTTTCACCCAGTTCGGAATGGGCACCGTGCGAATGTGGCCACCTTTGCCAATCAGATCAACCACGGCCCAGTGTCCTTGGCGCATCTGGATGTCGTCCAAGTCCAAACCCACCAGTTCCGACCTGCGAAAGCCACAACCGAACAGCATCGCCAACATCGCATAATCGCGCTTGGCGCGCATAGTGTCTCCCCCCGCATGCTTGAGCACTTCCGAACTCTGCTCCGCGCTCAACCAATTACCGGACCGGAATCCGAGCTGCTTGACTCCCTTGACACGGCTAATGCCAGCGGCCAACTCGGGACTCAGCAAGCCAGCGTCGGCGGCTTCGTGAGCCAGGCGACGCACAGCTGCAAGCTGCTGGTTGATGGTGTTGGCGGCCAGATGCCGCGATTCCAGGTACATGCGATAGCGCACGACGACGATGCGGTTGAAGGCCAGCCGAGGCTCGGAGCAGTACCAGGCGATGAACTGGTCGATGGCGTACTCGTAGACTCGGCGCGAAGCTGGCGAGCCGAGGCTATGGAGAACGGCCGTTTTACAATGATCCAAGTCTGGCAGGTGGAGCACTCGGCGACGATAGTTCGGCTTGACTCTCGGTTTGCCCATAGCGACGGCCTCCCATGCCGCAGCATTGAACTACGGCAGACCGTCTGGGAGATGCAAGAGATACAACCGGCTAGAGATTTTGAGCGCTATCGCCTGATTACCCCAGCTACCAATGGCAGCCCGCGT
>DATDGW010000482.1:0-8660 GCA_036521895.1 Candidatus Sulfotelmatobacter sp. | reverse complement strand
GAAATAATGGACTTAGCGCGTGAACCACGTTTGCAGGAGGCGTGAATTGACGTCGGCCCGGAACGTCGGCGAGAGTACGCGCGAGAGGCTGCGCTGTGCAAGTCTCGAAAAATTGAATTTTGTTGCTGCCTTCTTGGGGGGAGGATAGCGACCGGGCTCTCGGCTTTGTCCGCGGGCCTTGTTTTTTCTTTGGGGCGTCGTTTTCCCCCGTCTCGGAACGGCCCAACGTCAATTTCGCGGATCTGTGAGGCGAGTCCCATGCCAAGCGCGACTTCTGCCGCTACATTGAAGTTGACTCGCCATGCTCCCGACCGTTCTCACCCAATCGATCATTCATAGCCTAGATTGGGTCTCTCACCAGATCTTGCAGACGGGCTCGCGACCTCAGCCTCAACCTAGCGGGATTCTCGGGGAAGAGGAAGCGTTCCTCTACCTGCGGAAGCTGGGTTCGGTAATGTTGGCGCGCAATTTTCGCTCGCCGCAGTGTCGAGGGGAAATCGATCTGATCGGTTGGGATGCGGATGTTCTTTGCTTCATTGAGTTAAGACGCGGACCTCGCGCGACGTGAAAACTGCTGAGGCGGACGTGGACCGGCGCAAACGGCGCGAGGGGGCCAGGGTGGCGAGGGAATACCCGAGGCGGATGCCACCTATGCCACCTACCTGCCAGTAGAGATTCGATATTGTAAGGGTATACTATGCAAATCTCAGTTCCCGCCCGCAGATCGAAGTGTTTCGCAACGCTTCCTTGACGGCGTAAGATATTTAGGTTCGCGCGACCCCGCTGAAAGGATTAGTAATTGCCTGAGCTAAGAAAAGATCCGATTGTTGGCCGTTGGGTGATTATTTCGACGGACCGGGCCAAACGCCCAACCGATTTTGTCCGCGAAAATATGAAGATCAAGGGGGGATTCTGTCCCTTCTGCTATGGGAACGAGAGCAAGACGCCGCCCGAGATCCAAGCGTACCGTCCCAACCCGAATGACGGCCCGGCGCCGCAACGGGACACTCCGGGATGGACCGTCCGCGTGGTGCCCAACAAGTTTCCGGCCCTTGGAATCGAAGGGACGCTGAACCGCCAAGCCGAGGGTATGTTCGACCGCATGAACGGGATCGGGGCGCACGAAGTCATCATTGAGACGCCCGATCACACGGCGAGCCTCGCGACGCTGCCGCCGAAGAGGATTGAAGATGTGCTGTGGACGTTCCGCGACCGCATCCTTGATCTGAAGAAGGATCGCCGGTTCAAGTACATCCTGATCTTCAAGAATCACGGGGAAGCGGCGGGCGCGTCTTTGGAGCACGCGCATTCCCAACTCATTGCGCTGCCTATTCTCCCCATCAACGTAGTGCAGGAGTTGGAAGGCGCCAAGCAATATTTCCTGTACAAGGAACGCTGCGTGTTCTGCGACATCATCCGGCAGGAGATGGACGGTGGCACGCGGGTGGTGGCGGAGAACGAAAACTTTCTGACGCTGGCGCCGTATGCTCCGCGCTTTCCGTTTGAGACGTGGATTCTACCCAAGCAGCATGAATCGGCGTTTGAGAACTCGTCGTCGCACATGTTCGAGAACCTGGCCCGGGCGCTGAAGGATCTGCTCGGCCGGGCTGACCGGGTGCTCGACAACCCGCCCTACAACCTGGTGATCCACACCTCACCGGTGCAGGATCCTACGAACGACCACTATCACTGGCACATTGAGTTCATGCCCAAGCTGACCAAGACGGCTGGATTCGAATGGGGGACTGGCTTCTATATCAATCCGACCCCGCCGGAAGAGGCGGCGAAGTTCCTGCGCGAGGCGAACGTGGAAGAGCCGGCACCGGTTTCGGTGGGCTAGGCGCAATTCGCGGGTTCACGAAAGGGCGCAAAAAAAAATGAAGGGCGCGGCGTGATGCCGTGCCCTTCGCAATTGGGCCTTAGAGAGAGTGAAGGGCTGTGAATCGTCACGGGCTCTTCGATGCAGACAGGATAGGCGGCCGTCTGCGGCAGTTTGTCACGAAGTTGTAAAAGTTTTGCGAATGGACAGTCTCTGCGGTGTGCGCCAGTTCATTGACGTCTCCTCCTCTTGACCACTAGTATGGCCGGTTTTGAGGTTCCTCATGAAACTCTGCTTGCTGGTGCTGCTGCTTGCGGGATGGGCCTTCGCTTCTCCTGCTCCTTCCACTCTGATTGGGAATGTGCCCGGACGGACGACGATCAATCTCGACGGCGCGTGGCGGGCCATCGTGGACCCGTTCGATAACGGCAAGTCGAGTTTCTTTCGCAACGAAAAGCCGCGCAACAACAGCGAGCGCGTCGAATACAGCTTCGACGCGTCCCCCGTGATGAATGTTCCCGGAGACTGGAATACCCAGCGCGAATCGCTGATGTTCTATGAAGGGCCGGTGTGGTACCGGAGCGAGTTCATCTATCACAAGCGGGCGAACACCCGCGTCTTTGTCCACTTTGGCGCCGCCAATTACCAGTCCGCCGTTTACCTGAATGGAGAGAAGCTGGGGGAGCATGAAGGTGGATTCACGGCGTTCAATTTCGAGGCAACGTCAATTCTGCGCGACGGCGACAACTTTCTGATCGTCGAGGTGAGCAATGCGCGGCGCGCCGATGCCGTGCCTGCCTTGAAGTTCGACTGGTGGAGCTATGGGGGCATAACGCGCGATGTGATGCTGGTCGAAGTGCCTGCGGTGTTCGTTCAGGATTATTCCGTGCAACTGGCGCGGGGCTCGCAAGACGAAATTGCAGGATGGGTGCAGTTGAACGGCACGCCGTCTGCGCAGAAGATCACGTTGGAGATTCCGCAGGCTGGCGTTCGCGAAACGATGACCGCCGATGCAGCGGGCCGCGCGAGTTTTCACTTTACGGCCAAGCTGGAACTGTGGTCTCCCGCGCATCCGAAGCTTTACGACGTGGTCGTCAAGAGCGGCGATGACACCGTCCACGATCAGATTGGGTTTCGCAACATCGAAGTGCAGGGTGCCAACATCCTGCTGAATGGCCGGCCCATTTTCCTGCGCGGCATTTCGATGCACGAGGAAGCGCCTTTTCGCGAGGGGCGCGCCTTCAGCCCCGAAGATGCGCAGACCCTGTTGGGGTGGGTGAAAGATCTGGGATGCAATTTTGTTCGCCTCGCCCATTATCCGCATAACGAGAATGAGGTTCGTCTGGCCGACCGCATGGGTTTGTTGGTGTGGTCGGAAATCCCGGTTTATTGGGACATCGACTGGTCGAATCCTGCGACGCTGGCGAATGCGGAGGCGCAATTGCGCGATGAGATTGCGCGTGATCATAACCGCGCGGCGGTCATTCTATGGTCGCTGTCCAATGAAACTCCGATAAAGCCGGAGAGGCTGACATTCTTGAAGGCACTCGCGCAGGAGGCGCGCGAACTCGATTCCACCCGGCTGATCACTTCGGCGATGAACCACGTCGATGATACCAGTGCAGACGTGCGTACCATCAGCGATCCGTTGGGCGAAATGCTGGATGTTCTCAGCATCAACGAATACTTAGGCTGGTACTGGGGGCGCGTGGAAGATGCAGACAAGATGCAGTGGAGATCGACCTGGAACAAGCCGCTGATCGTCAGCGAATTCGGCGGCGGGGCGCTGTACGGGCGACACGGCGATGCGGATGAAATCTGGACCGAGGAGTATCAGCAGCGCTTGTACCAACACCAGTTGGGCATGATCGGGCGCATGCCGAACCTGGCCGGGCTGAGTCCGTGGGTGTTGATGGACTTCCGCTCTCCGGCGCGCATGCTTCCCGGCGTGCAGGACTATCACAATCGCAAGGGACTCATCTCGAGTCGGGGGCAGCGCAAGATGGCGTTCTACACTCTGCAGAACTTCTACCAGAAGCTGGCGGAGGCGGGGAAATAGCGTGGTGGTCCTACGCGCGAGATCCTTCCCTTCGCCGGAAGAGCGGCTCCGGTCAGGATGACGCCAGCTCGATGAAGTACGTCGGCGTGCGTGCGGTCAGCCTTGCGTGCGATCTTGCACTTCGTCGTTCCAAGCCATCTGGATCGCTTCCAGCTTGCCTTCGTTTGAAGCTTGGGGATCGCCGACAAAGTCCGGCAACGCTGTGACGTAGCGGTGCAGGTCAGTGAAGCGCACGGTGAGCGGGTCGAGTGTGGGGTGCGTCTCAGAAAGCAGAATGCCGATGTCCTCTGCATCGTCCCAGGTAAGTTTCTTCGCCATCCTCAGTGCTCCTCAGAGACGTAATTGCGATTCCACGCGGGAATCTCGACAACCACTTTGCCGGGTTTGGTGATCTGTGCCTGGCAGCCGAGACGCGAGTTTAACTGGAGATCGGCGGCCATGTCCAATCGGTCGGCCTCGTCGTCGTCCATGGACGAGAGATTCTCGGCGCCTTCCTTCACCCAGATATGGCAGGTGGTGCAGGCGCAATTGCCACCGCAGGCGTGGTCAAGCGTGATGCCGAAGTTCAGAGCCACGTCGAGCAGGGATTGCTCCTTGCCGTGGTCTTCGTAGGGCAACTTGCCGTTTTCGAATTGGACCGTCTTGCCCTCGGGCAGGAAGGTGACCTGCACTGTGTTTTCGCCGGGGGCTTCTGCGGTCAACGTGCCTGCTCCTTGCGTCTTTTCGTCTGACATACTTGCTCCTCAGTCCTCAATGCGTGGGCGAGACGCCCTCGCGACCGCCGGCGAGACGCCGGCTCCGCTACTCAAATTCTGCTTTTGCCATGGGGTGCGGGGCGGTCGGGCCTTCGCCCAGATCCGTCTCGTCCATGTTCTTGCCTTTCAGCGCCGATGATACGGCGGTGTCCATCATCAATTCGGCCAGGCGCATCGTGCCTTGATTGAGCGCGTCAATGGCTTTGCGGATCGCGTGATAGTCTTCTTCGGCATTCACCGCGACCAGGGCTTTTTCCATCTTCGCGATCTGCTTCTTTTCGCCGGGGGTGAGCTGCCCCCAGGCCGCGCTCTGCTTGCCTTTTTCAAGCGCGCTAAGGATGGTCGAAGCTTCGGCCCGCGCTTCGATCAACTGCCGTTGCCGGAAATCCTCTTCGGCGTTGTCAAACGAATCGAGGATCATACCTTCGACCTGCTCGTCGGTCAGACCGTAGCTGGGCTGAACCTGGATCTCAGCCTCTTTGCCGCTGCGTTGCTCACGCGCAGAAACATGCAAGATGCCATTGGCATCGATCAGGAACTTCACCTCGACCCGCGGAATGCCAGCCGCCATGGACGGAATCCCTTTGAGATCGAAGCGCGCCAGAGAGCGGCAGTCCTTGGCCAGTTCGCGCTCGCCTTGCAGCACGTGGATCGCGACGTTGGTCTGGCCGTCGATCTGCGTGGTGTAGAACTGTGTGGCCGATGCCGGGATGGTCGAGTTGCGCAGGATGATCTTGTCGGTGACTCCGCCGGCGACTTCGATGCCGAGCGACAGAGGAGTGACATCCAGCAGCAGCATGTTCTCCGTGGCTTCGGACCCGCCGCCAAGGATGTTGGCCTGCACGGCGGCTCCGAGAGCGACCACTTCATCCGGGTTCAGGTCGATGTGCGGTTCGCGATGGAACCGCTCCTGCACCAAAGCGCGAACCTTCGGGATGCGCGTTGAGCCGCCGACGAGCACGACCTCATCAATCTGTTCGGGCTTGAGCCCCGCGTCTTTCATCGCCTGCTGGCACGGGCCCACGGTGCGGTCGATGACCGGCTGAATCAGTTGCTCGTATTGCTCGCGGGTAATTTCGCGCTGGTAGCGCTTGCCGCCGGGGAGTTCGAGGCCGAGCTTGACTGAAGGCTGAGAAGAGAGCGCGATCTTCGCCTCGATGACGGCCTTGCGGATTGCCTGTACGGCTTCGGCATTGCGGCGCAAGTCGAGGCCGAGATCGCCGCGAATGTCGTCGAGCGCAATCGTGATGAGCAGGTTGTCGATGTCGTCGCCGCCCAAGTGCGTGTCACCATTGGTGGCGATGACTTCGAAGATCCCGTCATGCAGCTTGAGGATCGAGATATCGAACGTGCCGCCGCCGAGGTCGTAAACCGCAACGATGCCGTTCTGTTTCTTGTCGAGGCCATAGGCCAGGGACGCGGCGGTTGGCTCGTTGACCAGGCGAAGGACTTCGAGCCCCGCGATGCGCCCTGCATCTTTCGTGGCTTGCCGCTGAGCGTCATTGAAGTAGGCCGGAACCGTTATGACCGCCTTCGTGACCGGGCCGCCGAAAAAGCGCTCGGCGCTGCGCTTGAGCTGGCGAAGAATCAGCGCCGAGATTTCGGGCGGAGTAAACGTCTTGTCGCCCAGCGTGATGCGCAGGACTTCCCCGGCTTGCAGATCGTCGGCGAGGCGGAAGGGGAACAGTTTCAACTCTTCCTGAATATCTTCCACGCCGCGTCCCATCAGGCGTTTGATCGAGTAGACGGCGCGTTCCGGAGTCGCGATCAGGGAGTTGCGGGCGGCGTTGCCGACAACCGGTTGATTGTTGGCATCGAGCGCGACCACCGAAGGCAGCAGGTTCAAGCCGTCGTCGCCGGGGATCACGACAGGGTTTTCCCCTTGCATGAATGCCACCAGAGAGTTGGTGGTACCCAGGTCAATGCCGACAATGCGATCCGATGCCATCTCTTCGTGGCTACTCCTCTAACGCTGCATTCACATCTCTGACCAGGTTGCGGATGTAGTTGCGGCGGTTCAGCACATCTACCATCTTGTTGGTTACTTTCGCGCGCTCTTCGGGGGCGGCGTGGCCGCGATCGACCACCTCGTCCCACACCTTCCAAGTGGTTTGCAGTTCTTGCAAGAGCGCTGCGTGCTTGGCTTCGAGAGACGTCTTCTGCTTCCCGATTTCTGCAATTAATGCCGGATCGCCGTCGCCCGTCTTCTGGTGCAGGCGCAGTTCTTCAAGCTGCAGGTTCAACTCGAAGACTTCTTCGAGCAAATCCGGCGGGACAATCTGCTTCTTCGCCGTTCCGGCAGCGCGAGCTTGCTCGGTGGCGCTTTTGGATTGCTCTTCCAACTCCACGCCTTCGAGATGCAGGAGATATTCCGTGCGCTTGATCGGATCGCGCAGCGTGCGATAGGCATCGTTGAGCAAGGAGCTTTGTTCCAGGCTCCATTCTTGTTCCTGGCTTCCGGCGCGGGCGTTCAAGTCGGGATGAAGTCTTCGGCTCAATTCGTAGAAGCTTTTCTCGAGGGCCGGGACATCCACCTTGAGCTTGGGTGGCAGGCCGAAGAACGTGAAATAGTCGACCGGAACCGGAGGCTGTACCTTACCGCAGGATTCGCAGAAGTGGGCGGCGCGCATGGATCCGCACGACCAGCAAGAGTGGGTGTCCTCCGGCAGGGGTTTGGCGCCGATCGTGGTAAGTGCAGACTTGATCATTCCGTTTCCTCAAACAGCCTACAAAGACCGCTCAGAGACAATGGCGCTGGATCTGGCAGGCGGTCCCGCGTGACCAGGTTCCGCGGGCAGGAGTGCCCGCGCCACACGGGCATCAGGCGGAGAACGAAGTTCCACAGCCGCACGACTTCGATGCCTGGGGATTCACGAATACGAAGCCCTGTTGCATCAGCGTTTCCTGATAGTCCAGGGTCATGCCGTTCAGGTAAATGAACGACTTCGGGTCGACGAAGACCCGGATGTCGCTGAACTGGAAGATGCGGTCCCGCTCGCGCGGCTGCGTGTCGAACCGGACGTTATAACTCAGGCCCGAACAGCCGCCGCCCTGCACGCCGAGCCGCAGGCCGCCCTGCTCGGCGGAGATGCCTTCCTTCGCCATGGCGCTGCGCACCTTGGCCAGGGCCTTCTCGGTGACGAGAAGGCCTTTGGCTGGTGCGGCGGGCTTAGAGGTTTCTTCGGTCGCGGTCGTCATAAATCAGCCATGAGCTTCGAGCTAACCCTCGTAGCTCGAAGCTCGCCACTATTTCGCCGCGGCGGCGACAGGGCTGGTCTGCTCTTGCTTCTTCTTCCAGTCGCCAATGGCAGCGCGGATCGCATCCTCTGCCAGCACCGAGCAATGGATCTTCACCGGAGGAAGCGAAAGCTCCTTCACGATGTCCATGTTCTTGATGGCGAGAGCTTCGTCCACGGTCTTGCCCTTGACCCACTCCGTGGCGAGCGAGGACGAGGCGATGGCCGAGCCGCAGCCGAAGGTCTTGAACTTGGCGTCTTCAATGACGTTGGTTTCGCGATTGACCTTGATCTGCAGCTTCATGACGTCGCCGCACTCAGGCGCGCCGACCAGGCCGGTGCCCACGTCGGCGCTCGACTTGTCCATGGAGCCGACGTTGCGCGGGTGGTTGTAGTGATCGATCACTTTGTCGCTATATGACATTTTGTGTACGCTCCGAAATTCAAAGTTTCAAGGTTGCAAAGCTTTAGTGTGACGCTTCTCCCGCCCACTTCACATCTTTCAGGTTGATGCCTTCTTTGGCCATTTCGTAGAGCGGAGAAAGCTCGCGCAGACGCTCGACGGTTTCAATCACGCGGTCGGCAACGTAGTCCACTTCAGCCTCGGTGTTGAAGCGTCCGATGCCGAAACGAATCGAGCTGTGCGCCAAGTCGTCGCCCGTGCCTAGCGCCTTCAGTACATAGGATGGCTCCAGCGTCGCCGAGGTGCAGGCCGAACCGCTCGAAACCGCGATGTCGTTGATGCCCATCAAGAGCGACTCACCTTCCACGTACGCGAAGCTGATGTTCAA
>DATDGW010000481.1:0-4321 GCA_036521895.1 Candidatus Sulfotelmatobacter sp. | reverse complement strand
GGAATCCAGAGACTTCCTTGCGGCGTCGAAGGCCGCTTGCAGGTCCTCGGGCAGACCGCGCTCCGCCAGTTGACGGCGCAGCGCTTCGGGTCCGGCGAATACGTCGGGCAAATTGATTCCATGGCGCTCGATCAGGCGCTGCATCTTCGGTTCCACGATGGTGGCTGAGAAGCGCGGAACGATCGGGGTTACGCGGCCGAGCAGAGCCTCATAGACGGCTCCCGCCTGCGCAAAATAAGCGGTTTCGGCAGCGCCTCCAGTGTAGGCCAGCGTCGGCAAAAGGTAATCCTCAACGATGGGGCGCAGCAAGACGTTGGGGCTGAATTGAACAGGAGTCGCGCTGATGCGGTCGAGTAGTTGGGCTGGCGAAAGCTTCTCGGCTCCGGCATCGGAGCCGATCACGAATTCTGTCGCGCCGCCATGGTCGCGGCGATGAATCGGCGTGCGCGCCCCGTGCTGCAACGTGAAGAGCAACACCGAGGAGGAAGTGACTTTAACCTGTTGGTGATAGCCCGCGGCTTCGAGTGCTTCGCCACGCTTCAGGAGTGCGGCCGATAGCTCTTCAGCACGCTCAACAGCCGAACGATAAATCGGTTCCGCGGCACGATCGAGTTCGCCGTCGGAGGCATCGAGCAGAATCACTCCCCACTCGGCAAACACGCGGGCGTAGAAGCGGGCGAATGCGGTGCCCAGAGTTTCGCCGGGACGGTAGGTCTCGCGCAGAACGTGTGCCGCCTCGGAATCGCCGAGGAGTTTCGCCGCTTCTTCGACGACGGGAACGATCTCGTCGCCAAGACGTACGGCGCTGACGGGGGCTCCGGGAACGTCGTGGCTCGTCGTAGCGAGCGCCTGCAAAGCACCGTCTGGCCCCGGGATGAAAACGTGGTTCACCTCGGCCAGATCATGGTCGTAGGTGGCCAGCCAGAAAACCGGGACGGCGTCGACTCCGGCGGCAGTGGCTTCTTCCGCAAGTTTGACCGCGGTCAGTGCTTTGTAGATGGCGAACATCGGTCCGCCGAATAGGCCAACCTGCTGCCCGGTGACAACCGCTGCAGCGCCTTTTCGCAGGCGATCCAGATTGGCGAGCGCTTTCGGGGACGCGTCCCAGGACTTATTCTGGCGCTCGAGGATAGCCGCCACGCGTGCGCGACGGGACGGATCGTAGCAGATCTTGGCAGCTTCTTCTTTCAGCCATTCTAAGAAATGCGGCGGCCTCGGATAGAACGACTGTACCTTAGGGGCAAATGCGAGAAAGTCTGCGAACAACGGGGTGGTGTGCGGGATGTGGGAGAACGGGAGACACTGCGCCTTCACTAAGAGTTCTCCTGACAACATTGCTGGGTAGCTGTCGGCATGGCCATCTGTTGGACGTGTGAGATCATTTCAGGTCAACACCGCTAGTCGACGCCAATCATTATTGAACAGAATCGCCGGAACACAAAAATACTGAAAAATCTGCGTCGTAATAGAGATGCCTGAAAAGGTCGCAAGATGCAAGATAATGATGAGAAGCCGCACTGCGAAAGGAACGCATGAACACTGGTCTTCTGAACAACGGTCCGCTGAACATTGTTGTGCCCCTGACGCTGGAAGGTTCCGTCGTCCGGCTGGAACCGGTACGCCGCGAGCACGCGCAATTGTTCTGGGAAGTCGCGAAGAACGATCTCGATGGCATCTTTCGCTGGATTCCCTACTCCATGAAAACGCTTGAGGACTTCCATCGCCTCGTTGACAAGGCTTTTGAGGAGCAAGCGCGCGGAGAGTCGGTGGCGTTGGCCACGGTGGAACGAAGTTCCGGCCGAGTTCTCGGCAGCACGCGCTTCATGAACATTGACCGCATCAACCGCAGGGTCGAGATCGGGTCAACGTGGATCGCACCCGCATGGCAGCGCACGGGCGTGAACACCGAAGCAAAATATCTGATGTTGCGGCACGCCTTTGAAGTGTGGAAGTGCATGCGGGTGGAATTGAAGACGGATGCGCTCAACCACAAGTCCCGCAATGCGATTCTGCGCATCGGCGCCAAAGAAGAAGGCACGCTGCGCAGGCACTCGCTCACATGGACGGGACGTGTGCGCGATACCGTTTACTTCAGCATGCTGGATAACGAGTGGCCCGATGTGAAAACAAGGCTGCAAGCTCGTATGTCCGGCCCCCACGTTTAGGTCAGTCTAGATCCCCGACGGCGAGAGCAAGATGCTCTCGCGACAGCCGGCAGGATGCCGGCGCTACATGAGACGCGTCTGTCGTTGTTAGAACCCTCCCGAAACGTTATGATGCGTGCGATTCTTGTGCGAGCCATTTGCCGCGCGGGAATCATGAGAGAAGCACCGGAGATTCGCGGAGGATACTGATGGAGGGCACGCAGGTTATGTCGTTAATGATCGCCGTGATCGTTGGCATTTTCGTGCTTGGGACTATCCTGAGCGGCTTTTTCCAGGTACACACCGCGGAAGCCGTGGTGGTGCAGCGCATGGGCAAGTTCGAGCGCGTGGCCAGCGCAGGCATCAACTTCAAACTGCCTTGGCTGGACCAGATCGCGGGACGCATTGATCTGCGGGTGCAACAACTGGCGCTTGATGTCGAGACGAAAACGAAAGACAACGTGTTCGTGAAGATTCCGGTGTCGGTGCAGTATCACGTGATCCCTGACCATGTGTACGAGGCGTTCTACAAACTGGCGAATCCGCGGCAGCAGATTTCGTCGTACGTGTTCAACGTGATCCTCGGACACGTGCCCAAGATGAATCTGGACGACGCGTTTCTGCAGCAGTCCGACATCGCGGTTGCGATCAAGCAGGGGCTCGACGACGTGATGAAGACATACGGCTACGCTATTGACCAGGCTCTGGTCACCGACATTCAGCCGGATGACAAGGTGAAGGCAGCCATGAACGAGATCAATGCGGCGCAGCGTGAGCAGGTCGCGGCAACGGCGCGCGGCGAAGCGGAGAAGATTTTGAAGGTGAAGCAGGCCGAAGCCGAGGCGGAGAGCAAAGCGCTGCAGGGCCAGGGCATCGCCAACCAGCGCAAGGCGATCATCGAGGGACTGAAGGATTCGGTGGAAGCGTTCTCCAAGGCGGTGGAGGGATCGACGCCGAAAGATGTGATGATGCTGGTGCTGGTCACGCAGTATCTAGACACGATGAAAGAGATAGGCAGCAACGACAGGAGCAACACCATTCTGCTGTCGCATTCGCCCGGAGCGGTCGGCGACTTGTATCGCCAGATGCAGGACGCGGTGCTGATCGGGCAGAAGATGGCGAATCCGGGACCCTGACTGGAGATCGTTGGTCCGCCCTCTGCCCGCATGAAAAAGCCGCCCCCAGAATAGGGGCGGCGCCGGCAAATTTCTCAGAGGTTTACTTGCAGGGCGCTCCGGCATCGGTGAGGAACGTTCCATTATTGGAGTACCATCCGTGGAGGCCCAGCGGAGGCGCTCCAAAGAACCAAGAAAAGAACACCAGCTCCTGCAAGTCATAGGTGTAGCCGTTCGGCATGAAGATCCTTGGAGCTAAGTTTCCAGAAAGCGGATCGCCGACTTCGAGGTTTCCCTGACAACCGGCCACTTGGCCAACGTGTCCCCACGGTGGAGTGTCGTTGATGATGTAAGGATCGTTCATCCACTCCGCCACCTCATGGGAAGCGGTCGCAGTATCGTTGAAAGTTGGCAGGAAGAGACCGCTGACGTCGAAATCGAAAGGAGCGTAGGTCTGGAACATGACCGGTCCCACGGGAACGATGGAATGAAATCCTCCAGCACAGCAGTTGCCGAGATTCGTGGGATCACCGAACGACATGCCGGTGTTATAGACCATGAAGAGCGGGAGTGTGCCGGGGTTGACTCCTGCAAGGCTGTCCAGTGCGGTCACGACCGACTCCTCAAAAAAAAGTGAAATCGACAATTCCTTCCGGGCCACATCGAGAAAGCGGGCTCGAAAAGATTGGCGGGAATCGACAAGCCTTTGGCTGCAGGGACGGTAATGACGACCGGCGGTAAAACGTGGACCGGCGCCCCAGTCGGCGTGATAGTTCTTTCGGTCGATCAGGGACCAGAAGTTGGAGCGCTGAAAGGCATCGCCGTATTGGGTCGTGCCGACCTCGGTTCCGCCGAAGTTGAAATCGGCGGCGTTGAGGACCGGTGATTGCGCCATGACCTTCAGGGGCACATTGGCCCGGCCGCTAAAGCAGGCCGTATCGGGGACCCTGGGGTCGGATGTCGCGCTGCCACTGGCGGTGCTGAAAATTCCGGTCTTGAAATTGATGGCGGTGGCGACGGTCTGAAATCTCAGCACAATCGGAACAAGCTGGGTTGCAATAC
>DATDGW010000480.1:0-11523 GCA_036521895.1 Candidatus Sulfotelmatobacter sp. | reverse complement strand
CTTTGTAATCCTTGGGATACACCACCAAACACCGCCGCATCCCCTCGCCCTCACTCTCGGTCCGCAAGTCGGCCTCGTCGCGCAACGCGAGGTGAACAATCCGCCGCTCGCGCGACGACATTGGACTGAACTGGTACGGCGTTCCCGTCTTTCGCACCTTATCGGCGGCCACGGTCGCAGCCGTCCTGAGTTCCTGGATGCGCAACGACCTCTGGTTCTGGCAGTCGAACGAAATCTTCTCGTGCTCGCCGGAAGGCAGCCGCAACATCTCGAGCGCCAGCAACTCCAGGGCCCGCAACAGTTCTCCGCCACGGTCGAGCAGCAGCGCCGAGTCGGGCCCGGAAAAATCCACCAGGATTTCGGGTTTCTCCCAGTCGCGGTTCTCCGGCAGCGGCGGATCCACAACGATGCGGTACTTCAGACGCAGGCCCCCATGGGTCACGACGGCCTGCAAAAATTCGTTGATCTTCTTTGCGGCAGCGAGTTTGTCGGGAATAGACATGGAATTCAGCTCTCAGCTATCAGCCGTCAGCTTTCAGCTGGGCCGATTAGGGTTTGATGTTTTTCTTGCTCCCCTAAGAATCTTGGCGCAATGCAAAACTCGATTCGTGCTCTTTCGCTATCTACCACCCGCTGAAAGCTGTTAGCTGACGGCGGACAGCTACTTATCCTTCTTCCGCGCCCTCTTCGCCATCATCTCGCGCATTTCGCGACCCAGCGAAGTCCGGTTCATCACTGCCTGCTGCGCCATCTGAATCACGTTGGCTTCCGCGTAGTACAGATTCAGGCCTGCCGGCAGACGGAAGAAGAAAAAGCCCATCATCAGCGGCATCAGGATAGTCATCATTCTCTGCTGTGCCGGATCCATGCCGACTTGCGGCGTCATCTTCTGCGCCAGGAGCATGCTGGCCACCATGAAGATCGGCAACAAGAATAGAGGATCCGCCGCCGACAGATCGTGGATCCAGAGCCAGTGTGCGTGCCGCAAGTCGAGCGCGATCCTCAACATCTGGTAATACGCCCAAAGAAACGGCAACTGGATGAGCATGGGCAGGCAGCCGCCCGCGGGATTCACGCCTTCCTTCTTATAGAGGGCGCTGATCTCCTCGTTCATCGGCGCCTTGCGCGGATCGCGCAGACTGTACTTCTTGTACTTCTCCTGGATCGCCTTGATCTGTGGTGCCACGCGCTGCATCTTCAGCATCGACTTCATCTGCGTGACCCGCAGCGGCAGCAGCAACAGGCTGACAATCAGCGTCTGCAACACGATCGCCCAGCCCCAGTTGGGCACCACGTGATAGTAAGTCCACTTCAGCCACAGAAAAAGAAACTTGGCGATGATCCCAAAAAATCCGAAATCCACCAGCCCGTTCAGGTCGTTGTCCGTGCCGATTCCCGGCACCGGGATCTTTTGCAGAATCTCCAGTTCCTTCGGACCGGCGAACACGCGTTCCATCGTAGGACCGCGCAGGTTGCCGACCGCGGCGCCGAGCACGTCCACGTTGACCACTTCTTTCGAGTCTGCCTTCTCCGGATCGCGTGGCACCGACATCGCGTTGCGCAACGTCACCATCGCTGCCGAGTTCGGATCGTCGGGGATGAACACCGCCGCGAAATACTGGTCCGTCGGCCCTGCCCAGTGGAACGGGCCGGTAATTGTCTTGCCGCCGCTGATGTCGTTGCACTTCGAGAACAGCGAGAAGCCGCACCGGATCGGCAGCCGCACAATGTCTTTATTGAACTGGTAGTCGATGAACGCGGCTTGGTAGAACGCGGGTGTGGTCTGGCTGCCGAATCCCGCTGGCCACGCCGGCAGCGCCGCGACCGCACTGCCTTTGTACGTAACACTGGTTTCGATGTTCACGATGTAGCTGGCATCGAAACCGAAAGTCTTGCGCACCGACACATCCTGGTCGGCATACTCGAACGTAACCGTCGTCGGCGCTGTCTGTTTGCTTTCGCGCGACGCCAGGTACAGCGCCGAACTCAGCTTGCCGCGCAGCCCTTCATCGTAAGTCCACAGCGCGAGCGGATATACGTACTTCTCCGCCGCTGCGGCATTTACCAGGTCGAGTGGCCCGTTCTGCGCGTCGTTGTCGAACTTCTTCAGGATCCACGATTTCACCTGCGCGCCGCGGTTGGTGAAGGTGATCCGGTAGAGATCGTTCTCAATGACGGTCTCAGTCTCACTCGCCGCCTGCCTGGTCACCGTGCTCACCGGACTAAGGACTGCTGGTGCAACGGTTGCAGCAGGCGTGGTGGCCGCGGGCTGCTGCGTGGGCTGGCTCTGCTGCTGCTGCTGCGGGGCCGCGGGTTGCGGCATATATTTCTTGAGCAGCGGCTGGAATGCCAGCATCACGATGAACGTCAGCACAAACACCAGCAACAACCGCTTCTCGCTGCCGGGTTCGTGTTGCGGATTTTGAATGTCTGGCAAAGTTACCGTTTCCTCAGAGAACTGTTGTGTGCCCTATCTCCCGCTCCCTTGGCGAGAAGCCTGCCCTGAGCGAAGTCGAAGGCTGGGGATTTTCGTAACTCACACTCTGCTTCACCACGGGATCGTGTCCCCCATGCGCAAAAGGATGGCAGCGCAGCAGCCGGCACAAAGCCTTCAGCCCGCCGCGCAGCGCGCCATGCCGCTCCACCGCTTCCATCGCATATTCCGAACAGGTAGGAACGTAGCGGCAAGCTGGCGGAAACATCGGCGAAATCGCCCACTTGTAGGCCCGCAGCAACCGCAACACGACGAACTTCCCGGCCTGGCGCATAGAACTCGGCAGCAACGATTTCCTTCGTGATCCTTGCGGGGCTCAAGCTTTTTCTCTCGCCGACTTGCCCGCGAGTTTCTCTTCTATAACTACGAAAGAACGGCGGACTTCGTTCACCATCGCGGTAAAGTCAACCGTCAGCAGGGACTTCTTCGGATTGATCACCACATCCGCATCCGGGCCTGCGGCCGGCCGTGTCATCCGCACGGCCTCGCGCAAACGCCGCTTCATCCGGTTCCGCTGTACCGCTCCGCCAAGCGCACGGCTCACGGTAAATCCAATGCGCAGACCCGAATCCTTGACTGCAACCTCCGGCCGCGGCCAATAGAACACGGTCATGGACGCGGAAAAGTGCCGCCGCCCCTGCTTGTAGACGCGCTCGAAGTCGGCGTGACGCAATAGGCGCGCGCTGCTGGGAAAGGCGACCTTGCCGGCCCGAGGTTCGACGGCTCGGGCTCCAGCGGTTCGAGGTTCGACCCGCGGCCCGACGACATCATGATTCGATTCTCCAGACACACTGGCAGTCACAGTGACTCTAAGTTCCAGATCGCTATTCTCCAGAGGACTGTGAAAATCACTGGCACAACAGCAGGTTGCGCGGACTCGCACGTCCACGCCACTGGACTATTCGCGGAATCCTGGTTTCACCGAGACCCGTTTGCGCCCCTTGGCGCGCCGGCGGGAAATTACCTTCTTGCCGCCCTGGGTCTTCATGCGCGTGCGAAATCCGTGTGTCTTCGATCGCTTGCGCCGGTTGGGTTGGAATGTACGCTTGGGCATGAAAAGTACTTGCTCCTGATTCGTTCGACGGTGTTAGGGCAAACCACAAGTATAAATCACCCTGTGCAATACGTCCAAACGAGACCATGATTCGATAGCGCTGGAGTCTCAACCCATCGCCTTCGGCGTCATCCTGAGCGGAGCCGTTTTTCAGGCGGAGGGAAGGATCTCAGCCTTGCGCGAAGCCGACAGGGTCTGACACGGCAGACTACTTGTGCTGAAATTAGAAACCCGCCAGCCGCGAATCGAAGCAAGAAAATTTCTCACGCCACGCTCCGTACGCTACCGATCCTTTAAGTCCCGCGCACAACTTCACTCCCGCGAACCCCGCGTTCTGCACCGTCTCTGCGGCAGTTACCATCGCGGCACTTGACAGCCCCACACCTTCGGGTACTGAATAATCATTCGCGGAAAAATTCCAGCCGAAGTTTTCCACACAACAAAAAATTTTGTGCTAGTATGCCGATCTGATCCTGCTTTCGAAATTCTTTTTGCTTGCGGCAGCCTCGCATAGAGAAACTCGGACGCATTCCGCAGTAAAATTGATGGTTCCGGCTACTTCGTAAAACGGCAGTTTTAAACAGGCGCTCTCTACCAGCCGCCGGAGCGCCGCGGTGAACATTTTCATATATGTCAGTTCCCAGCACAACTCTCTCCCCGAACCCGTGGGCGCGCATCCTCGATGCGCTGGAAAAGAAAATCAACCGCCATTCCTACGACACCTGGCTTAAGCCCACCCGCTACAGCCACTCCAGCGGAGGCGTTCTCTTCGTTCGCGTGCCGACGGTTGAATTCCGCCACGCCGGCGACAAATACGCAGACCTCATCCAGGAGGCCATCGACAATCTCGGCCTCGGTTTCAACGACGTGAAGTTCGTCACTCCCGAGGACGACCCAGCCGCAACGCCGATCCGCCACGACGGCGGTCTTAGTCCCGTGGCCGTGGCCTCGAATCCCTCGCAGTCGCGCTTTGATTGGGACGGCGCCGCGCAATTGAATCCGCGCTATACCTTCGACGCCTTCGTCATCGGCAGCGGCAACCAGTTCGCCCACGCCGCTTGCCAGGCCGTCGCCGAGCGTCCGTCCAAGGCTTACAACCCGCTGTTCCTCTACGGCGGTGTTGGCATGGGCAAGACGCACCTCATGCAGGCCATCGGACACGAGATCAAGCGCCGCATGCCGCAAGCCGCCATCTGCTACGTATCGAGCGAGAAGTTCACCAACGACATGATCAACTCGCTGCGCTACGACAAGATGACCAGCTTCCGCGACAAGTTCCGCAACGTCGACGTCCTCCTCATCGACGACATCCAGTTCCTCACCGGCAAAGAGCGTACTCAGGAAGAGTTCTTCCACACCTTCAACGCGCTGCACGAGTCGATGAAGCAGATCGTCATCGCCAGCGACCGTTCGCCGAAGGAACTGGCAGAGATCGAAGACCGCCTGCGCAGCCGCTTCGAGTGGGGACTGATCGCCGACATCCAGCCGCCCGACCTCGAAACCAAGGTCGCGATTCTGCAGAAAAAGGCCGAGCAAGAAAAAGTCACCCTGCCCACCGACGTCGCGCTCTACGTCGCCTCCAACATCCGCTCCAACGTTCGCGAGTTGGAAGGTGCACTGATCCGCCTCGTCGCTCACTCGTCGCTGATCGGCGCCGAGATCACGCTCCCCTACGCGCAGCAGGTCCTGAAGAATTTCATCGACTCGCAAGCCCGCAAGGTCACAATCGAGTCGATCCAGAAGATGGTTGCGGAACAGTTCGGCCTTCGTCTCGTCGAGATCAAGGCCAAGAACAACTCGCGCGCCATCGTTTACCCGCGCCAGGTCGCCATGTATCTGGCCAAGCACATGACCGAGGCCTCGCTGCCGGAAATCGGACGCCAGTTCGGTGGCAAGCATCACACCACCGTACTGCACTCGGTGGAGAAGATTGAAGAGCTTCGCAAGACCGACAAAGATTTGAACAGGCTGATCAATAAGCTGACCGAGCAATTAGGCGGATGAATCGCAGCGGTCGTTAAGTTTTCCACGGTCCAGTCCAGTCTTCCTTCGCGATGCCTGTGAATGACATGTGGAAGTTGTGTAAGGCAGGGATGAAATCGGCGGTACGGTCCAGTTCCACTACCGTCTCCGAAGAGTTTGGGACCGATTTCTAACATCAAGGGTCCCGTCGGAACCCGGTGAGAACAGGCGAGTTGCCCCGGTTTTCCACTTCTGCGAAGGCCCTACTGTTACTGCTGGTTTAATAGGTTTTGCATTTGATATAAGGTTAGTAACAGGAGTAGCACGCAGCGAAGTAGGGGGAGAAGGACTTATGCCGGTGGAGGCCGCTGTTGCCGCGGGCACGATGGAAATCACAGTCAGCAAGTTCGAGTTGCTGCGCGAATTGACTGCCACGCAAGGTGTGGTCGAACGCAAGACCACAATTCCCATCCTGTCCAATTATTTATTCGAGGCCGCGGGCGACCGCCTGTCGCTCACCGCTACTGACCTCGATCTCAGTCTCCGCACCTCGTGCAATGCCAAGGTCAAAAAAGAAGGATCCTGCACCATCCCGGCGCGCAAACTTCACGACTATGTGAAGCTGTTGCCCGACGCCGATATCACCATCAAGTTGCTCGAGAATCACTGGGTCAGCATTCGCTGCGGCCGCTCCAACACGAAGATGGTCGGCATGGCGAAGTCGAACTTTCCCAGCCTGCCCGCGTTTCCCACGGCCGGAGCCGTCACGATTCCAGCGCAAGTGCTGCGCGGCCTAATCGCCCGCACCGGCTTTGCGATTTCGAATGAAGAGTCGCGCTACACGCTCAACGGAGCCCTGATGCTCCTGAAGCCCGAGTCCATCACCATGGTCGCCACCGACGGACATCGCCTCGCCCACTGTGAACGCCCCGGTGAAAAATTCGAAGGCGTTTCCGGCGAACTGAAAACCCTGGTCCCAAAGAAAGCGATGGACGAACTGAAGTCCCTGCTCGATTCCGCCGACGCCGAGACCATCGAGTTCGCCAAAGATGACTCCACGCTTTTCTTCCGTATCGGCAGCCGTCTATTGACCTCGCGCCAACTCACCGGACAATTCCCCAACTTCGAAGCCGTGCTCCCGAAGGACAACAGCAAGATCGTCCCGCTGAACTCCGACGAACTCAACGCCGCCATTCTCCGTGTGGCCCAGTTCGCCGACGAGCGTTCGCGCGCCGTCCGCCTGCGCCTGGAGAACGGCGAATTGAAAATTTCCGCCAGTTCCACCGAAGCCGGCGAATCCGAAGACTCGATCGGAGCTCCCTACACCGGCGATCCACTCACCATCGGCTTCAACGCCCAATATCTGGTCGATTTCCTGAAAGCCGCCGGTACCAGCGAAGTCCGCCTGGAGCTGAAAGACCCGCAGTCCGCCGGTCAGTTCCGCCCCGCCGAAGGCGACGACTACAAGTACCGCTACATCGTCATGCCCATGCGCATCTGACGCTGTGGACTTTATGGGCGCGGGCGCCCCTGCCCGGGCAAAAGCCGGGAAGTGCAACAACCTCTGACAATCCCGTACAGACCGGGAAGGGCACGACTTCAGTCGTGCCGTAACCCAGCACCAGAACCCGGTTTTAGCCATTGGGACCCTGTCCTCAAGCCACCCCTGCTCTTGACCTCCCGCGCCCTCTGCCTTACATTGTCCGCACTTAAACTTTGGGAGGCGCACCATCATGCTCAGCGGATTCAAGAAATTCATCTTGCGTGGAAATGTTGTGGATATGGCCGTCGGCGTCGTGATCGGCGCGGCCTTTGCCGGCGTAGTCGGAGCCCTCACAAAAGGCCTTCTGACCCCGCTCATCGCTGCCATAGTCAAGGCGCCGGATTTTTCGAAA
Source organism: Candidatus Sulfotelmatobacter sp. (assembly GCA_036521895.1). Lineage (GTDB taxonomy): Bacteria > Acidobacteriota > Terriglobia > Terriglobales > Acidobacteriaceae > Sulfotelmatobacter. Next base: position 4,118 of record DATDGW010000480.1, on the reverse strand, counting down.
CTCAAATTCACTCTCAACAACAGTGAATTTCTCTACGGCGAGTTCATCAATGCCGTGATTTCGTTCCTGTTGGTGGCGGCGGCTGTCTACTTCTTCGTGGTCACGCCCATCAATGCCCTGGTCGCGCGAATGCGCAAAGACCCGGCCCCGGCTGATCCCACCACGAAGAAATGTCCCGAGTGCCTTAGCGAAATCCCCATCGACGCCCGCCGCTGTGCGCACTGTGCGCAGCCTGTGATGGGCAAGGCCGCCTAGAACTTTTCCCGCCCCACCTTCGCTCGCGCGAAGGTGGGACTGACTCGGTTAGAATTGTTCTATGGATTTGGGCCGTGAGCTTGTCCGTTGGGCGGTCTTGGCCCCAGCGATGTTGTGGCTCTCTCTGTCCGCCCAAGCCCAGGCTCCTGCCTCACCCTCGTCGTCTTCGGTCAAGCAAGCTAAGGAGCCCCCCGCCCCGACGAACTCCGCCATCGACGCCGGCTCCGTCGCGAACGGCGTCTATACCAACAAGACCTTCGCGCTCTCCTGCAAGATTCCTCCCGGTTGGGTTTTACGGACCGACGAAATGAACGCGCGCGAAGAGCAAAAAGCAGCAGAAAAAGAAGAAAAGAACGACCCTGGGTCGCCCGCTTCCGCAGCTTCCAGCGCCGGCGCCAAAGTGCTGCTGGCGGCTTTCTCGCGCCCACCGGAGGCGCGGGCCGAAGATATCAACGCGTCTATCGTGATCGCCGCCGAGAGCGCCGCGTCTTATCCCGGATTAAAAGAGGCCGCCCAGTATTTCTTTCCACTCACCGAAGTAGCCAAGGCCCAGGGCTTCACCGCGGACGAAGACCCTTACGAGGTTGCCATTGGCACAAAGACGGTGGTTCGCGGCGACTTCCACAAAGACGTGGGCACCCGCGTCATGCGCCAGTCTACGCTGGCCATGCTCTCGCACGGCTACGCCATCTCCATCACCATCATCGGCGGCACCGACGACCAAGTCGAAGACCTGGTGGACGGCCTGAGCTTTGCCGCGGGGAGGAACTAGGTACTATCGTGGAAGAGCGATCCCTTCAAGGCCGCGTCAGCTCAAGGAAGTCGACGGGCTTCGGCCGCTGTGGTTACTCCAGCGACTCCGGATGCAAACTCAAATCCTTCTCCCCGGCCGCCTTCTTCTCGGCGTACTTCTTCATCCACGCTTCCCAACTCTTGCCCGCCGCGGTATCGCGCCCGGAAAACGCCAGCGCCCCAATCTCCGCATACGACACCGCCACCTTCTCGTTGGAATTCTTCGGATAGAGCCGGACCACAGACTCTTTCAGCGAAGCCCCCGTCCGTCGGTCGAACAAGTACCCTTCAATCTTCGATCCATCCTTGCGCGTAATGGTCACGTCGCCGCGATAATCGAAAGCCTTCTCCAAAGCTCCGCGAAGTTCTTCCTCACTCGCCAGCGCGGGAATCCACCCCTCCAGCCGCTCATGCGCCGTTCCCGGCGCAACCTCCAGCGCATCGGGATTCATCGCATTCGCATGCGGCGGCGTCGCCGCCGGCGAAGCGTGATCGATATGTCCGCCTTCTTTACCTGTCATAGGTTTTCTTTGGAGTGCTGAGGACTATTTATCGAAATTGTCATCCTGAGCGAAGGATCCCTACTAGCGATTGCGGCCCAACCTAGGCGCGCGTCTCTTGCAACGACTCCGTCTCAGCCGTCGGCGCGATCTGCACCAGCGGATGCACCGCCGCCGTCGGCTCCTCGAGCATCCTCAGCGCCTCTTCGTCGCGATACCTCGGGAACAACGTCCCCTTCACCGTGGCCAAAAATCCGCCCAAAGAGCTGAACGTCGCATTGACCGCCGAGGCCTCATACCCGCTGTGCACCATGCAATTCGCGCAAGCCGGATTCCCCGACTCTGTCCCGTAATTGCTCCACTCGGTCGTGGCCAGCAGCTCAGCAAACGTTTCGGCGTACCCGTCCTGCAGCAGGTAGCAAGGCTTCTGCCACCCAAAGATGTTGTAAGTCGGCATTCCCCACGGCGTGCACGGATACGCGCGCTTCCCCATCAGGAATTCCAGAAACAGGGGCGACAAATTGAACTGCCATTCCTTCTTGCGGTTCGACAGGATCGCCCGGAACATCCGCCGCGTCTTCGCCCGTCCCAAAAAGTGCTTTTGATCCGGCGCCTTGTCATACGAGTACCCGGGCGAGAGCATCATGCCCTCCACGCCCAGCTCCATCATCTCGTCGAAAAACGCCCGCACCGACTTCGGATTTGCCCCATCAAACAATGTCGTATTCGTCGTCACGCGGAAGCCGCGCCGCAAAGCCTCTTTCACCGCGTCGACCGCAATGTCGTACCCACCCTCGCGGCACACCGCCAAGTCATGCTCCTCCCGCTGTCCGTCCAGATGCACGCTGAAGGTCAAATACTTGCTCGGCTTGAAAAGGTCGATCTTCTCGTTCAAGAGCAGTGCGTTCGTGCACAGATAGATGTACTTCTTTCGCGCGACCAGCCCTTCAATGATCTCCCCGATCTGCGGATGCAGCAGCGGCTCCCCGCCCGGGATCGACACCATCGGCGCGCCGCACTCCTCCACCGCCCGGAAGCACTCCTCAGGCGTTAGCTCCTTCTTCAGAATGTGCGCCGGATACTGGATCTTCCCGCATCCCGCGCAAGCCAGGTTGCACCGGAACAGCGGCTCCAGCATCAGCACCAGCGGATATTGCTTCCGGCCGGCGAGCTTCTGCCGCAGCACATAGCTCGCCACGGTCCACATCTGTGACACAGGTACTGGCATGAATGAAAGGTAACCCCTTTGTCCTTATATTTTATCAGGCAAATCCCCCAACCGCTTTCCCAAGCATCACCCCGGTCACCTGGAGCTTTAGAGGAGGTGACGTTTACTTTGACTTCGATTCCCCGACCAAAAACCCGGACCCAAAAACTCTCTGCAACCCCGCCACCCCGTCCCTCCTCTAAAAGCCATGCTCCTACGCTCCCAGCCCCGCCCGAAAGAAATCTTGTCCACTCCCCAAAAACCCGATACCCTAATCCCCGGTCATCTGTATGTTTAGCCCTCATCCCAACCTGGCTGACGAAGTCAACCGCGGCATCATCCAGTCGGAGATCGAAGGCGGCGTTTTTCTCGATGACCTCCCGCCTTCCACCGTCCTCCAAATCCAGACCATGCACCACTGCTACACAGCCGTGCTTCTCGGCGGCAGCGAAGCCCTGATCTCCGGCCATCCCGAGTTCTGCCCTGAGCCTGTGCAGGTCGCGATCTCCGGCTCGACCTGGGGAGGCTCCATGCTCAAGCTGCAATACGTCGGCCGCGGCATGCACCTCGAATTCCGTCACCCCCAATATCCCACCCCCATCATCACGTCCCCCATCCAGGAAATCCGCGACAAAATTCAGCTGCCAGTCCTCGAACTCGATTCCCGTCCCCACGGCGCCCACTCCTAAATAGACTCGTTCCACCCCGAAGTGAAGGGGTCCGCACTGAGGTGCCCTACCATTGCTCAATCCGCTTTCTGGAAAGTGATGCCGCGGGCCGGTGGTGAGAAGAGGGTCAGTCCGGAGACCTGATTATTTCCGGTACCGTCGAAAACGACGGTTCCAAGATCTCCGACCTGGAACTCATTTGGCGCGACTGGATTTAGGTCCACTGGCGGGTTATCGCCATTCTTCAATTTCAGCGCTCCCCCTTGACCAGCGACAAGGTGTAGGTCGCCTCCCGTTCATCACTGTGACAATTACCCGCGAACCGGCTGAGCGCAGATTCGCTCAGATGAATCTCCGGCACCCGGTTGCCCGAAAAATATACTTCTCCTTGCAAGGTGAGCGGGGCCGTTATGGTGCCGTTCGTGCTTCTAAACGCGATGGGATTTCCGACGAGATCGAAGAATGGATTCGCGCCTAAGCGCCGCAATTTTGCCCCCACGCCATCAGGTCCCCGTTTAAAGAAGTGAACGTGTAGATTGTGTGGGTGCGCGGGTCGAGATAGGTGCCGCGGAAGGACGCGGGATCGGTTAGGGCGCCGGATGATTGGCTGTCGCTTGCTTTGGATTTCAGCCGCTTTTCGAGATACAGATCGGAGACATTACGCCCGAGACCCTCGACGTCGAGGTTCGCGAAAAT
>DATDGW010000479.1:0-12421 GCA_036521895.1 Candidatus Sulfotelmatobacter sp. | reverse complement strand
GGCATGGATGATCTGGATCGCGAACCTGATCTTCGCCGGCGACCAGATCCACTACGTGCAGCTCAGAATTCACACGGCACGCGTCGAAGGCTTTGTTGAGAAACTGAAGCGCGGCTGGGCAGTTCGTACGGGTTTTCCAGCGCCGCATACTTGCGATCTGGATGCAACCCATGAACGACGGACAACTGTGCATTGTTTTCTGCCGCCAGCGCCAGCGCGTCGCACAGCGCTCGCCCGGAAGCTTCTGAGAAATCTGTGGCCACGAAAATGCGGCGGAAGGCCGCGTTGGCGTTCGACGTTCGTAATGGGGTGTTCAATTCTGCAACGGCTATAAGTGCCTCCCTTGCCGCACTAACTTCATCGATCTTCCCGGCCAGCGGACGCAACCCGTACTTTCGATTGTCTTCCACCAGCCTCGTTCTGCTTTGCGGGCACAGGCGACAGCACCACCACCTTTGCGGGTAAGTGCACTACCTTTACCTGTGTTCCTTCCACCCTACTCCAACGTGATTTCTTTCGAGCATCGGGCACACAGCCAGAACCGCTGATGCAGCGCAGGATGCTGTATTCCCAACTGGATTTGTATGTCGGGGTAGGGGCCAGATAGAAGATCTTTCCCGCGTTGAGATACCGTAGCATCTCGGAACCCTCGGGATTCGCGCACTTGGACAGCATGGCGCACTCCTGCCCGCCGTACGATCAAAATCCTATTCCGACGCCCAAGAATCGAGGTGACCGCGGATACGAAATCGGGCGACCTATATCACTCCAGACTACTCGCGATGGCCCCCAGGCACTATTAGTCTTTAGTTTACAATCGCATGCGAAATGGTTATGCGAACTGCAGCCTTGTCGAGAATCACACTGGTTGGTCTCATTGCGGCGTGCCTTCACTCGAGTGCGGCGCAAACGTCGCCGAGTTCCACTCCCACTTCCGCCCAGTCCGCCGCGTCCGCCAGTCCAGAAACGCCAACCGACGCCGAGATGGCGGAGCGCGTCCGCCAGGAATTTCTCCATGCCTGGCACGGCTACAAGCAATACGCCTGGGGACACGATGCGCTCACGCCCCTGAGCAAGGGCTACCACGACTGGTATGGCGTGCCGCTGCTCATGTCACCGGTCGACGGTCTGGACACCTTGATTCTGATGGGAATGACCGACGAGGCCGCAGAGACCCGCGAATACATCGACAAGAATCTGACGTTCGACCGCGACATCTACGTCAAGAATTTCGAAATCACGATCCGCCTGCTCGGCGGACTCCTGAGCAGCTACCAACTCACCGGCGACAAGCGATTGCTCGCTCTCGCCGACGATCTGGGCACCCGTCTGCTGCCCGCTTTCAACTCTCCCACGGGAATGCCGTACGTCTACGTCAACCTGAAGACCGGTGCAGTCCGCGGCGAGTCCACCAATCCCGCCGAGATCGGCACGCTGCTCCTCGAGTTCGGCACGCTCAGCAAGCTGACCGGCAAGCCCGTCTACTACGACAAAGCCAAGCGCGCTCTCGTCGAACTCTACAACCGGCGCTCGCCCATCGGCCTCATCGGCTCAACCATCAATATAAAGACCGGGGAGTGGACCGATCCCATCAGCCACATCAGCGGAGGCATCGACTCCTACTACGAGTACCTGCTGAAGGCGTGGCTGCTATTCGACGACAAAGACTGCGAGCGCATGTGGAAGGCGAGCATCGAAGCCGTGAACAAATATCTCGCCGACCAGGCCCCCACCGGATTCTGGTACAGTCAGGCGAACATGAACACCGGCGCCCGCACCGGCACCACCTTCGGAGCGCTGGACGCCTTCTTTCCCGGCACCCTGGCCTTATCCGGAGATCTCGACCACGCGCGCAAACTCGAAGACTCGGCCTACAAGATGTGGACCACCTTCGGCGTCGAGCCCGAAGAAATGAATTACACGACCATGAAAATCACCTCCGGCGGCTACGAACTGCGTCCGGAGATCATCGAGTCTGCCTTCTATCTCCGCCACTTCACCAAAGATCCGCGCTACCGCGAAATGGGCAAGACGTTCTTCGACAGCCTCGTGAAATATTGCCGAACCGACGTCGGCTACGCAGCCCTGAGCGACGTTGCCACCAAGACGAAGAAAGACGAGATGGAGAGCTTCTTCTTCGCCGAAACTCTCAAATATCTGTTCCTCCTCTACTCCCCGTCCGACACCATCGATCTGAGTAAGGCCGTTTTCAATACCGAAGCCCATCCCATTCGCAGAACATGGTAGCAACAAGAGGCCGCATCTCCACCCTATGACCGAAATCCACTGCGCCGCACTCCTGTTCGACATGGACGGAGTCCTCATCAACTCCACTCCCGCCGTCGCGCGCGTCTGGCGCCGCTGGGCCCGCGAGCACGGATTCAATCCCGAAGAAGTTGTCGCTCGCGCCCATGGCCGCCCCAGCCTCACGACGGTGCGCGAATATCTTCCCAACGCCGATCATGAAGCCGAGAACCGCGAGGTCGAACGCCGCGAAATCGAAGACCTTGAAGGCGTCATCCCGCTCCCCGGCGCGCTCGAGCTGCTGGCCAGCCTTCCCGCCGACCGTTGGACCATCGTCACCTCGTGTACCCGACCCCTTGCCGAAGTCCGCATCCGGGCCGCCGGACTGCCGCTCCCCAAAAAGCTAATCACCTCGAACGACATCACCCGGGGCAAGCCGCATCCCGAGCCCTATTTGAAAGGCGCCTCCGTCCTCGGATTTCCTCCGCAGGAATGTATCGTCCTTGAAGACGTCCCCGCGGGAGTCCGGGCCGGCAAAGCCGCAGGCGCGAGAGTCATCGCCTTCAAGACCACGGTGCAGGATTCTGTGTTGCGCGAAGCCGGAGCCGACTGGATCTTGAACAACTGCGCCGATATTCGCCTGCTCGGTCGTGACCGGGGTCTGACGCTAGAGCTGACTGAACGCTCGTAAACCCTCTGTCCTCCGTGTCCTCTTTGGTTTTCTCTGTTCTTGCGCCGTCGGGCTCGTCGCTCCCGTTCCCCCTCCCCCGTCTACCACTTCCCCCGTATCGCAAAAAGACCCTCTCCCGGAGTAGACTCTTCTCCAATTCCGGGAATTTCGTCCGCAAGGAGAGACCACACATGAGACACAGGTTGCCGGTTTTGCTCGTCGCTTTGCTTGTTCTTGTTTCTCTGGGCACTGCCCAGGACCAACCCTCCGCCAAATCCCAGGAGCGGATTGTCAAAGAGGTTCGCCACGAACTGTTGATGCTCCCCTTCTTCGGCGTCTTCGACTACATTGCCTTCAAAGTGGACGGGTCCACCGTCACGTTGCTCGGGCAGGTCGTGAAGCCTGTCACCAAGTCTGACGCCCAGAACTCCGTGAAGCGCATTGAAGGCGTCGAGAAAGTCGACAACCAGATCGAGGTCCTGCCTCCGTCGTCCATGGACGATCGCCTTCGCCAGCGCCTGTTCCACGCGATTTATCAATACTCCGCGTTGCAGCGGTACGAACTCGGCGTGCAGAAGCCCATCCGGATTATCGTCAAGAGTGGCCGTGTGACCCTGGAGGGCGTCGTGGATAGCGAAGCTGATAAGAATCTCGCCGGAATCCGCGCCAACGGAGTTTCCGGCATCTTCTCGGTGACGAACAATCTGCAGGTCGTAAAACCGTAAGACCGGGGCAATCTTTATGGGGAGGACGCATGCCTGCGTCCTCTCTCCTCTTGAATTTCCGATCCCTCCCGCGAAATCTCCTAAATCGATTTTCTTCTGGCTTTTCAGCCTCTCCTCCCGCGTATAATGCTCCCGGATTCTACTTCCGCCCCCAGCGGAGCCATCGGAGGAAACGCAGTCATGAGTCTTCAAGGCATAAACCGCCGCACTTTTCTGGAAACCGCAACCACCGTCACCGCCGCCACGTTATTGAACAGTCGCCTCGGCTGGGCGGCCGCCGAACACAAGATCGAAAACCTTGGCGTGCAGCTCTACACCGTGCGCGACCAGATGAAGATCTCTGTCTACGAAACCCTGGCCAAGGTCGCCTCCATCGGATACAAGGAAGTCGAGTTCGCCGGATACTTCGGCCTTACCGCGAAACAAGTCCACGACGCGCTCGAGAACAATCACCTCACCGCGCCCTCCACCCACGTGCAATATGACGAACTTGACGAGAAGTTTCCGTCGGTCATCGAGGACTCCAAGACGATTGGCTTGAAATACATTGTCTGCCCCTGGATCCCCGAGGAACTGCGCAAGTCTCCCGACATCTGGAAGCAGGCCGCCGAAAAATTCAACCGCTGCGGCGAAGCCACCAAGAAGGCAGGCATCCAGTTCGCCTATCACAACCACTGGTTCGAGTTTCTTCCCGTCGACGGCAAGCTACCCTACGACGAACTGCTGAAACTGTGCGATGCCGACCTGGTGAAGATGGAAATGGACTTGTGCTGGATCACCGCCGCGGGCGCCGATCCTCTGAAGTATTTCAACGCCTATCCCGGACGGTTCCCGCTGGTTCACGTCAAAGATCTCAAGACCCTTCCCAAAGTGACGGCCGGAGGCGCACAGAACTATGGTGACACCGTCGACCTCACCGAGGTCGGCAGCGGCGTCATCGACTGGAAACGCATTTTCGCCCAGTCCGACAAGGCCGGGATCAAGTACTACATCGTCGAGCACGATCACCCCAAGCAGCCGTTCGAGAGTATCACCAAGAGCTACGAGTATCTGAGCAAACTGCGTTGGTAAGTTGAGCGTGAAATCTTGACACCGTCCACTCCACCCCGCTCGGCCGCCCGCTGGCGAGCCACCGCCGCTCTATTGCTCGCTCTCGTCTCGCTAAGTACGTCGTGCGAGAAGAAAGCAGCCATGATGTCTCGCCCGGTGGCGCTTTTAAAACATAGCGCCAACCCCAGCAATGACCGCGCGGTGCTCAGCTACTCCGTGCCGGCCGGCAATAGGGGTGGTGGTGGCGGAGAGGGCTACGGTCAGGCTTCCAAAGCCGTCAACGTCGCGCTCGTTTCTTCCGCGCAATCCCAGCCTCTCGATGCCCGGAAGATCATCCGCAATGGATCCCTCGATCTGCTGGTCAACCATGTCGGGCAGTCGATCGCCAAGATCGGATCGGTCGTCACCAGCCTCGGCGGATTCGTCGAGAAGTCCACACAGACCAATAGCGGCAGCCATTCCGCGTCCATCACCGTCCGCGTTCCGTCCGCCCGCCTCGACCAGGCCATCACGCAAATCAAAGGCCTGGCGACAAGCGTCGACCAAGAGAGCGTCGAGGCGCACGACGTTACGCGCGAGTACATCGACCTCGACGCCCGTCTGCGCAACGCTCAGGCCGAAGAGACGCAATACCTGCAGATTCTGAAGCGCGCTACGACCATCAAAGATACCCTCGACGTCACCGAAAAACTGAGCGATGTTCGCGGCCGCATCGAACAAATGCAAGGCGAGATGAAGTTCCTTACCTCGCAGATCGACATGTCGACTCTGGAAGTCTCGCTGCGCTCTGAGGCCGATGCGGCGGTTGCCGGGATTCACTGGCGACCGCTTCGTCAGGCCAAGATCGCCGTGAGTGAAATGGTTTCGGGGCTGGCGGACTGGGCTGACTCTGTCATCGCCTTCTTCATCAACCTGCCTTTGATTGCAGTGTGGTTCTTGTCGTTGGTTGCGCTGTTCTGGGTCGCGATCCGCATCCTGCGGGCCCTTGGGCGAAGATTCGGTCCGAAGAAAGGCTGGCGCTTGCCCTGGAAGCGCCCGGCAGCGCCGGTTTCCATGCCGGGTCCATGATAACCGGCGATGTATAACGTACGTTTGGGGTTCAACAGACTGTCGCAACAGGAGATCCATGCAAGTTAAGCGGACGCCTAAAACCTATGACGTTTGCATCATCGGCTCGGGTGCTTCAGGAGGCACTGCGGCCAAGGTCCTCACCGAAGGCGGACTGAGTGTCGCGCTCCTCGAGGCCGGTCCTCCCGTCATTCCGGAGAGGGACTACAAAGAGCACGTGTGGCCCTACGACTTGCCGCATCGCGGTGCTGGCGTCGGAGGCCGCGCACGTCAGGGACTCAATGACGAATTCCTCGCCCCCAATGGCGCATGGGAAATCGAAGGCGAACCCTACGTCTCCGCTCCCGGCTCAAAGTTCCGCTGGTTCCGCTCCCGTATCGTCGGCGGACGCACCAATCACTGGGGACGCATCGCCCTCCGCATGGCTCCGGTCGATTTCAAAGTTCGCTCGCATGACGGCATGGGCGACGACTGGCCGCTCAGCTACGAAGACGTCGCGCCTTACTACGACAAAGTTGAGTCCTACATCGGAGTCTTCGGAACCAAAGAAAACATCTCCAGCGCACCCGACGGCATCTTCCTGCCACCGCCGAAGCCCCGTTGCACCGAGACCATCGTCAAGAAGGCTTGCGACCATCTGAATATTCTCTGCATTCCGTCGCGCCTCGCGATCCTGACTCAGCCCCATAACGGACGCCCCGCCTGCCACTACTGCGCGCAATGCGGCCGGGGATGCATTACCGCGTCGAACTTCAGTTCCAGCCAGGTCATGATCCCGCCCGCGGAAAAGACTGGACGCCTGACCATGATTACCGGCGCCATGGCCCGCGAGCTGGTCGTGAACAAAGACGGCAAGGTCGAAGCGGTCTCCTACATCGATAAGGCGACGCACGAAGAGAAGCGCATTCACGCCCGCGCGTTCATCGTGGCCGCCAGCGCCTGCGAATCCGCGCGCCTGCTGCTCAATTCCAAGTCCACTCTGTTTCCCGACGGCCTGGCCAATTCCTCGGGCGTCGTGGGCCGCAATCTGATGGACACCGTCGGCAGCGATGGCGTCGGCTACTTTCCTCAGCTCGAAAAAATGCCCGCCCACAATCACGACGGCGTCGGCGGCATGCACATGTATTTGCCGTGGTGGAAGTTCGACCGCAAGAACGACTTCCTTCGTGGCTACCACACCGAATTCGGCGGTGGACGCGGCATGCCCGGCGTCGGCGACTACGACGACCTCTGCGACCAGTTCGAAGGCTACGGCGCGTCTCTGAAGCAGGAGTGCAAGAGAAAATACGGCACCTATATCGGCTTCGCCGGACGCGGCGAAATGATCCCCAACGAAAACTGCTATTGCGAAATCGACCCTTCCGCCGTCGATCAATGGGGCATTCCCGTGCTGCGCTTCCACTGGAAGTGGAGCGATAACGAAATCAAGATGGCGAAGGACATGCAGGAGACCTACCGCGAAATCGTCGAAGCCGCCGGCGGAGTCTACCTCTCCACCGCGCGTCCCGATGGCCCGAACCCCTACGGCATCGCGGACGGTGGAGTCATCATCCACGAAGTGGGCACGGTTCGTATGGGCGAGCACGCCACCACGTCAGCCCTGAATCAATACTGTCAGGCACACGATGTAAAGAATCTATTTGTCACCGACGGAGCCACCTTCGTCACCAACGCCGACAAGAATCCCACACTGACCATCATGGCGCTGACCTGGCGAGCGTCCGACTACTTGCTGGATCAGGCCAAGAAAGGAAGTCTGTAGCCAGGCGCCCTATGTCCATTTCCCGACGCGACATTCTCAAATCGCTTACAATCAGTGCGATCACCGGCTCAGTCCTGCGCGTGATTCCTCTCGAAGCCGCAGAATACGCTCATCGCATGGTGCGCGCGGAAAAAGCTGCGGCGGAAAATCAGGTCTACACTCCTAAATTTTTCTCCGCCCACTTCTACAAGACGCTGCAGTCGCTGTGCCAGACCATCATTCCGCCCGACGTCGAAGCCCAGGGAGCGATCGAGGCGGGTGCACCCGAATTCATCGACCTGATCACCAGCGAAAACAAGGACTATCAAGTTGCGCTCGGCGGCGGGCTGATGTGGCTCGACAACACCTGCATCGATCGCTACGGCAGCGCCTATCTTGACTGCACCCGCCCGCAGCAGAAAGAAATTCTCGACCTCATCGCCTACCGCAAGAATGCGAAGCACGATCCCAGCCTGGGGCAGGGCATCGAATTCTTCGGCTTCCTGCGCAAGCTCACCGCCGACGGCTTCTTCACCAGCGAGATCGGCATCAGCTATCTCGGCTACATCGGCAACACTTATGTGAAGGAGTTTCCCGGCTGCCCGCCCGTGCCGGAAGCCTAACTAACTGCAGTCCGTCGACTGGTACTGAGAGGCTCTCGAGTGTTTCTGCAGCGAACCGGTTGCGTCCAGCGGTCCACTGGGATGGATTCGCTTGGCAATCGGTCAAGCACCGACGTAATGAGCCGATGCCCACTTTTTTGTGTCACTCTTAAGTGTGGCGAAATCAGATCCAAGCGACTACATCGATTGGGAGGCGGGGCGCGAGGGCTACGTTCAATCGCAGTCCAAGTTTGTTCCCGTCGTTGCCATTCCGAAGGCCGGCAAGCTGACCCCGGAACAGCGCAACCTGCGGAGTATCCGCATGGAAGAGCGCTTTGCCAGCCTGATCGCCGCCGGTGGAACCATATGGGCTGTGTATGTTGCGACCCAGCATTACGGCAACCTTTGGCGTTTGCAAATCGCGCCGCCCGGACCGATCGAAGTCTGCGCCCTCGGCATCCTCGCCTGGCTCCACGCGAAATACCGCCGCTCCACCAGGATCCACTAAGAGTCGCACCCAACCTCCAACTCCCCGCCTTCGAGCCAGCCGGTTGATGCACTTACTGAGAACTGTTGCGTCACCCCTGCGAGCCCTTCCCAAATGGCTCCTCCAATGACAAGGGCTGTGGGGTGAACAGCTCCGCGCCATTCTCCGTGATGTGCATGTCGTCTTCAATCCGCACGCCGAACTTGCCGCGAATGTAGATTCCCGGCTCGTTGCTGGTGGTCATGTTGGCCTGCAGCTTGGTCGCATTCCCGCGGACCAGGTAGGGCCACTCGTGCCCATCCATCCCCAGGCCGTGCCCCAGTCGGTGGGTGAAGTACTTGTAGTCGGGGCCATAACCCGCATCGGTGATCACTTTGCGAGCCGCCGCATCCACCGAACCACATTCGGCTCCCGGACGCGCCGCTGCCAGCGCGGCCGACTGCGCGCGCAGCACAATGTCGAACACCGGCTTCATCTTGTCGCCGGCTTGCCCCGCGGCTTTGCCCACGACGAACGTCCGGGTGATGTCAGATTGATAGCCCTCGACCGTGCAGCCGTCATCGATCATGACCATCGAGCCTTCGCGAATGACCTGTGGCGTGGTCAACCCATGCGGAAACGCCGTTGCCTGATCGACCATGACGCTGGCCTCGCCGGGAAACCCCAACTGGCGGTAAGCCGCATCGATGAGTCCGGAAACATCTTTCTGCGTCATGCCCTGACGCAGTGCGCGATAGACCGCCTCATACGCCGCGAGCGTTACCTGCGAAGCCAACCGCATCAGCGCGACCTCGTGAGCGCTCTTGATCATGCGACAGCCGGCGGTCACCGGAGTTGCGCTCGCCATCGCCACCTGGGGAGCGGCCTGCGATACCGCCTTGGCAATGCCTTCGGCAAACACGAAGCGGACGGTCTCTTCGATCCCGACTTTGCCACTGCCGATGCCGCGCTCCTTCAGCCCCTGCGCGATGCGCTGGTACGGACTCTCATCCTCCTGCCACACCCGCACGTCGGCCTGCTCGCCATCGGGCGCGTTACTCAGTTGCTCGCGCGCTCGTCCTTCTTCAAAAGCCGGACACACATAAAATGCCGCGCCCTTGGCGGGCAGCACCAGGGCGAAGGTGCGCTCTCCGCCCCACCAGCGGATGCCGGTGAAGTAGCGCAACGATGTTCCTTCCATGAGCAGGATGGCGTCGAGCCCATTCTCGGTCATCAACTGGCGGGCGCGCTGCTGGCGTTCGTTGCGCTCCTCGCGCGTAATCGGTGTGGCCTCGCTCTTTCGCGATTTCAACTGAGCGATCGACGGCGGCAGGGAAGCGTCGTCCTTTTCCGCCGCGGCCGCCATCAGCGAATGCGGCGCCGCCGCCAACCCAGCCGTCACACTGCCCGCCTCCAGAAATCGTCGCCTCGAAATCATCCACCCCTCCAGACCTTGAGAAACGCCGTTCGCCATTATAGGGGGATTTGTGCTTTTCGATCGCGGGCGGTCAACTCAAGAGCGAGTGTGGAAAACGCCGAGAAGAGTGGTTTGGAAACGATAAAATCGACGCAAGTCCAATCGTTATTTGCTGTTACGATGGTGATACATATATATATGCAAGTACAAATACGTACAAGATGAGAGACGGAACTGAAGCTCCGCAAATCGCTCGGGCTCGTCGCCTAGGATGCCCTTTGCGGGCCGGAAACGGCCCTGGCTTCGACGATCAGTGCCGTGGTCGAGGAAATCATCGCCCGCGACAGAACGTCGCGTCCTGTGGCCGGCTATGAGCCTCCAACGATTTTTTCAATCACTTCCACGCAGGATCAACAAGTTACCGCCCAACTGCCCGCCTCATCCGTGTCCATGATCGGTTTGTAGGCGGACAATCGCACTTTGCGTTTGCCGGGCTTTCCGGAGGCGTTATACACTGCGGAAACGCTGGGGGCCCCTTTTCGGCGGCATTCGTCGCTGACTTCAGAAAGCCATAATGTAGGAAAGGAATCGCCGTGAAGAGACTCTTGTGTGCGGTGTCTTTGTGCGCGGTCGCACTCGCGATGCTTCAGCCAGCCTACGCTCAGGTTCAAGGTCAATGGACAAGTACAGGGGCCATGCAGACCGGCCGTGAGCTAAATGCCCAGGTGCGGGTGGCGGGAGGAAAGGTCCTCTCAATCGGAGGAACGGACAACAGCGGTAACATTCTCAATTCAGCAGAGGCCTATAGCTCCACGTCTGGAAGGTGGACGCTCGCGGGCAGCATGTCTGAGGCGCGGGAGTACTTTCCCGCCGTGGTGTTGGCGAATGGAAAGGTCCTGGTCTCGGGCGGAGTCGGCACCGGCAACGTTATCCTGTCAGGCGCCGAGTTGTATGACCCGACCACGGGCGCGTGGAGTTCAGCCGGTTCCCTGTCTGTGGCTCGCGCTGGGCATACCGCTACCCGGTTGTCGAGTGGGAAAGTTTTAGTGACCGGCGGCTGTACGGCGATCCCCTGCAGCCCTGCCACGGCGGTGAGCGAACTCTACGATCCAACCTCCAACACCTGGTCAACAACAGGCAGCCTCAACACGGTTCGATATTTTCATACCGCCGTGCTTCTGAAGACAGGGAAGGTGTTGGCCGTTGGAGGTTCCCCAGGCCTGACTTCCTGCGAACTGTACAGTGCTACTACGGGGACGTGGAGCAACGCTGCCAGCACCAGTGCGGGGCGCTACCTGAACACCACCACTCTTCTTGCGGACGGCAAGGTGCTGGTCGCCGGCGGCGCCAATGGCCGGTTCCCCGTGAATTCGGCAGAAATCTACAACCCGACTGCGAACACCTGGACGCTGACCCCCAACATGGCGAGCGGGCGCTATGCTCACACTGCAGCCCTTCTCCCCGACGGCACCGTCGTGGTGGCGGGAGGAATTGGGCAGTCCATCAGCTGTGGAAAGGACTGCACGGGTTACATTCCTTTTTCGAAAGCCGAGATCTACAACGAGACGGCAGGCACGTTCACGGTCACAATACCCCTAAATCAACCGTTGGCGTATCACTCGATGACTCTGCTATCAAGCGGACGGGCGCTGGAGAACGGTGGGATGGGAGTGACCGGCACCTGTTGCGTGGTTGAGAGCACCTCTTCGTATTACACCCCGCTGACCCTGACGCTTTCCGCTTCCAGCTTGAATTTTGGCCTGCTGCAGATGGGACTCACCAGTCCCTCGCAGACGGTGACAGTGACCAACGTCAGCAGTCACCCGGTGAGTTTCACATCCATCGCGAGCAGCGGCGACTACTCCCAGAGCCACACCTGTCCGACCACGATGACGGCCGGAACGAGCTGCGCGATTACGATCACCTTTACGCCCACCGCAACCGGAACCCGCAAGGGAGCGGTGACCCTGAAGGACAACAGTCCGGGGAGTCCCACACAAACCATCAGTCTGACCGGAACCGGTGAAACGCTGGCGTTGGGATTCGCGCCCGCGTCGCTCAGTTTCGGCAGCATAGTCGTCGGCTCAAGCGCCACTCTGAGCGCGACTCTAACCAACGACGGCCCGGCGGCGGTCAACCTCACGGGATTCGCCATTTCACCGTCCGATGCTACCTATACTCAAACCAACAACTGCCCGGCCACTCTCAGCGTGCAGCAGACGTGCTCGTTCCAGATCGTGTTCACACCGCCGGATGTTTTCACGTACAACGCAACATTGTCCATCACGAATAGCGCGGGTGCCGCGGCGAGTCTGCCGTTGACGGGCACCGGGTTGGACAATTAGGGAGAGTGGGGACGTCCGGGAAAGCGATAAGGAAGCAGCAGGGATTACCAGCCCTCGAAAGCCACGGGCCTGAGCGTCTGAAGTAGGCTCTTT
>DATDGW010000478.1:0-3484 GCA_036521895.1 Candidatus Sulfotelmatobacter sp. | reverse complement strand
CACTTGGAGGCCGAGTCGTGCGGCATGGTTGGGTTTGAGAAAATTTCCAAGGTGGTGCTCGGTCTGGGGGCAGCCAACCCAGCGTTTATCGCGCGAGGGGAAGAAAACTTCGCGCGTTTCGCGGCCGTCCTGAACGAGTCTCTAAAGGGCCACAAATGGCTGACCGAGGGCGAGCTAACGTTCGCCGATTTCTCAGTCGGCGCGTGGGTGCCGGCCGCCCAACGTTTACAGCTTCCGGTCAGCAAGTTCTCGGAGATCGCACGCTGGTACGAGGGGCTCGCATCTCTCCCAGCCGGGCGCGCATCGATGGTGTCATGATGAAGCCCAGGATCTGGCTGCGAATCGCGGCGGGGTTGCAGGCTTTCGGCACTGTCGGTCACAGCCTTGCCACTCTGAACCCGAAGCCCGCCCACGGCGCTCCCGAGCAAGCGGTGTTCGACGCAATGCGCGGATTTCAGTTCGACATTATGGGGTCGACAAGAAGTACCTGGGACTTTTATCGCGGATATCAATTCTCGACCACGGTGACCTTCGTCCTGACAGCGGTGCTGCTCTGGTTGTTGGGTAACATGAGCAGCAGCGCTCCGCGGGAGGCCAAACCACTCGTATTGGCGCTTCTCATCGCACAGCTCTTCAACGTGGCAATTGGGTGGAAATTTTTCTTCGCCGGTCCCGGTGTCGTCGGCTCCCTAATCGCAATCTGTCTCACGATGGCGATGGTCGGGCTTTACCGCCCAGAGCGGCCCGCGCCTTGTAGAAGCACGCTTAGTCAACGTATAGGAAAGAGCTCGCTGTATAAGGAGATAAACCACCGTGACTGAGGACATCGAATTCACGTATGACATTTATATCGGTGCGCCCGCGCGCAAGGTTTGGAAAGGCCTCGTCGACGCGGAGTTTACCAAACACTACGTCTACGGGACTCGGCTGGAGAGCAGACTAGATAAGGGCTCGCCCTATGCGTACGTCGGCGATGGCGAATTCAAGGTAGTCGATGGAGAGATCCTGGACATCGAACCCGAGAAGCGGCTGGTCATGAGCTGGAAGGCGCACTGGGACGACTCGGTGGCAAAGGATCATCCATCGCGGGTGAAGTACGAGCTGTCTGAAGCCGGTCCAACGACGACCCGGCTCCACCTGGTTCACGATGGCTTTGACGGCCCAACCCCAACTTACTCAGGATCGGTTGATGGTTGGCCACTCATGCTGTCCTCGCTCAAGAGCCTGCTAGTGTCACGTTCCTGAATTAACTTTAGGGTATAGTCGTCTAAGCAGCATGGCGATAAAGACATGCGCTGTGGAAGTAAGCAGGGCGGATCGGACGGAATTGGAAGCATGGCTGCGATCGCAGACCATCGCTCGGAGCCTGGCGGTCAGGGCGCAAATCGTGCTGGGTAGCGCGCAGGGTGAGAGCATCCGCGAGCTGGCGCAACGACTTGGAGTCAGCCAGCCCACGGTCTGTTTGTGGCGTCGGCGCTATCAGGCGCAAGGAGTGGCGGGACTGAGGAGCCGAGCCCGCAGTGGGCGGCGCCGGCGCATCACTGCGGCCAAGGAGTTGGCGGTGGTCAACGCCACCCTGCGCAAGCCCAAGACGGCGACCCACTGGAGCGCGCGGCGGCTAGCCAAGGAGGTCGGGCTCGGCCACGTAAGCGTCCATCGCATCTGGCGCAAGTACGGTTTGCAGCCGCATCGGCTGGGGCACTTCAAGTTCAGCACCGATCCGGACTTCGACGCCAAGCTGACTGACGTGGTGGGGCTTTATCTGGATCCGCCCGAGCGCGCGCTGGTGCTGTGCGTCGACGAAAAGTCGCAGATTCAGGCGCTTAATCGCACCGCGCCGCTGTTGCCGCTGAGGCCCGGCATCCCGGCGCAGATGACTCACGACTACCAACGCCACGGCACCACCAGCCTGTTCGCGGCGCTGGAGGTGGCCAGCGGCAAGGTCCATGGGCGTTGTTTCCGGCAGCACCGTCACCAAGAGTTCAGCGCTTTCCTTAATTCGTTGGCGCGCCGCTATCCGCGCCGGGAGATTCACCTGATTTGCGATAACTACGGGACCCACCATCACCCGGCGGTGCGGCAGTGGCTGACTGCGCATCCCCGCTTCCATATTCATTTCACACCCACCAGCGCCTCGTGGCTCAACCTGGTGGAGCGGTGGTTCGGGCTCATCACCCAACAGGCGATCCGCCGCGGCAGCTTTGACAGCATCGCCCACCTGGAGCGGGCGATAACTCGCTTCCTGGAGCACTGGAACCAAAACGCGCAGCCCTTCACCTGGACCAAGTCCGCCCGCCACATCCGACGCAGCATCAAGCGCGCTAAACTTATTTCCGAAACATGACACTAGAAACGGGAACGCCGCTCGCGACCGAGTGACGACGGCACGCGCGAGGTTTGGCATTTGCCGTCGCCGGTTTCGTCCTGGCGCTCTCGGCTCAGCAGTTTGAGAACTTCCGGGCGGGTCCACTGACCTGAAGTCCGGCCGCCCAACTCAGTCATCATCCTATAGTATCGTGAAGTGCGCGCTTGAGCGCGTTATCGCGGTCGGCCTTGAATTGCTTTGACACCATGGCCGACGGGGCGAAGAGATCGAACCCATGAAAGGCTCCGGGATAGACGTGGAGTTCGGTCGGCACGCCCGCCTGGATGAGACGCTGTGCGTACTCGATATTCTCGTCCACAAAGAGATCGAGTGCACCAACTGGGATGTAAGCCGGCGGTAGATTGGTCAAATCAGTAGCCCGCGTCGCCGCCGCATAGGGCGATACATCCGGCCCGCCTCCGTCGCGGCCGAGGTAGGCTTTCCAGCCCAGGCGGTTGCTCTCGCGATTCCACATGCGCGGGTCGGTAATCGCATAGCTGGCGGGGGTCGCGTTACGATCGTCGATCATGGGGTAAATGAGAAGTTGGAAAGCGACCTGCACTTCGCCACGATCACGGGCCAGTAGCGCCAATCCCGCGGCCAAACCGCCCCCACCGCTGGCCCCGCCAATAGCAATTCGCGATGGCTCAACACCCAGCTCATGCGTGTGACCAAACAGCCACTTTAACCCCGCGTAACAATCCTCGACCGGCGCGGGAAACGGATGTTCTGGCGCCAAGCGATAGTCGACGGATACCGCCACGCAGCCGATTCTCTTGACCAGCTGCTTCATGAGTCGGTCGTCTTGTTCGATATCACCCATCACGTATCCGCCGCCGTGAATCCAGTACAGAGCGGGAAGATGTCTAGGCTGATCGTCCGGCCGATAAACCCGCACCCGCACCGCCGGATCGCCTTGAGGACCAGGCACCAATTGATCCCGACCGGTTATACCCTCGACCGCGGGCAAGTTCGCCAGCATCGCTGTTACCATTTTTTTCATCTTGCCCCGGGCTGCTGGGATTTCATTGAGATCCAGAGGACGGTCGGCCGGCAACTTCTCCACTACCGTTCTCAGCTCAGGATCTAATCGATCGATGAAATTCATTAGTTGGATCT
>DATDGW010000477.1:0-2816 GCA_036521895.1 Candidatus Sulfotelmatobacter sp. | reverse complement strand
CACGATTTTTCCGCGGTGAAGTTTCGAGATTGTCATCGGACATTTCTTTCGTTCAAGCCTCCGAGTTTGCTTGTCTCCCAGATCGCTCCCACCGCTGCAGATTTCGCAGGGCGGCCGAGACTTCTACTTCCAGGCAGAACGTGCTTCGTTGCCTCTGCACGCACTGGATATGCTATCCGTCCGTGTCAGGCAATTGACGGAGAAAGGACTTTCACCTTTCCAGATTTGCGGTCTTGTCGGCTGCTCCAGGGACCGACCTTCAGGCTGTAAAGTGTTGAAAAATCGACCCAGGGCCGATGGGCATCGTCAGAAAAGTTCGAAAATCGCCCTCTAGGGCCGACCAGTTTCTCCTTTTGCCGTCGAATCCTAGACGGGACGCGTTTGCACCTCTGCCCGCGAGATCCCTCCTTTCGGCTGAAGAACGGCTCCAGTCGAGATGACCCAGAGGGGCGAGGAAAGAAACCAAAACCGTCGTCTGAGCAGTATTTTTCGAGAATAGGAATGCTACGACAGCTGTGCTAGCATCAAGGAAGGGCTTAATTCCCCCGCTTTCTGTTGAACTTGCCACGGTAGAGTTAGCTAAGTTCCCTTCTCTCCATACGGAGATAGCCCATACAGAGGCAGCGAAGAGGCATTCCACTTGGCGATAGATGAGACGAAGAACCGATCGATGCTAATGAACCGAAAAACAGAAGTAGTTGACGAAGAGGTGCCCGATTTGTTGCCGCACGATGCGAATTCCGCTCAGGACGTGGACGATTTGCTGGGATCCATTGGCACGCGCGGCCTGGATGTCGTGGAAGGCGAGCCGAGTTCGTCGTTCGCCGCCCTGGAACAGAAACTGGCGCGGGATTCCGAGGAAGTCGAACTGGACCTGACGCCGGGCGCGCCGGACTCAGCCAGCGACCCGGTACGCGTTTACCTGCGCGAAATGGGCGCCTCGCCGCTGCTCACCCGAGAAGAGGAAGTGGAGATTGCCAAGCGCATCGAGCGCGGGCAGCTTACTGCGCTGAAAGCTCTTTCGCGCTCACCCATTGTGATCCAGCAGGTTCTGGCTCTGGGCGAGGATCTAAAGGGCGGCCTGCGGTCGATCAAAGAGATGGTGGTCATAGACGACGAAGAGATTACGGATGAGATTCTGCAGAAACGTATCGACGACGTTACCGGCCAAATCGACAAGCTGAACAAGCATTACAAGACCGCCAACCGGCGGGCCGAGAAGCTGGCGGCGATACCGGCGAAAAAGAAACCTCGCGAATATCGGCGCTGCCGTGGGCAATTGGGTCGGGAGATGGTGCAGATTTCGCTCATCATCCGCAATCTGGGGTTGAATCACCCCGAACGCAAGCGGCTGATCGAGCGGGTGAACAAAACCATCGAGCTCATGCGTGTGCTCGATCGCGAACTGGTGAGCTTGGAAGCGAAGATTTCGGGAACGCGCAGCGAGGAACTCAAGAAGAACTATCGCGCTGCTCAGCGGCAACATCGCACTGAGATCAAAAGGCTGGAGGACGAGGCTGGAATGACGTTTCCGG
Source organism: Candidatus Sulfotelmatobacter sp. (assembly GCA_036521895.1). GTDB lineage: Bacteria > Acidobacteriota > Terriglobia > Terriglobales > Acidobacteriaceae > Sulfotelmatobacter. The sequence goes on along the minus strand of DATDGW010000477.1, from coordinate 1,281 downwards.
ACCTGCAGCGCACTCAGCGCAAAATGATCCAAGGCGACATGAACGCCGAGCAGGCCAAGCGCGAACTCATTGAAGCCAATCTGCGCCTGGTGGTTTCGATCGCCAAGAAGTACGGCAATCGAGGCCTGCAGTTTCTGGATCTGATCCAGGAAGGCAACGTCGGCCTGATGAAAGCGGTCGACAAGTTCGAGTACCGGCGCGGCTATAAGTTCTCAACCTATGCGACGTGGTGGATTCGGCAGGCCATCAGCCGGGCGATTGCCGATCAAGCGCGAACAATTCGTCTGCCGGTACACATGATCGAAGTCGTGAACAAACTGATTCGCACTTCGCGACAACTGGTGCAGGCATCAGGGCACGAACCGACCACGGCGGAGATTGCCAAGCAGATGGACATCCCTGAGGCGATGGTGCGCAAGGTGAAGAAGATCATGCGCGTGCCGATTTCGCTGGAGACGCCGATTGGCGAAGAGGGAGATTCACATCTTGGCGATCTGATCGAGGATCGCACGAAGATGTCTCCCGCTGAAGCCGTGCTGAATGTGAACCTGAAGGAACGCACCGCGCACGTGCTGCGTACTCTGAGCCCGCGGGAAGAGAAGATCATTCGAATGCGTTTTGGCATGGATGACGGCTCGGAGCACACGCTCGAGGAAGTCGGCCAATCGTTTGACGTCACGCGTGAGCGCATCCGCCAGATCGAAGCGAAAGCCTTGCGCAAACTGCGACATCCCTCGCGCTCGGGCAAGCTGCGGTCTCTGCTTGATGACGTACAGGAATAGCCTGAGATCCGCAGGGCGGTCGTGGTCCGCTAACAACCCCCACGCAATGACTCTGCGGCTAATTTCTTGCAGCGTTTTCTCTGCAACTCTTTAATCAATTTTGAAACAGCTTCCTCGAGAAAGAGCCTCCCTTTCTCGTGGGGGCTGGTGAAATTCCTTCCCTAGGATGACTGTTATCACCCCAGTTGTGATCCGAGTCACTGATGCCAATCCCGGAATAGAAGATAAACACTGTATTCGACTCGGTTGAACTGACCGCCTGACCGACGTGGCCAGCCCAGGAATGGAGATGTCGGAAGGCAAACCGGGATCGCGCACGCTCACTGGTAACTACTTCATACGTCGAATACGGAATCCCGAAGCAGAGGTCCGGCGGCGCGTAGTTCTCAGGCGCCGTAGCGCGGCACATTTCATCTCGGGACCGGCAAGGGCTCGATTCAGACATCGGCGAACGCTGCCAAGGGAGACTGTCCATGAAGACAGGGACAGAGAGGGAGAG
>DATDGW010000476.1:0-2947 GCA_036521895.1 Candidatus Sulfotelmatobacter sp. | reverse complement strand
GGCGGTCGTGGTTGGCCGGATATGGAGTGGGTTCTTCTTCATCCCTAGGGGTATCGGTCTGATGCGATGTTGACTCCGGGGCCTGCGCAGTGGCGCAGAAGCTCGCGGCTTTTCCATCGGGGAATGCCGGTTGAATCGTCCCAGTTGTCACTCGCGCGGGCGAGCGTACGGAATGGAGTAGTATTTTACATCTATATATCGCATTTCTCTATATGCTTCAGTGCATTACGATCATATCCTGAAGGCCCTAGAGGCGGCAGCGAAGCGGGGCGTCCCCGTGCGGATCGTGCTCGCGGCACCCGACAAGGTTTTGCTCGCTGGCAGCAACGACGATACGCAATTCCCCAGCATGCCGGGTCTGACTCGGGTCACGCTCAATTTTCTCAAGCCCGCCCGCTCGTCGTGTGTCGCCAAGGTCTTTCGGCAGAAAACAATGTTGGTCTCTCTACTTCGCTGAGACGAGCGTATGCTGGTGACGCCATACCTGATCTCAGTCGCCCCGGCTGCTCGTCGAAGGAGCAACAACATCGTGGTTTCAGGTTTATCGAAGAGAGTTCAATTACGTATTCCGAGCGTGCAGAGCCCGCTTGGCCGCCGGCCGTCGATTCGGCCGCTCCGACCCACCGCGGGCGAGGAAAGCGCCATCGGGCGGTAGGCGCGTGCATAGCCCAAGATACCGCAGATACCGTCTATCAATCGGCTGTTGAGCTGAACCGGCCGAAGGACATGTAACCAGGGATCCGTCTATGACTGGTATTTGGTGGACATCGGTGTCGATCGAGATTTTCCTGTGCTCCCTAACAGCAACGACAGCTCATCTGTTGATGTCGCTCGGCCAAACATTATTTCACCGGTATCTCGGCCATCGTGGCATCGGAGGAAGGTTCTGCGAAAATCATTTACATATCCATCACAAGTATTACTCAGAAAATCATGTTGTCTCAGAACATTACCTAAACAAAGAGGCGAATAACACACCGTTCTTTCTGATTCCTGTCACCTTAGTCATCAGCCTCGGTTACCTGGTCCTACCTTTAGACCTGTTCATTGTTCAAATAACCTCGATGTCGATTTCGTTCTATGTGCACCTCTATTTTGATAAACACTACCACGTGGCGGGGTCATGGTTGGGACAATTTGCCTGGTTCAGGCGAAAGCAACAGCTCCATTTTCTCCACCACCGGCATGCCGATTGCAATTTTGCGGTGGTCGACAATTTCTGGGATTGGCTTCTCGGTACCTATCGGAGCGTCGATGCGGACAGGGAGACTTAGCCCGTCTTGGTCACCGAGCCCGAGATAGTCAGGTTGACCGTCGCCACAAAGCGCACCGCGCCGCACAGGCAGCTACCCCGAATTGATTGCTCATGATTGGAACTTAGCGCTTCATAGTTTGCGCTGCACGGATAAATATCCTGAAGACCGATCCAGCCTGTGGCCGCATCTGAACCTTGCCCCGACCGCCTTTCAATCCCTGCTCTACCAACGCGATGGTCGGTTTGATGGCCACATACGGGGAATGTCGGCTGATCCATGAAGGGACCCACCCGATGGTACGATGCAGAGCAGCTGCGGCAGATTTCGGAAGTGACGATCGCGCATTACGATCGGTGGGCCAAAGCCTATTGGGACGGCACTCTGGACCACGATGTCACCCAAAACTACGCGGCGCTCCTGGATGCGATTGAGGGCGATCCCCCCTATTCCATTCTTGATCTGGGTTGTGGGCCCGGCCGAGACCTACGCTACTTCCGATCACTGGGCCACGACGTCGTGGGTCTGGATGGATCGACGGAATTCGTGGCCATGGCACGCTCCTATTCGGAGTGCGAGGTTCTCCAACAGGACTTCCTCGCGATGGAATTACCGGAGAGCCGCTTCGATGGCATCTTTGCGAATGCATCGCTGTTCCACGTGCCGAGCCAGGAGTTGCCGAGGGTTTTGGCGGAGCTCTCCGAAACCTTGCGGTCCCGGGGTGTGCTTTTCTGCTCAAACCCGAGAGGAAACAACGAGGAAGGCTTGAGCGGTGACCGCTACAGCTGCTTCTTCGAGCACGACACCTGGCGCGATTACGTCACCGCGGCCGGGTTCTTCCAGGTGAGGCATTACTACCGCCCGCCGGGGCTGCCGCGCCACAAGCAGTGGTGGCTCGCGACCGTCTGGCGCAAAGGGTAAGGTTCTTCACCACACGTCGCGGCCAAGCGGGCCGGCAACGCCTCGTCGGATGTGAGTGTCTGAAGAATGGTTCGCCCAAGCTGATCTGGCAGTTCGAGCTTCGCTGACAAGCGGCGTCAATGGCAGATCCTCAGGAAGTGAATTGGCGCCGAAGGATGCGTCAGAACGAATAAGGCTGCCGATCTTTTGGTGGGGCGCGCGCTGGACCCGCCATCTCGGACCCGTCCTCCTCCGCCATCTCCGTTTCGAGATCGGCCGGCGCATTTGGGCCCGTGGTCTGGTGCTGAAGACCTTCGTCAGCGGCGTTCATAACCCGAAAATAATGCTCGGCATGCTGGTAAAAGTTCTCCGCGGCGACTCGATCGTCACTCGTAGACGCCTCGCGCGCAAGGGCAACGTAACGTTCGAAGATTTGATGAGGGGTACCTCGGATTTTGACGTCCGGACCGTTACTATCGAGGGTCTGACCTCGGTGCGGTATCTGCTGCCGATTACGGTAGGGATTGTTACCGTTATTGCGACCGTGCGGTCGGCCGGTTTGTCCTGGTCTCATGACACCTGTTACATTGATGGAGAAATTGGATCGTTATCCAATAAGAGCATATCCGAACCCCTCCCAGGGGAGTCGGAAGGTGTCGCACCGCTTTTCTGTACCAGCGCAAAGCTCTTTCGCGCCGGCACCCTAGTGTACTGAGTTTATCGCTTGATTCCCTTGCGCAACGGTTTCGAGGGTGCGCCGCGCGCGGCTGACTTTGGCGAGGATTTTCTCGGCC
>DATDGW010000475.1:0-5645 GCA_036521895.1 Candidatus Sulfotelmatobacter sp. | reverse complement strand
CGGATGCTCATCAAGGGATGGGTGACCGCGAAGTGGGGCACGACGGCTGGCAACCGCCGCGCTCGTTACTACCAGCTGACTGCAGCAGGCCGCAAACAATTGGCTGTCGAGATGTCGCAGTTCGAGCGCGTCATTGGCGCGATCACGCGTGTGATTGAAGCGGTCTGAAAGGAGTTCTGTCATGAACTGGCTGCGCGAAGTCGCAAGACGACTCCGGATGCTCGTGCATCGGCGCCAATTCGATGCGGACCTCGAAGAAGAGATGCAGCTGCATTTGGAGTTGCGCCAGCAGGAACATCTCGAGTCGGGCATGACCGCAGACTCTGCTCGGGCCGCCGCCCGGCGTCGGTTTGGCAACGTAACTGCGCTCAGGGAGAAGAGTCACATGGAGTGGGGCTGGGAATGGTTCGAGAACCTCATGCAGGACGTGCGCTACGGCCTGCGCACCCTGCGCAAGAATCCGGGCTTCGCCCTTGTCGCCATTCTCACGCTCACCCTCGGGATTGGCGCGAACACCGCCATGTTCAGCGTCGTCAACGCCGTCTTGCTTAAGCCGCTCCCTTATCCCGACTCCCGCCGCCTGGTCCGCGTCGAAGAACATCACTCCGAAGCGGGCGCCTCCGACCTCACCTACGCCACATATCTCGACCTCGAACGCACCTCGCGCTCGCTCACCGATATCGCCGCCTATCGCTGGTGGACTTACTCCCTCACCGGCGACGCCCAGCCCGAAAGCGTGAAAGGCGCCATGGTCAGCGCCGAATATTTCACGGCTCTGCGCCTGCGGCCTGCGCTCGGCCGTTTCTTTACTGCTGAAGAAGACAAGCCCGGCAAATCCGCCGTCGTCGTCCTCGGCTACGCCCTCTGGCAGCGCCGCTACTCTTCCGACCCGCATGTCATCGGCCGCCAGGTCAAAGTCAATGACACGCCCTCCACCATCGTCGGCGTAATGCCTGCCGGCTTTCATGAACCGTATGCGGCCGAAGTCTGGACCCCGCTCGTTGCTGCGGGCGGCTTCGCTGAGAACCGCCGTTCGCATCTGCTCAAGGTCATAGCGCGCTTGCAAAATGGCGAAGATCCCGTGCCCGCTGCCGCCGAAGCTGCCGTTCTTGCGCAGCGCATTGACCAGGCAAGTTCCGGCGTAGACCCCGGCCTGCGCATCAGCGTTTCCAGCATGCAGCAGCGCGCCGCCGCGCCGATCCGCTCGCTTCTCGTCGTCCTTATCGCCGCCGTAACCTGCTTGCTCCTCATCGCCTGCGCTAATCTCGCCAATCTGCTTCTCGGCCGCGGCGCGCGCCGCAGCCGAGAACTGGCCATCCGCAGCGCTCTCGGCGCCGGACGCGCGCGTCTCGCGCGCCAGATGGTCACCGAGAGCCTCCTGCTTTCCGCTAGCGGCGCCGTCGCTGGCATACTGCTCGCGCGCTGGTGCCTCCCCGCACTTCAGCGCGTCTTGCTTTCCTCGGTCTCCGGTTTTTCCGAGGTCACCCTAGACTGGCGCGTTCTGGCCTTCGCCGCCGCGGTCACGCTCTTCACCGGAGTTCTCTGCGGACTCGCGCCCGCCCTCCAGGCCGCCCGCCGCGACGTCCAGAAATCGCTCAACGAATCCTCGCGCAGTTCGGGTGGCGTTCACCTTCGCCGCTTGCGCGACATCTTCGTCGTCTCTCAACTCGCCCTCGCGCTCGTCCTCCTCGTTGCCGCTGGTTTGTTCATCGAAAGTTTCACCGCGCTGCTTCGCGTTCCCCTCGGCTTCGAGCCGCACGGCATCCTCACAATGAAGCTTTTCCTTTCCCCCACGCGCTACCCCGAAGGCAGCCCGCGCGCCGGTCTGTACTTCCAGGAAGTCTTGCAGCGCCTCCGCGCCACTCCCGGTGTGAAGTCGGCCGCGGTTGTGGATTCGCTCCCGCTGGAAAGCGGCGCTTCCACCGACTTCGTCATCGCCGGGCGCCCGCCGCTCAAACCCGGCGACGAGCCCGAAGCCAACATCCACATGGCCAGTTCCGACTATTTCGAGTTGATGGGGATTCCGCTTCTGGCCGGCAGGTTTTTCACTCCGCAGGATTCCGCCAACGCCCCTCGCGTCATGCTCATCAGCCAGACTATGGCGCGCCGGTATTGGCCCGGCGCCGATCCCATTGGCAGCAGAGTCACCATGAAGGATTGGGGCCCCGACCTCGCTGGTACCGTCGTCGGCGTCGTAGGCGACGTCAAGCTCGACGGCTTGGAAGTCGCCACGCGCCCTGCGATTTACTGGCCCAACCAGCAATTCGTCGGAGCCTTCAACGCGCTGGTCGTTCGCACCGATACTCCCTCGTCATCGGTTGTTCCCGCCATCCGCGCCGCGGTCTGGGCCGTGGATCCTGAACAGACCATCGCCCAAATCTCCTCAATGGACGAAATCGCCTCCCATCAGTTCATCGAGCGCCGCTTCAGTCTCGGCCTCATCGGAGCCTTCGCCGCGCTCTCTCTGCTTCTCGCCTCCATTGGCATTTACGGAGTGCTGGCCCAATCCGTCCAGCAGCGCACGCGCGAAATCGGCATCCTCATGGCGCTCGGCGCGCAACGCGCCGACGTTGCCCGGCTCGTTCTCTCTCAGGGCCTCGGAATGAGCCTGCTCGGCATCGCTATCGGCATCGCCGGGGCCATAGCCGCCACGCGCCTCATGTCCACTCTGCTCTTCGGCGTCAAGCCGCTTGACCCCGCTGCTTTCGCCGCCTCCGCTGCCGTTCTTCTCGCTGTCGCACTCGCAGCCTGCTGGCTCCCCGCGCGCCGCGCTTCCCGCGTCGATCCCCTCATCGCCCTCCGCCACGAATGATTGGATTTGGCCGTAGAATGCTAATAGTCGTGAACGGCGGTTAAACGCGAACGATTGCAGTTTCTTCTAACAGATAACAAGATTGGGGGATGAAATGCAGTCAGTGTTTGTGTTAGCAGTGTTTGTGTTAGTCGAATTTCCCTACGGTTTTTGAGCTGCGCTAGCGTTCCCACCGCATACTCGAAAGGCACGACGGGATCCATGCACGGTCAGTAGAGGTCGATACTCTCCAGTCGTAACCTCTAAGCCGTCTTCCACCGGCTTCAGCAGCATTGATTAAGGTGGAAGGTCGAGGCGGCGCATTAAGTTTCTGAATCGTGGATCCGAGCGCACAGGTTCGAATGCTGGGTCGACCCGCACATTAACGAGCCAGGGATCGTCTTCGTCGTAGGCCCGTTCAAGATAATGCAGAACCTGAGACCGGTCACCTGACCTTGCGTAGAGATGCGCCAGAAGCAGATTGGGCACCGCGCCGGCCTTGGAAGTTCGCTCGAGCGAATCAATCCGGGCCCGCAAATAGCCACCGTATCCGGAGCGCTGGTAAACCTCATCCAAGGCGGCGACGACTGCAGTGTCCCCATTGATGCGCGAGGCCCGCTGGCGTTCCGTGAACGCTTCGGCAAGTTTATTCTGCTGTTCGTAAATGTCGGCGGCTTGGTCGTGGGGTTGGCTTAGCTCTGGGCGCATTTCCGAGGCTCGACGAGCCTGGCGGAGGGAATCGTCGTAGCGGTGCGCATAGTAAAGAGTTGTTCCGAGGAACTCGTTGATGGGCTGAGAGAAGGGGTCGAGGTCGCGGGCCAGTTCAAGTTCATGGGCGGCCTCGTCCAGCTTTCCCATCGGGACTAGATAGTGGGAATACCAGTGATGGGCTGTGGCGTAGTTCGGATTCAAGGCGACGGCTTCCTTGAATTCGCTTTCGGCGCCGTCCCAATCGCGGTCGTAAGCGAGCTTGACTGTCGCCAAAGCGGTGTGCGCTTCGGCAAGCGAAGAGTCCAATTCGATGGCTTTTAGCGCAGCTTCCTTGGCCTTGGGAAAGGCTTCCTTCGGAGTGAGACGCCCGTGATGGCCCAGAACGAGATACTAATGCTGGCAGATACACCGTTGCCTCACGGTTTCGGCGCTGCTCTTGCGAGCGTGGATACATTTTCCAAGGGCTCCAGAACAGTTCGTTACCTCCCCGCTCTGCCTTGTAGGCTACGTGCGATGGGACGCACGGTCTGATCGAGTTCCTCCTCTCCAGACAATCATTTTCAGCAGCTTTACAGGTCGCACTAAGAGTCGCCGACAATTCGTCCAAGGGACCGAGTCGGAGAGAAGTTCCCGGAAGGAAGCGTACGCGCAATCACAATGCTCCGAGCTGAGGAAGTTCGGACATATAATCGTCCGATGGGCGATTCGAGTTCACCTCTGTGGTCTATCAGACCTGCTCTTCGCTTGGATCGACAAGATCCCTACCTTCGTCTTCAGAACGTGACGCTCTTTGTTCGGGATCAAGACCGAAGCTTGCAGTTTTTTGTCGACCGTCTAGGGTTTAGCTTGGTCGCTGACTTCCTTGTACCAGATGGAAACCGCTGGGTGGCGGTCGCTCCTCCAGATGGCACTGCGATTTTGGCGCTCGTTACTCCCAAACCCGACGAGGCCGAATACAAGTACATCGGTCAGGCGAGGCAGATTGTTTTTCTAACTGAGGATGTCGGCGCAAAATACCACGAGTGGCATGAACGGGGGGTGGCTTTTCTTCACCCGCCCAAAGAACCTGCTTGGGGCGGAATATTCACAAGCTTCGAAGACCCCGATGGGAACTCTTTCGCGCTCGTGGGGTTCGATCAGGCGAGTCGAGCGGTTGAAGAACAACGCCGGCAGAGCTCAGAGAAACTGGAATCCGAACGCCGCGCCGCTCGCGACCTCGAAATTGCAAGACAGGTGCAAGCGAGGCTCTTCCCCCAAAGGATGCCGCAAGTTAGAACGCTCGAATACACGGGTGCTTGCATTCAGGCTCGCCATGTTGGTGGAGACTACTACGACTTCTTGGACCTCGGCCGCGGACGGCTTGGACTGGTCATTGCCGATATAGCAGGTAAAGGAATCGCTGCCGCTCTCTTGATGGCGAATCTGCAGGCCAACCTCCGAAGCCAGTGCGCGGTTGCATCCGATCATCCGCAACAATTCTTGCGATCTGTCAATCAGCTATTTTACGAGAATACTGCCGATGGTGACTACGCGACGTTCTTCTTCGCCGAGTATGACGATAAGACGCGCCGGTTGCGCTACGCGAATTGCGGGCATCTTGCCCCTCTTGTCCTTCGGCGCGATAACACTTTCCAACGACTGGGGCCCACGTCCACGGTGCTAGGCCTCTTCGAGGAATGGACTTGCTCGATAGAGGAACAGCAGCTCTTTTCCGGAGACATGCTCGCTCTCTACACAGACGGTATAACCGAATCATCGAACGAGGCAGGAGAGGAGTTCGGCGAGCAGCGGCTGCGCGAAGCGCTGGGGCGGCATCGCGCGCTACGCTCACAGCCGCTATTGGAATCGGTTGTTGAGGAAGTTCGCCGTTTTAGCCCTAACGAGCAGCAGGACGACATCACGCTCATTGTTGCAAACTCCGTGGAAGCGTAGAACATGTCTGACGCTGCCCCTGATCGAGGGAGGATGACGGGCTACTCTTCCGTAACCCATAAGGGAAGGGTTGCCGATTATTACCGGCCAATATTTTGAATCACACCCGTAAAAGACATAGGTGAGAAGGGTTTTTCTCTTTCAGTTGGATTTTCTCTTCAGCAGGTGGAGTTCTCTTTCTGCTGAGATCTTGGGAGGTCAACGCCGGAGG
>DATDGW010000474.1:0-1962 GCA_036521895.1 Candidatus Sulfotelmatobacter sp. | reverse complement strand
CTGCGGAACGGTGAAGCTGACCTGCCGCAGAAGCTCGCCGCCCAGCGCATAAACCTGAAATTGCGGCAATCGCGTCGTCTTCAGCGAGGCGGTCTGCTCCTTGGCGCGGTATACGTCCAGCGCTGCGGATTGCACCTCGCTATTTCCCTTCAATGCAAGGGCGACCGCATCGTCGATGGTTAGTACCGAAGCGGTTTGCGCGCTCGCGATAGCTGCGACCGCTAAGAGGCCGACCATTGCGACCCTCGTGTTTGTCATTCGGTATTTCCGCTGTCAGAAAGATCGGTCAAACAGATACGCCTGTTGGACCTCCTCGCTCCCGCGCCGGCACATCAATCGACCGGTTTAAGATGATTCCGGCGCGCGCCGGATTTATAAAATTCGCTTAGGGCCTGTCAGGAAATAACTAGAACAAGTTGAGGTAGTTTTGTTTTATACTGGTGTGGGTGAACTACAGCGACATTCAGCGGCGCTTCCGCTCTCTGGCGCCTTTTCTGGACGAGCGGATGCGCCGTCTGGTGGCGGCTTCAGAGAGCAAGGCGATCGGATATGGGGGCGTCTCGGTTGTAGCGAGGTCCACGGGAGTATCACGCCGCGCGATTACCGCAGGAATGAAGGAACTCCAAGAGCCCAACAAGAGTAAGGTTCGGTTGGAAGCTCGAATCCGCCGCAGAGGTGCGGGACGAAAGAGAACGGTGGACAAGGATTCCAGTCTGCTGGAGGATCTGGATCGACTGGTGGATCCGGTGACCCGCGGAGATCCGGAATCCCCGCTGCGCTGGACGTGCAAGAGTGTGCGCAGATTGGCGGAGGAACTCCAGCATGAAGGCCACGCCGTCACCTATCAGACGGTGGCCGAACTGCTGCATGCGCTGGACTACAGCCTGCAGGCCAACCAGAAAACACTGGAGGGGAGCCAGCATGCGGATCGCGATGAGCAGTTTGAATATATCAACCGCAAGGCCCAGCGTTATCTGAAGCAGGGCGAACCGGTGATTTCGGTGGACACCAAAAAGAAGGAGTTGGTGGGCGATTTCAAGAATGCAGGGCGGGAGTGGCAGCTAAAGGGTCAACCCGAGGAGGTTCGCGTTCACGACTTCCAAATCCGCGAGCCCGACAAAGGGAAGGTGGCTCCATATGGAGTCTATGACCTGGGACGAAACGTGGGTTGGGTGAGCGTGGGAGTGGATCACGACACGGCAGCCTTTGCGGTCGAGAGCATTCGCCGCTGGTGGCGCTGGATGGGTACGCGCAGCTATCCGCAAGCCAAACGCCTGTTGATTACCGCCGATTCCGGCGGCAGCAACGGCGCACGGGTGAGACTGTGGAAGTGGGAATTGCAGAAGCTGGCCGACGAAACCGGGCTGGAGATTTCGGTCTGTCACTTCCCGCCGGGTACGAGCAAGTGGAACAAGATCGAACATCGGCTCTTTTCTTTCATCAGCCAGAACTGGCGGGGCAAACCGCTAATCAGTCACGAGGTCGTCATCAACCTTATTGCTGCCACTACCACCGCCACTGGCCTAGCGGTGAAAAGCAAGCTCGACACCAACACCTATCCCGCTGGGTTGAAGGTTTCCGACCAACAGATGGCCGAACTCCAGCTCAGGAGAGACAAGTTTCATGGCGACTGGAACTACAGTCTTCTGCCCAGAAATTGACACAGTTATTTCCTGACAAACCCTTAGCGAAGGCCGGCTTAGTGATAGTGAGTGGCATGGCCCGGGGCGTTGACACCGCGGCGCATCAGGCTGCCCTGAAAGCCGGCCGACACGTTGGCGGTTTTTGGCTGTGGCGTGGACCTCGCCTATCCGACGGAGAATCGGCGTTTCTGCGAAGCCATCGCCGAAAAGGGCCTGCTGGTTTCAGAGTTTCCCATGCGAACGCCGGCTTTCCCGCAGAATTTTCCCATTCGCAATCGTGTCGTTAGCGTTCTAGCCGAGGGCGTCCTTATTAATTATT
>DATDGW010000473.1:0-13515 GCA_036521895.1 Candidatus Sulfotelmatobacter sp. | reverse complement strand
TCCACCCGGCCAGGAGACGCATGGGCCATCGGCACCGATTGGGCCTTGGCGAGTTGCCGGTCAAGCGGTCAAGCCGGCAACTCCAACCCATGCCTTCGACCACACTTCCCTACGAAAATACTGGCTCAAACCACCAATTTTGAAAACTCGGGGATTTCGCAACAGCCTTGAGCTAGACTAGAACAGAAAGAATCGAATAGGACGCAGAACATCCTTCTCCCGCCGACGAGCGGCCTTGCGGAGTTACGGAGGAGCAGGGCCGCTCTTGCACGGCCAACCCGCCGGCGATCTACTTCGCGCGATAGACCGTTTTTCCTGCCACCATCGTCCACAATACTTTTGTGTCGCGCATTTTCTCAGGGGAGACCGTGAGCACATCGCGGTCGAGAAGGATTAAGTCAGCGCGCTTGCCGGGGGCGATGGATCCGATGGAATCGAGATTCATGGCGCTGGCGGAGTTGCGGGTGTAGGCGTAGAACATGGCTTCGCGGGGCATGTCCTGCGAGGGGTCGAGGACGCCTTCGGGACCTTTGCGAGTTTCAGCCTGATAGATGGCGCGGAAGACGTTGGCGGTGGAGACGGGCCAGTCACTGGCACCGGAGATGATGCCGCCGTTGTCGAGGATGGAGCGCGCGGGGTATTGCCATTTGTAAACGTCCGGATCGAGGTAGGGCTTGACGATCTCAATCGTATCGTTGCTGGCCTCGGCCCAGAAAAGCTGTAGAGCGCTGATCACGCCGAGTTCGCGGAAGCGGGGAAGATCTTCAGGCTGGACGAACTGTTCGTGGGTCAGGGTGTGGGGCAAGCCAGAGTTGCCATTGGCCTGGCGCGCGGCTGCGATGCCGTCGAGGGCGGCGTGCACGGCACCGTCGCCGAGTGCGTGGACGTGGATGATCAGTCCCTGCTTGTCGGCGGCAATGCAGAGTTCGGCAAATTTCGCGGGATCGAAAAGAAGATCGCCGTTGCGGCCGGTGTTTTTGTAGGGCTTGCTGAGGTTCGCGGTTTGTGACGGGAACTCGACCACACCGTCGGCGAAGATCTTGATGCCGGTGACATGGAGATGAGGGATGTGCTGGTAGAGGTCGCGCGTCTTCTGAACGGCGGCGAGTTCGGCCGCGGGGTGTTTGGCCAACACTTGGGGGAAGGCGTCGACTTCGGATGTGAGTTCCCCGTGGTCGGCGAGTATTTTGTAGGCCCGGAGGACATCCGCGCTGGCGAGAGGATCAAGCCAGGCGGTGATACCCAGGCTGTAGTTGTATTGCAGGGCGGCGCGTGCGGCGGCGAGAAGTTTGTCGGGCGTGGGTTTGGGCAGCAGGGGGTCGAGTTTGTCCATGCCGGCGTCGACGAGGAATCCGTTGGGCTGGCCGTCTTTATTTATGCCGTAGTAACTGCGCTCCTCCGGGGAAAGCTTCTTGAGGAAATCGCCAGTGATGCCGGCGCGTTGCAAGAGGGTGCGGTTGGCCCAGGCGGTGTGGCCGTCCATGCCGCGGAGCAGAACGCTCAGATTCGCGTAGGCGCCGGAACTGAAATCGGCGTTGAGAACATCGGGGTGCGACCAGAACTCGAGGGGGAGGCCGAGGATTTCTAGGATGTCGCCACGCATGCCCTTGCCGGATTTCTCTGCGGCCGCGGCGAAGGGAGGAAGTTCGTCGAGGGTGGAAACTTTCTCGCTGGCATCGGCGGCGATGAGGCCGAGGCCGCCCTCGATGGAGTGGCTGTGGGAGTCGATGAATCCAGGGAAGAGAGTTCTGCCTTCGAGATCGACCCGCTCCGCGTTGGCGTTGGCGGACTTGACGACATTTGGAAGATTGCCGACGGCGAGGACCTTGTCTCCGCGGATGGCGACGGCTTCCGCGTAGGGATTCTGCGGATCGGCGGTGAAGATTTTGGCGTGAAAGAAGATGCGGTCGGCGGAGTTGTCCTGAGCGTGCAGCAGAGAGGTGGAGAGAAACAGTGCTGCCGCGAACAGAAGAAGTGTCAAGCGTCCCGATGTGCATCCCAAGGTTCGTCCCAATCGATCACCCTTTCGGAAGGCGAGCGTCGCGCAAGATTCGAAGCAAAACGGAACACATACTATACACAAGTTGTCAGACGGAGAGCGACGTTCGAGGCCAGGGTGCTGGCATTTCTGCCAGTCGCGGGATCGTCTGTCTCGGTCTAATTATGATAGTCGGGGACAGAACGGCCGCAACTCGCGGACTTGCAGTTCGGCGCGGCCTTGGTCACTGCGATGCGACACGCATTTTCCGTCATGCTGGCTGCGTTTGGTTTGAGTCTGCTCATGCTAGGTCAGGATGCCATCCCCGCGTTCCGGACGGAGGCGACGAACGCCTTTGTGTGGGGAGACGACAATCGCGCGGGCGCTGTATCGTCGAGCGTGGAAGATCCCATCACAGGGAATGCAATTCACAAGGTTAAGCACGCTGGAGTCGAGGTGAGTTCCCGCGCGGGGTTCGAGCGAGTCGGGGTGAGCGAGGTGCTAAGCTTCACGACCACCATCGTGAACTCGACGCAGTCGGAGATCCGGGTGCGGCAAGGTGGAGTGACGGTGGACGGGCACGCAGCTTTGCCGATTGCGGTGGTGGCGACGAAGAAAGGCCTCAAGAAGAGAGAGGGTGAAAGAGTTCTGGACGTTGCCAGCATGCAGTGTTTTGCGAACCGTTTTCTGGAGAATGAGGAGTTTTTCTCTGCGGCGAGTTCGACGGAGGGATTCGCGGTCCGCCCGAATCATGCGCTGACGGTCTCATATGTCACGAAAGATCCCCGCTACTCATCCGTTTTGTGCTCGGCGGAGGGTTGCCATCCGAAGGGGACGATGCGGTTCTCGGTAGTGGTGAACGCGACGGTCTTCGTATTCCTGTGGCCGGGCGGGGCCGTGGTCTCCTGCGGCAGCTAAGTCGAGGGCGTTCCTCCGGTGCGGTCGAAAAAAGTCCCACCCAGCAAAATAGCTTCCACGGCGGGCAGGAGGTCGCTGGCCACACGGGTCTTCAGGACATAACCGGCGGCGCCCAGCGAGAGGGCTTCCTGTGCTACTTCGAGGGAACATTCCTGGGTCACAAAGAGGATTTTGGAGTCAGGAGAGAGAGTGCGGATCAGGCGGGCAGCGGCGAGGCCATTGAGCGAGGGAAGTCCGATGTCGAGGAGGATGAGGGTGGGCTTGAGTTCTGCGGCCTTTTGGACGGCTTGCTGTCCGTCGGCGATTTCGGCGATGATCTGCAAGCTTGGCTTGCCTTCGAGAAGGATGCGGATCAAGCTTCGAAAAGGTTCGAAATCCTCGACCAGGAGGATGCGGACGGGGGAGTTTTCCATTTCGTAGGGGCCCACTTACTCAATTAGTTACACAGCGTTATGTTTACGATGTATACAAAATAGAAAAGGTTGCCTGATCACGCCCCAGCGTGGACATCGGCCGCACCCCCCTCCCGCCTTTCCGTCGTCCGAACGATCGTGAATTGCGCACTGGCGATCTCTCTCGGATTCCTGGGCTCCCGCTGGAAGCACCTTCGAATCAGCTGGGTGGCTTACGCCGCCGTCTAAAACTTCTGTTCGAAGATTTGCGCTTCGGCAACGCCGCTTCCCTGGTCGTCTCGCTGCTGTTCTACGGGCTGGTTCTGCTTCTTCTCCCCCGCCTGACACGGCGCGGGCGCTCCAGGTGCGGTCGTAGTCGTCGGGGACCTCGTTCTCTTCGGCGCAGGCTCGGACACGACTGCCGCAGCCGATGCACTTGGGGAAGTCGATGAGCATGCCCCACCAGTGATCGATCAGCTTGTAGTTGGAGGAGGCTTCGGGTGTGCCGGCCTGAACGTGTTGCCAGGCTAGGGCAGCGGTCTGTAAGAGCAGGAGCGGGCGGCGAGTGATGTCCATTATTTCTTCACCTCTGTCGCGGGCTTGGGCGTGTCTTCAATTTTGGGACGGTGAGGCTGGTGGCAGGGGTCGCAGACGATGCCTCGGGCGTGGTCGGAGGTGACGACCTGGGGGAGGGCTTTGGGTTTTGCGCTGTTCGCTTCGTGGCAGCGGGGCAGATGACGGCGGTGTCGAGCTTGGACGGCTTTACGGACGCTGGGTCGTCGGCGTGTTTGGCTTGCGCCCCGTGGCAGGCTTCGCAGGCATCGTGTCCGGCGTGTGCGATGGGGGCGGGATGCTATTTCGGCGATGGCCGCGCCGCGATAGTGTCCGTGCTGGTCTGAAATTCTTGAGGACGACGAGGGCGCGCACGCCGACGAACGCAATGAGTGCGATGGCCATGACAACGGCGAGCCGGACGAGGTGTTCCAGGTCCTTGAACAAGTTGGTCTTTCTGCGCCGGAGCTGGGTGCACTGCGCGGAAAATTGCGCAATGATCTGGGATACATTTGAATTGCCGGGGCAACGATGATTATGGGTCACAGGAGGTGTGATGGGGGCCACCCGGCATAGCCTGCCGGAACGGATGAATCCTCGTGGTCGCAAGTGCAAGCCTATGCATCTGATGGAATAAAATCACACCACCATGCAGACCGAGAAGCTAGCGGCGGGCCTGTTACTAACGGCTGTACTGGGCGTCGGAGTGTCCGCGCAGACGAAGGCTACGAACGCCGAGAAGGGCAGCGAGGCGTGCGCGGGATGTCACGCGGAAATCTACAAGTCGTACAGCAAGACGGTGATGGCGAACGCCAGCGGCGTGGCCAAGGACGGGCTGATCACGGGAGAGTTCACACATAAGACGTCGGGCGTGCACTACCGGGTGTACGCACAAGACGGCCATGCGTGGATGAGCTACGAGCGCCCCAAGGAGGCCGGTTTTCGGGGTAAGCGCGAGCTGCTGTATTACATCGGGTCGGGAGTGAAGGGGCGGACGTATCTGTTTTCCGTCGACGGATTTTTGTTTGAGGCTCCGATCAACTGGTATTCGCAGGAAGGGCAATGGAATATGGCGCCGGCGTTTACGCAGGCGCGGCAGAGTCCGTTGAATCTTCCGGCTGTCGTGGATTGCGTGAATTGCCACAGCAGCGGGGTGCAGGAGCCGGTGGCGGGAACGGAGAGCAAGTATGCCGGGCGACCGTTTCTGTATGGCGGGATCACATGCGAACGGTGTCATGGAGGGGGCGACGGACACGTGAATCCGGCGAAGTTGTCACCGGAGCGGCGCGACGCGATCTGCATCGAGTGTCACTTCGAGGGAACGGTGGCAGAGCGGCAGCCGGGGAAGCAGGCGTATCAGTTTCAGCCGGGAGAGCGGCTGTCGGATTATCTTCATTATTTTCTGCTCTCGGGAAATGATCCGCAGAAGCCGGAGGCGCTGAGTCAGTTTGAGGCGCTGTCGTTGAGCGAGTGCAAGCGGAAGTCGAGGGACAAGATGTGGTGTGGGAGTTGCCATGATCCGCATGCGGAGCCAGCGCCGGCGGAGAAGGCGGCCTACTACCGCGGCAAGTGCGTGGCATGCCATGGCGAGGCGTTCGCGGCGAAGCATCATCCGGACAAGCCGGGTTGCACAGGGTGTCACATGCCAGCGTTGCCGAGCAAGGATGTGGCGCACACCGAGGGAACGGACCACCGCATTCAGCGGTATCCAAACGCGGAACCTCTGCCGCGTCTGGAAGTGCGAGGGACGCCGGGGGCCCCTCTTGTGCCGTTTCCAGAGACAGATGCGGCGCTCTCAACCACGCGGGATTTTGCGCTGGCATGGGAGGCGCTGACGCTGCGCGGCGTGGATGGGGCGCCGCAGAAAGCGAAGCAGTATTTGCAGAATGCGTTGAAGGAACGGCCAGAAGATCCGGCGGTGTTGGCGGCCTTGGGTTTCGAGGAGCAGAAGAGTGGGCGCGATCAAGAGGCTCGGGAGTTTTATGAACGAGCGTTGAAGGTCGATCCGCTGCTGAATGACGCAGCTACGAATTTGGGGATCCTCGAGGCGAAGGGGGGGAATTTGCGACGCGCGGTGGAGTTGTGGCAGGGCGCGTTTGCGAGGGTGCCGGAGCGCAGCGCGATTGGGGTCAATTTGGCGATGGCGTTCTGCGTGGCGGGGCAGAAGGAAGATGCGCGGCGATATGTGGAGCGGGTGCTGGAGTTTAATCCGGATTACTTGAAGGCGAAGTCGATGATGGTGCATTTGAAGGAGGATCCGGTGGAGTGCAAGCCGTGAGAGCTAGATTCCGTCTTCGTGGAGGATGTTGGGTGGGGGTAGGGATGCTTCGACGCTGCAGTGAGGGATCGTTTCACGATCCCCACTGCTCCGCTCAGGCTCAGCATGACAGGGTTTATGGTCTAGGTGGAACTGTTGTCTTCTTCCAGTGTCATGCCGAGCGGAGAACGAGCGGCGCGAAGGCGACGGTCGTTCGCAGTCGAAGCATCCCTACTCTCGCGCCGGTTTCTTATTGTCTGAGTCCATCCCGGGATGCCATTCTGACGCCAAGTCGAGCCAGTGAGGTTTCCGGCGCACGATCAGCGCGATTTTCTTGGCGCGGGTCCATCCTTTGAGTTGCGTCTCACGGGCGAGGGCCTTGTGAGCGCCGTCGTAGTGATTCCCAATAGAGCGGGCGGATGACGTTGTATCGGTCGGTGAATCCTTCGAAGTGATGGCACTTGTGCTGGAAAACGCGACGGTGGAGGTTGCCGCTAACGCCGAGGTAGAGCGTGCCGGAGAGGCTCCCCATGAACGGTGCGGTAGTAGCGGCGGTCTTGAGAAATAGGAATGGTCTGACGATTTTGGGCGGGGTGGCGGTGATGGTTGTCACGGAATCGGTGGGGACTCCCGGAATGGGACTGTTGAGAGGGTAGAGATGCTTCGACTGCGCGATGAGGATCGCTGCGCGCTCCTCTCCGCTTCGCTCACAGCATGACAACGAGAAAAGGAGTGCTCAGCATGACAAAGGGAACTCTTTACGTAGATTGATTGCGGCTGGAATTCGCCACCAAGTAGGCGACAACCAGGGTTGCAAGGCAGGCTAGGCCACTCCAGAGATTCACGATCGGGTAGAGCCAAGTTTGGATTAGGGCGATGGTGACGGCGATCAGGCCCAGGATGGATCCCCAGGTTCCTAGCGGGGAGCGGAGGGGGAGCGCGGCTAGGTCGGCGGCGCTGCGGCGGGTGCGGAAGCTGATGTGCGCGGCCAGGGAGACCAGCCAGGAGAGGATCATTCCGGTGAAGGCGGCGCCGATCAAGTAGCGGAAGGCGTCCTTGGGCGCCCAGAGCGCGAGGGCGAGGGCGACGAGGATTCCGAAAGAGGAGATGAGGACGGCGAATTGGGGGGAGCCTTCGAGGTTAAGGCGGCCGAGGCGGGAGGGGGCCCATCCGGTGCGGGATAGGGAGAAGAGCATGCGCGAGGCGACGTAGAGCGTGGCGTTGGCGCCGGAGAGGGCGGCGGTGAGGACGACGAAGTTCATCACACCGGAGGCGTGGGGAATTTTTACGGTGCGGAAGGTGGTGACGAAGGGGCTCTCGGTGACTCCGGCGTGGTTCCAGGGCATGACGCCGAGCAGGATGACGATGGCGCCCACATAAACGAAAGTGAGAGTGAGGAACGTGAGCCAGACGGCGCGGGGAGTTTCTTTCGCGGAGCGGGATTCGCCGGAGGTGACGGCGACCATTTCGACGCCGCCAAAGCTGTAGACCGCGAAGGTCAGGGCGATGAGTGGGGACCAGAGGCCTTTGGGAAAGAATCCGCCTTGGGCGTTGTACTGCGGAGTGACGCGGCCGCCGGTGAGCAACGCGGCGCCGATCACGATGAAGACGATGATGGTGGCGAGCTTGACCAGGGAGAGCCAGAACTCGACGCGTCCGTAGGAGCCGACGCTGCGCAGGTTGATGGCGAGCAGCAGGGCGGCGAAGACCACAACCCAAATATAGGAGCGCACGCCGGGGAACCAGGTCGCCATGTAGGTGGCGGCGGCGATCATTTCGGCGCCGATGGCGAGGGCGAGGCCGAGCCAGTATCCGGCGCGGGCGATGTATCCGGCGAAGGGGTTGAGGTAGAGATCGCCGTAGACGCCGAAGCTTCCGGCGGCGGGATGGGCGCAGGCGAGTTCGCCCAGGGCCATGGCGACGGTCCAGTTGATGAAGGCCGCGGCGATGAAGCTGAGGATGGCGGCGGGTCCGGCGACTTCCATGGCAGCGCCGGAGCCGAGCAGGAGGCCGGTGCCGATGGAGCCTCCTACGGCGACCATGGCCATTTGCCCGGCGGAGAGTTGGTGGCGGAGGCCTTCTTCGTGGATGGATGCGGACGGCGACGGCATGCTGCACGTTAACAGAGTTTTGGGGGAACGCCCAAATTCGGAGGCGGACAACTACCTTCACCACTAAGGACACGAAGGTTCACGAAGGAATTCTTTTGGTGATGCGGCTGTGGTGATTCAACAGTGATCGACGGGCTGCTCGGTCGCGCGTGGTTGATCTGGGTCCACGAGAAATTCGATTCCGTAGAGATAGAAGGCGCGGTGGCGAACCGTCCCGCGCATTCGAACGCGTTCGGTGCATCGCTGGGGAAGAAATTCGATCTCGATTTGAGCGCCCAAGGGCAGATTCGAAATGGCAAATAGGCACATTCCAACGTCGCTGAGATTAATGCCGAGGGCATCGAGGTGACGAGAACCGCTGAATACGCGCACGGAGGTATTCAGCAATTGGCGTTGGCGACGCCGACGGTCTGGCTTGGAGTTGAGTCTGAGGGCCATCGGCTACACGAGTGAGAACAAGGTAACGCGGTGATCGGGTGGGGCGAAGGTTACGGAGGTGTGGTGACGGCGAGGGCGGGCGGTGGGTCGGGTTTGTCGAGCAAACGGGGTTCAGGGATCGGAGAAGCGTTTCCACACGCATCACACCGGGCAAACTCGCGGGCGTTGAATCCAAGTTGCGGTACTGCGGGTCAGACCGATACCCCCGCTGTGCCGGGAACGGCAGCGACTTCTCGAGAGTGAACAACGAAAAGGGCAGTGACCTTCGTAATCGGGCGGCGGCGTTACCGCATTGCTGCTCGGGAGGGGCGATCCTAGAATCGGAGCAGGGTTCACTCCGCCCAATTCCGCATGCCTGAGATCACAAAACGACTGGACCGAGCCGAGCTAGGCAAGCGCGTGGAGCGCGCGGAGAAGCTTTTGCAAAAAGGCAAGACCGCGGACGCTCTGGAGGAGTATCTGCTTGTCCTTAAGGACGATACAGAAAATGATGTTGTGCGGCAACTGGCGGCGGATCTGTGCCTTTCGTTGAACCGCAATACCGATGCGGTCAAGTTGCTGGGCGATTTGTTTGAGCGGCAGGTGGGGGTGGGGGACGCGACGCGCGCGAGCCTGACTTATAAGAAGCTGGCGCGGCACGGGAGTCCGACGTGGCAGCAGAAATTCCGCTTTGGGCAGTTGCTGGAAGGGTCCAACAAGAAGCTGGCGGTGGGCACGTACGAGGCGGCGCTGTTGGATCTGGGAAAGCTGGGAAAGAAAAAGGAATCGGCTGAGTTGTTGGATCGCGTGGTGGCGCTGGAGCCGACTCAAGCCAACCTGCAACGGGTGGCGGAGCTGGCGTCGGAGCTGGGAAACCGCAGGACGGCGGCGTCTTCGTTCCAGAAGATCGCGCAAGTGGTGGCGACCGAAGGGGGCGATGCGGCACCGTGGTATGAAAAGGCCTACCAGGAAGATGCGGCGGATCAGAGCATCGCGCTGGCGTATGGGAAGAGTTTGCTGGCGCAAGGGCAAGTGGGCGCGGCCATCTTCATTCTTGAACCGCAAATGAATTCCGGCGAAGTGACGGCGGCGTTGCGCGAGACCTATGCCGACGCGCTGGTGGCAGCGGGCCGACATGCCGAAGCGGAGCCGCTGGTGTGGGCGCTGTTTGAGCAGAATCCGGGGCGGGTGCAGCAGGTGATCGCGTTGATCGGGAATCTGCTCGACGGCGAACATGAAGAGGAGGCGGTGGCGCTGGCGCGCAAGCTGGAGCAATTCCAGCGGCGGCGCGGAGAGCGGCGGCAGTTTATCGCCATCATGGAAGACATCACGGCGTCGCGGCGGGCATCGTCGCAGATGCTGGAGTTCCTGAGCGAGCTTTATAACGCATCGAATCGCGAGAACGATTACTGCCAGACCTTGCTAAAGTTGTTCGATCTGTATTGCAGCACGGGAGAGTTTGCCAAAGCGGCCGAGTGTTTGGATCGGGCTGCTGAGGTGGATCCTTACGAGTCGGGTCACCTGAAGCGGCTGGATATGCTCAAGGGCAAGGTGGAAGATGCGCGCTTCAAGGTTATCGCTTCGAGGTTTACTTCCAGTACGACGGCGACCGAAGAACCAGCGCACGATGAAGGGCCGACGCTGGGAGCTTCGACGCTGCAGGATCTGATGCTGCAGGCGGAGATCCTGGTGCAGTACGGGATGCGGAACAAGGCGGTTGAGCGGCTGCAAAGAATTCAGGAGCTGTTCCCGCGCGAAGAGGAACGAAACGAGGACCTGCAGCGGCTGTATTTGTCGGCGGGAGTGACGCCGCGGTATGCGGGGGCGGCACCCTTGCCTCCGGCGGCAGCTCCAGCTCCGGTTCCGGCGACTGCGGCGGCAGTGCGTGCGGCGCCTGTGCCCGATCCGGCGACCGATGTGCGGGCGTTCACGCGCGTGGCGGAAATTTCGCGCAAGCTGTATCACCAGGGCACGGCTCCGGCGGTATTGAACACAGCGGTACGGGAGATTGCCACGCACTGGGATGCGACGCGCTGCATTGCGGCGATGGGGAAAGCGGGATCGTCGCCGACGGCGGTGGAAGAGTTTTGCGCCGAGGGGATGAAGAAATCGAGTTCTGGGTCGATTGCCGAATTGGTGGCGTGCCTGCACAAGGCGGTGGATGGGCATGATCCGCTGGCGATTGAGGATGCGGCGAAGGCGGTCGCATTGCAGTCCGCGCGCAAAGCTGCAGTGGAGATGGGTGCGGCGTCGGTGTTGGCGATTCCGCTGAGTGACGGCGAAGAGATTGTCGGCATGCTGGTGCTGGTGCACAACCGGCAGCGAGCGTGGGCGCAGGCGGACATGGTGGTGCTGAAGACGCTGGCCGAGCAGATGGTGATCGCGCTGAATAACGCAGGCCTGCGCCGGCTAGTGAAGAATCTTTCAGTGACGGACGAGAAGTCCGGGCTGCTGAAACGGGCTTCGTATATTGATCTGCTGCTGGCGGAGAGCAAGCGCGCGATTCAGAATGCGTCGGCGCTGTCGGTGCTGCTGCTGCAGTTTGGCAAGAGCGCGGCCATGATCAAGGAATACGGCGAGGCGGAAGTGCAGGCGATGATGGCGAAGGCGGGTCAGTTGATCGCGGCGAATATCCGCTCGAATGATCTGGCGTTCCGCTACGATACGACGACGATTGCGATCCTGCTGGGCGAGACCGCGGAGAAAGAAGCCCTGCTGGCAGTGGAGAAGCTGCGCAAGATTGTCTCGGCAGTGCGGCTGCCGGCGAAGGGGGAGAGTGGCGAGGGGGCGGCGGCGCAGTTCTCGGCGGGGCTGGCGGAGGCGGTGATCCGCACGGAATATGATCCGGTCGACGTTGTCACGGAAGTAGTCAATCGAGTTGAGCATGCGCTGGGGCAGGGCATGGCGCAGGGGCCGGGGAAAATCGTCGCGCTGGCGGCGGTGCTAGCGGCGGGGGCTGTGGCCTAGCTTGTTCCGCCCCTTTCGGTTCCCACGAACTCTGTTCAAGCAGGTGGTTCCGCCGTTCTGGCCGAACTCATTTCATTCGAATTCTAAAACCCCATCGTGTCGTCGGCGGACGGGCCGTAAGTTGCCGGCACAGGTTTTTCATTCAGGCGCAGATAGACGCCGAGTTGGGCGCGGTGATGCACCAGGTGATTCATGAACATCTCGCGGTAGGCTAAGAATCGTGAGCCCTCGAAGATTCTCTTGCCTTGAAAGCTTAGCTTCCAGTGTTCCTTCCAGGCTTCATCCTTGGTGGCTTGCAGAGCGGCGCGAACCCTCGCCGACTCCTCATCGAAGGCTTTCACGAGCTGAGCGGGAGACTCGAATGGCAACGGTTTGATTCTGCTCTTGGAGAAATCGAGCTCGGGCGTGGTCAGAATGATGAGGCCGAAGCCGGCGAGCTGCGCGACGTGCGGCGCCAGTTTGCCCAAGGGCATCGACTTCGCGTGGGGCGCAAAGTCTTTCTTGTCGGCGGGGACGCGTTCGAGGGTGGTGCGCGTCTTTTTGTTTTCTTCGTCAAGTTCGAGCAAGAGCAATTCGCTAATGGACATGAATGCCTCCGCGGATTGAGTATAAACGCGCGGCGCAGCAGTGGGGCAGGCGACGATGTAGCCCGCGCGGGATCCTTCGCTCCGCCTGAAGTGCGGCTCCGCTCAGCATGGCGCTGCAGTAAATTTGGCTACTTCTCCTTCCACACCTGGCCATTCCGTGGAATGGGGTGGTGGAGAATCTCTCTGGGCGCTGCTACACTAACAAGTTTGGCTAATCGATTCTGATCGGTTCTGGCCGGAGTTCTGCCGAGAACATCATGCTGAAACCAGGTGACATCGCCATCGTCAGTGGGGCGCGCACGCCCTTTGGCCGCTATTGCGGCAAATTGAAAGATTTTTCCGCCCAGGAGTTGGGCGCGGTAGCCGCGAAGGGCGCGATCGAACGCGCTGGGGTCGATGCGAAGGAATTCGATCATGTGGTGTTCGGTAACGCGCAGCAGACTTCGGGCGACGCGCTCTATGGGGCGCGCCATGTGGGATTGCGGTCGGGGATTCCGATTGAAACTCCGGCCCTGACGGTGAACCGGCTTTGCGGGTCGGGGATGCAGTCGATTGTGTCGGCGGCGCAGATGATCCAGACCGACCAGGCGAAGATTGTGTTGGCCGGCGGGATGGAGGCGATGTCGCAGGCTCCGTTTACGATTCGCGGGCGCGACGGGTTCACGCTGGTTCCGGGCGGCAAGCTGGAAGACTCGCTGATGGTGGCGCTGCTCGATTCGTATTGCGGATCGTACATGGCAAACACCGCCGAATTGTACGGCGAGCAGCAGGGGATCACGCGGCAGGCACAGGATGAGTTCGCCTTACGTTCGCAGAAGTACGCGGACGAGGCGTATAAGGCGGGGCGTCTGCAGGATGAGCTGGTGCCGGTGCCGCTGCGGAATCATAAAGGCGAGCCGACGGGAGAGTCGCTGATTGAGGATGATCACCGGCGTCCGCAGACGACGATGGAAGGACTGGCAAAGCTGCGACCGGCATTTGGGAAGAATGGCACGGTGACGGCCGGCAACGCGAGCGGAATTGTGGATGGAGCGGCGGCGGTGGTGGTGATGTCGCTGGACCAGGTCCGCAAGCGCAACATGGAGCCGCTGGGCCGGATTGTGAGCTGGGGCATTGCGGGCGTAGAGCCGAAGGTGATGGGCCGCGGTCCGGTGCCGGCGACGAAGATTGCGCTGCAGAAGGCTGGGCTTTCGCTCGACTACATTGATTTGATTGAAGTGAATGAGGCGTTCGCGGCGCAGTATCTGGCGGTCGAGAAGGAGTTGGGATTAGACCGCGAGAAGGTGAATGTGAATGGCGGGGCGATCGCGCTGGGACATCCGCTGGGCGCGACTGG
>DATDGW010000472.1:0-4898 GCA_036521895.1 Candidatus Sulfotelmatobacter sp. | reverse complement strand
GGACGAGCCGGTGTTCGCTACGGATGACGAGCTCCTCGTGCGCACGCTGGAGAACGGACAGCACTACGTCGATCGCGTGCGCCTCGACGGTAGCGAACTGCAAAGATTTATTCCCGGCCCCATCGTCGATCTAGGACCACTCTCCCCCGACGGAAAATGGGTGGTTGCGGAGCAACCGCTAACCGCCGAAACCGTTATCCTGCGCACCTTCGCCAACGCCGTCGATGGCTCGCGCCGGGTGGTGTTGTGCGAGTTTTGCGCGGTCCAGTGGTCGCCTGACAGCAAGACCATCTATTTCTTTTTCTTTACCGGAACGTCGAAAACGGAGAAGGTGGAGCAAGTGGCCGCGCCCACTCTTCCCGGGAGCATCTTTCCAGCCCTGCCGCCCGACGGCGTGACCTTCGATTCGGCGCCAAGCCGCTGGAGACAGCCATCACAACCTCGCCCCGTCCCGGCGTGTACGCCTACGAGAAATCGGTGGCGCAGCGGAATATCTATCGGATACCCATGCGGTGATGGGGCTTATCAATAACAAGGTTGAAACCGGAAAGTCGCACCGGAGACCGTGTATTATGGGACGGCTGTTCGGACCGAAAGGGTGATTCGTCAGCTTTATAGTTAGACTGCTGAGAGTTGTTCTACCGTCCCTATGCAAACTTTGAATGTCGGTGCAGGTCGAACAGATGAGGAGTACAAGGCGGCTGAGGAGCAGCGCCGTGCCGATCTACGTGCTGAGAGCCGAAGTGATGCGAACTACTTCTTCGTGGCGGCGGGTCTAGCAGCCCGTGGTGAAAGCATCAGTTTCAGCACTCTGCGATCAAGCGAACGTTCGACGTCATGGCAGGAGATTCTCCTGGCAGCGGTTGCGGGAGGTGCTGTTGTTCAGTCAGGATCGCGACCCAAAGCCGCAAAAGGGCCAGCACCAGATCAGCCGAGGACCCTTGCCATCCCCGCGGCGTGCCTTTCCCCATCCTCTGCCTCATGACCAGCGATAGATTGAATCCAGCAACGTGGATCAGTTGCCGCTTGAGGATGTTGCGGTGGCCGCGCAGATGCGTGCGGCGCAGGCCACCGGTGTCGTAACAATGGGCAAAGCTGCGTTCCACCAGTTCGCCGCGCTGCCGCAGCAACGCCTGGCCGCGCTCGCCCGTGATCCGTCGCCGGTTGCCGTACACCGCTTGCTGGGCTGCGGCTTTTCCGCGCCACTGCCGCCGCCCACGCTCCGGCTCGGAGACATAACTGCGCACTCCCCAGCTCTGGAACCGCACCAGAGTTTCATTGCTGTGGCAGCCCTTGTCCGCCACCACTTCCAGCGGACCACAGGCTTCGATCTGGCTGCTCTTGTGGTCGGTGTCGACGGCCCCGGCTACCTCAGCGATCTGTTCCCCCGCCTGCGCCACCGTCTCCGGCAGGGTGGTCGTGTCCCCTTGATCCGCCGGCGCCAGCCGAACCGCCACCACGGCTCCGCTCTCCAAATCCACCGCGTGCTCGGCCTTGTGCGCCAGGTGCGTCCGGCCATCCTTCATCTTCGTGATCCGTGCCTCGGGATCGTGTGGATTCACCCACTCCTGATTGGATCCTTTCTTCTTCCGCTTCCGGTCCAGTCGCGCCAACTGTTCCCGCGTCGGCGTCTGGATCCCCGATGCCTGCGCCAGCCGCTTCAGATACTCCTGATAGCCCTCGTCTGTATCCCGCCGCACAATCGAACGCAGGGCTGCGTTGGCCTCCAGGGTGGTCGCATCCACGCCCAGCGTCTTGCCCGGGAGCAACCCGGCTTCGGCCAGTACCCCCAGCACCCAGACAAACCCTGCCTGGTGCGTCTCTACGTCGATCAACCGCCGCGTGCGCGAGAGGGTCGAGTGGTCCGGCGCCATCTGGTTCCAGCCCAACCCCAGAAACTGCCGCAAGGCCAGCGAATCCGCCGCCCGCCAGGCAATCCCACGCTCGCTGTCGATGCCTTCAAAATACCCGATCAGCAACAAGCGGAAGTACCGCCCCGGAGCCAGCGATGGCCGCCCCATCTTGGTCGCGTAGAAGCCCGTGCACTGCTGCTCGACGAACTCGTCGAACCCGCGCTTCTCCAGCACTCGGTTCAGTTCTTCATAGAACGGATGCGCTGCCGTCCGCGGCAACTCCCTGTGCGCGATCCACAACTCATCTTGTCTGCGTTGCTGCTCTCGTCGCCCCATCGCCATGTCCAAACATTTACACCAAGAAATGTTTAAAATCTAGAACCAACTTTTATTCCTCCCAGACTTTCACCACGGGCTGCTAGTACTACTGTGTTATAAAAAGGGAGCTCCACAAAAAGGACAACTCGAGAGTTGCCGGAGCAGAACGCGCGCAATGGTTTGACGCAAGGTAGCAATCGACCACGGATTATGCCGCTCCGTACGAATCGGACGACCCCCGAGGGCGGAACTGGGGTGGTGTTTCCGGGCTGGGTAAGTCCAGGTAGCCGGCGCGAGCGGAGGGGGAAAAACGGCTCCGTTCAGCAACCAGGAAGCCGTAAGCGGCAATGCAGAGGGTGGCATGATGATGAAAGCCGCGCCAACCTCGTCCTTCGTAGTGGCCCAGTCCGAGTTCTTGCTTGAGTTCCTGGTAGTCACGCTCGATGATCCAGCGATGCTTCGCCAAGCGAACCAAATCGGAAAGCTTGGTGTCGATCGGCAAGGTGGATAACCAGTACCTTGTGGGTTCTGTCTCGGAACTCGGCCATTCGATCAGCAGCCACTCTTCCGGGCGAAGTTTGCTGCCCCAGTAATCGCGATGAGCGGTACGGATTCGAACGGCAGCAAAACGAGAGCGGAGGGACTTACGAGTTCCTTCTCGCCAGACGATGGTCTTCCAAGCGGAAGACGGCAGGCTCGTGGCTAGTTCGCGCACCGAGATGGGATGGTGGCTTCGATCGCGACGCAACAGTGAGGTAGGCCGTCCGATTCCTTTCCATTTACGTTTGGGTAAGGGGCCTTGCCCTGGCTTCCATACCGAGGTGGAAGACTGCACGCCAACCGCATAGAGCAAGCCTAGATCGCTGATGCCCTCGCGGAACTTGCTGTCATTACCGTAGGCGGCGTCGGCCAACACCGGAGCCGAGGGAATCTGGCGATCGACGGCGGCGCGTATCTGTTCCAAGGCGATTTCCGGTTTGGTGCGAAACTCAATCTCCTGGGGAATGCCGGTTGCCTTTCTCCGCTTCTTGTCTTCCGTCCAGATTTCCGGCAAATATAGTCGCCAAGCGATCGGGAGACTCGCTTCCGCTGTGCTCAGCGACAAACTCACTCCAATGCGACAGTTCTCTTGCTTACCCACCTGCCCGCAGTACTGTCGCGTAACTCCTACCGAGTGAGTTCCTTTTTTAACGAATCCCGTGTCATCGACGACCCAAGCCACCACCGGTCCCTGCTTCTGCATGGCCGGAAGCACGTAATGGCGGACCTGCTCCAGCACATCTTCGTCACTCCACGGGGCATCGGCTACGACGTGATGCAACGATTGATGCGTTTGGCGAACATTGTCGGGGCAAAGTCGGGCCGCCATCGGCTCCACACTCTTGCGCTCCCCGGGCAGCAGCAAGCCGGTGCAATAAGATTTCAAAGGAACAGCTCGATCCAGGTGCCGCGCGGCTTGCGCCAGGCGATTGAGATAGGCCGCGAAGCGTTTTTGCTGGGCGCCTGGCGCTACAGTCTTGGCGCTCATGAGCTGCAACCTACCACTATCAAGGTTGTAAGCGCGATAGATTTTTACGGAAGAGTATCTAGTTTATAACACAGTAGTACTAGGCTTCTCCGACCACCAGATTGATCGCCGCCGAAAGACGGCTCCAGCTGTCGGCTTCTCTGTCCAACTGCCCACGGCCGGCGGCGGTGAGCGAGTAGAACTTGGCCTGCCGGCCGGTTTCGCTCTCGGCCCACTTGGCCTTGATCCAGCCATGCTGCTCCAGGCGGTGCAGCGCGGGATAAAGCGATCCCTGCTGCACTTGCAATACTTCGCCGGAGATTTGCTGGATGCGTTTGGCAATGGCCCATCCATGCATGGGTTCATGGGAGACGGTCTTCAGGATGAGCAGGTCGAGCGTACCTTGCACGAGATCGGTTGGTTTCCCCATGCCTAGATTATCTACACTATCCTTTTGTAGACTGTCAAGGCGTTCTTCACTTGGTCCGCAAGATACGGCCGCATCGCCGAAGGTCGGCGTGGTCTCGGCGTGGTCAATGAAGAGTTCGTTAAACGTTTCTTTGCCCGGCCGCAACCCAGTCGGAATGCACATTACATCGATTGTCGGGGTGTGCGCAGGCTTTATTTGTTATGCTGCCGGCAGAGGCCGAAGCAAAAAGAAGATTCCGACGCTATGGGGAAACGAATCGCGGATTTTTTCCGCTCAGACTTGGGTGTACTCGTTCTCGTTGCAGCAGCCCGTTTGATGCTCCACGTCGCAACCAATGGCAGCTATGGATTTCACCGAGACGAACTACAGACCCTCGACGACGCACGCCACCTCGACTGGGGTTTTGTAGCATATCCACCAATCACGCCTCTTATCGGTCGCCTGGAGTTACTCGTCTTCGGGCCCTCACTCATCGGCTTTCGGCTCTTTGCAGCGGTCGCCGTGAGCACGGTTATGGTTCTTACCGGGTTGATAGCGAAGGAACTTGGCGCGAAACGCCACGTTCAATTGCTCGCCGCTGTGGCTGCGGGAATCTCTCCCGTCTCTCTGATACAGGGCGCGGTTTTCCAGTACGTCTCGTTCGACTATCTCTGGGGGGTCACAGTCACGTATCTTCTCATTCGGCTGCTGAAGTCAGAAGACGCGCGCTGGTGGGTGCCGATCGGCGCCGTCTTGGGCCTCGGGATGGAGACGCGTTACACCATAGGTTTTCTCGCCCTGGGCATCGCTG
>DATDGW010000471.1:0-3927 GCA_036521895.1 Candidatus Sulfotelmatobacter sp. | reverse complement strand
CCGGCGCCTGGAAGATCGCGGAAAACGCGAAGGAAATCGTCTATATCGCGCCGAGCGCCGTGAACGCGCCGCGATAGTATGGACGCGAATATTTTCCTCACGGGCCTAGCCACGCTAGCGGGCGCGGGCGGCGTGTGGGCGCTCGTGAAGTGGACGGTGAACGGGGACCACCCGGCCCCACCGCCGGAAGTCCCGCCCTGGCAGACTTCGCTCTCAGCGCAGATGGGTGAGATCTCCAGCCAGTTGGGCCAAATCATCGAGGAGCGGCAAGCGCCTGGGCCACCGGCAGGGGGCTGGGGCGGCACGGTCAACGAAGCGGAAGCGCGCGCGGCGCTACAGCCGCCGGTCGATATCGACCTCGCGATGTTCAACACCTTCACACTCGCGCCTAATACGCCCTATCGCTTATTCCCGCCCGAAGATGGCGTACACAACATCAACATAATGAACTATGGGCCTGGCGTTATTTTCATTCGTGCTGACGACGACCCGTATGTCGGCGATCCGCTTTCGGAAACCCTGGCCGTGAACGCGATGGACAACGACATCCACATTCCTGTCAGCCTTACAGTTCTTACCGGGGCTCCCAACACGATCATCTCGACTCGTCTGTCGTACCAGCTCTAGGAGATTCTGAAAATGGGTTTCGGATGGATCGGAGGATCAGGCAGCGGCGGCGGCGCCGCGTTTCCGGAGGCCCCCACTGACGGCGAGACCTGGGGCCGCAGGAATTCCGACTGGTCGCGCGTGGTAGCGGTGGCCGGCGATACCATGACCGGGCGGCTCAACATCGGCAATCCGGGGGCTGTTGCCGCCACCCAACTGTCCATTGATGTGCCAGAAGCGCCCGTCGATGGCGTGACCATCTTCAGCGGCAACCCCGTCTGGCGTCCCAGTCTCACGTTGCTCAACAACATAAACAGTAGTCTGCAGCTCGTCGTGTTGGGCACAAGCTGGCCGCAGCCGGAATTCCAGAACTGTGCCGTAATCAGCTCCGGCCATATTCCCATCGCATTTGTCACCTACTTCGGCGAAGTCATGCGCCTGACCGATGGGCGCGTGCTCATCGGCACCAGAACCGATGACAACAACAGCAGATTGCAAGTCAACGGCCTCATCCGCTCGCTTGCCGACGGCGTCATGTTTCCCGATAACACCGTGCAAACCACCGCGGCCTTCGCCGATGCGCCGTTCACGCCGTGGACTTACGGGCGCGCCCAGAATACGTGGGTGCAGGTGCTGGCGACTGGCGGCGGGGAAATGACCGGGCGGCTCATCCTTGCCGGTGATCCTGTCCTCGACCTCGAAGCCGCCACCAAGCAATACGTAGACTCCGGGATAGGGGCAGTGCCGCCGCCACCCGCGCTCGTGGGCGGCACGGGCATCGTGCTGGTTCCCGATCCCGGCCCGCCCGAGACGATCACCATCGATAGCGAGCTTTATAACTGGCAGCAGGCTGTCAACGCCAATAACAACCGGCTCAATAACGTTTTTGCCATCGGCGTCGGCGGACCGGCTGAAGTTGGTGTTGGGCTGCGATACGTGGGGGTCGAGGGAATCCGTTCGACACCCGTATCGGGCGAGACTTACACGTTAATTCGGGTGATGATCACGACGGCGAGCTGGGGGGCACTGGTAGCCTGGGGGCCGACTGCTCCGGCTCTCTACGCCAATACGATCAGTCTTGCCACCGGACTCTATCCGGTGGTCATTGCGCCCAATAACAGCGAGGTGCTGCGTGTCGCTACCAATAACCGGGTAGGCATCATGCAGGTGAATCCGGCGTACACCCTCGATGTGACGGGGCAGATCCGTTGTACCGCTGGCTACGTGTTCCCCGACGGCAGCCAGCAGACGACCGCCGCTATCGCCGATGCGCCGTTCACGCCGTGGACTTACGGGCGCAGCCAGAATACGTGGGTGCAGGTGCTGCCATTGAGCGGCGGCGATATGACCGGGCCGCTCATACTCGCCTCGAATCCTACGGCCAATCTTGAGGCAGCCACCAAGCAATACGTCGATACGTTAGCCACGGGAGCGATTCATTTCATCGGCAATCTCAATGCATCCCTTGGCAGTGTCCAGTATGCGCAGGGATCGGGATTCATCGATGGCCCGCTCGTCCCCGCTGCATCAGCGCCCGGAGGTTTCGTCATCGTTGTGATTGCGGGCACTGTTCCTCCGGGCGGTCCCATCGGCGGCATGGTCCTGATCGTCGGTGACTGGGTACTGTCGAATGGAATCGCGTGGTCCCGTATAGCCATCGGCGCGGGATCTGTCTCGGCGAGCCAGGTCAGATTGGCGCCCTCCGCATTCGGAGCCGACGAGGTGCAGGCGGCGCTCACGAATGCCGAGGTGGAAGTGAACAACCGGGTGAGGCTGACCGGCGACACCATGACCGGCCTGCTCACGCTTTCCGGCAATCCCACTACGAATCTTCAGGCCACCCCCCGGCAGTACGTGGACCTGCGCGGCATGCCGTCCGGCGGCTTCCAGACGCAGGCGCTGACTAAACTTACTGCCGCCGATTACGACACTGCCTGGACGAGCGTGCCGCTCGAAGCGCCCGCCGACAATCTGGCCTACGGTCGCCGCAGCCTGCAATGGTCGCGAGTAGTGAATGTCGGCGGCGACACCATGACCGGAAGCTTGACGGCTGCGGATTTCACGGTGAGCCGCGACAACTTCGGCTATGCGGTGGCCAATGGCGGCTGGTTCTACAAAGCCGCCACGACCGGGCTGATGCTGCGCCAGACAACCGGCAATGAGCAGCCCCAGATCGAGAATAATAACGGGACCAACCGCCGCGTCATCCTCGATGCGGTGAACGGGGTGACGCTCACTACCGCGCAAACCATCAGCGGGGCCAAGACCTTTTCTGCGGGCATCAGTTTCGGGGCGGCCACGGTCACTGCGCAAACGGATCTGACGCGCCATGTCCGGCTCTTCGCGACTACAGGCAACTCCGGTTACGGATTCTCGGTCAGTTCCCTTCACCTCAATTACGTGATCGACATCGTTACGGGCCAGCATGCCTTTTTAACCAACGCCATAGAGCGGGCCATCATCGACCAATCGGGGATCACTGTTCCGGTCGATGACACTGGCTTAATCACCTATGCGGGCGGACGGTTCTATAAAGCCACGGGCACGGGCATCGTGATCCGGGCGGCAACCGGCAACGTGCAGCCGCAGATCGAAAACAACGATGGCACCAACCGCCGCGCCATTATGGACTCGCTCAACGGCGTGACGCTGGCTACCGCGCAGACCATCAGCGCCACCAAGACCTTCACTGCCAACCAGGCAATACTGGGCAATATCAATTGGCTGATGAACCGTACCACCGTGACCGTGCGGCCCGGCCTGCTGTGGCAGGAGAACGGCGTGTCGCGCTGGAAATTCCAGCAAACCCTAGACGCCGCCGGAGATCTGGTCCTCACCCCTTACAACGATACCGGCACGCAGCAGCCGGATGTCATCACCTTCAACCGCGCTACCGGACTGGCTACTGTGGCCGCCAACCCCACCGCGAATCTGGGCGTGGTCACCAAGCAGTACAGCGATCTCAATAATTTCCACTACACGGCAGAGGCGCAGCTTCCGGCCATGAACCTGGACCTTCTGATCCCGCCTATTTACCGGCCTGGGGAATACTCGCTCGGCAGTGCGCTGGCCTTTACCAATCTGCCGCCCGGACTGCCTACTACCGGAGCAGCCTCCAACCGTTTCATTTTGATGATGTCGCATGCCAACACCGGGGCCGACGTATTCCAGGTGCTCTACGACATCGCGCAAGACCCGGCCCGCATCTGGACCCGTTACCGGGTGGATAATGCCGCGACCTGGTCGGCCTGGGCGCTGACGGCTTCGAGCGCTGCGGCGGCCGGAAATTTCGTGCTCAAAGCCGGGGACACCGGCCTCGGC
>DATDGW010000470.1:0-2266 GCA_036521895.1 Candidatus Sulfotelmatobacter sp. | reverse complement strand
CTTCGTGATGGCGTTCCAATAGTGACGCGAACCGATTACATACCTGCCCCGCTTTCAGTCGGGACGCGAAAGTCTGTAAACGGTCAGAATCAGAAACAAATCCGGGTACTGCGGCGCTTACCCTATCCGGCTGCTTCCATTGCGAGGACTTCGGACAAGCCCATGCTCCAAACGGCCTGTGTCTCCCACACCATTTGGAACCTCGGGGCCGACCCCCGGCCGGCCCATATCACAATACGGGGGTAGCACGGGAGCAGAAGAACTAACTCGCGAAACCTTACAATGATATCTAATGCCTTTGAAACCTGTCAACAAGGGTGGTAGGGGGGGTGCGCGACACACAAGGGAGGATGTTGGTGTTTTCTTTTTTTGTCGGTATAATCCTAACGTATTTATACGTTAGGATTGGAGGTGCCCTTTGCCTGATCCCATCCCCAGCCTCGAGCAGCAGCGCTCCAGCATCTTGTCGCAAATCGTGGAGTTGGGCGATTTCCGTAGCGGCTCCATCACGGCCATAAAAGGCCGTTGTGGTAAACCAAACTGTCACTGTCACCAGCCCGGCCAACCCGGCCACGGGCCCAATTTCCGTCTGACTCGTAAGGTAAATGAAAAGAGCGTTAGCGAAAGCTTTGCTTCAGCGGCTGAACTCCGCAAAGCGCAACACGAGGTGGAGGCCTTTCATCGCTTCCGAAAACTCAGTCAGCAGTTGCTGGAGGTGAATGAAAAGATCTGCCGCGCTCGACCGGTGGAGGACACATTATCTCCAGAGGAAAAAAACGGCCGAAGCGATCCGTCGGGAAGTCGCGCGCGAAGTAGACCAGTTGTTGCGCGTCATCTTCGACGATCGCCGCAAGAGCGGCCGTCTGGATTTAGAGGCCGTCGAGATGGCGGTGCGCTCGGCCATGCACCAGGCCGGAGCAGCGGCGCTGACACAACTGCTACAATTCGAAGTCCCGGCAGCAGACCAACGAAGCCTGCCATGCAGTTGCGGTCAACCGGCGCAGTACCGGGAACTACGTTCCAAGCCGATTCTCAGCGTGGTCGGCACCGCCACCGTTTCGCGTCCTTACTACCTGTGCCTGCACTGTCATCAAGGCCAGTTCCCGGCTGACGTCGCACTCGATATCGAGAACGCCGAATTCTCTCCCGGGGTACGTCGCATGCTGGCCACGGTAGGCCAGGATGCTCCCTTCGATCACGGCCGCCAGCAGATGAAATTGCTGGCCCATCTGGAGGTGACCACCAAGGCCGTGGAGCGCATCACGGAAGCCATGGGCGAGGATATCGCGGCGCGCGAACAGCAAGAGATCGACCGCGCCATGCAGTTGGATTTGCCCATCGTGGTGGGCGAACCCGTTCCGATTCTCTACACGCTCATGGATGGCACGGGGATACCGGTGGTGAAAAAGGAGACCGAGGGGCGCAGCGGGAAAAAGGAGGGAGAACCGGCCCACACCCGCGAGGTCAAGTTGGGATGCGTCTTTACCCAGACCAAAACGGACGCGGAGGGTTATCCGATCCGGGACCCGGATTCCACCACCTACGTGGGCGCAATCGAAACCTCCGAGCAGTTCGGTAAGCGTCTCTATTGGGAAGCCTGGAAGCGCGGCTGGAGCCGCGCCGCAAAGAAGGTGGTGATGGGAGATGGATCGGAGTGGATCTGGAATCAGGCCCAACTGCATTTCGCCGGCGCCATCCAGATCGTCGACTTATATCACGCGCGCGAACATCTCTGGGAATTGGCGCGCAGGCTACATCCCAACGATGAGGCCCAACAGAAGCGTTGGATGATGGTTCACCAAGACCTACTCGATGAGGGGAAGATCGAAGCACTGGTGTCCTCTTTCCGCTCGCTTGAGACCTCTAATGCCGAGCTAGCCGAAAAGATCCGCATCGAATCGGAATACTTCGACAGAAATGCGGAACGCATGCGCTACCCCGAGTTTCGCCGGCAGGGTCTGTTTGTGGGCACTGGCGTGATCGAGGCCGGATGCAAAACGGTGATCGGTTCCCGCTGTAAACAGTCCGGCATGTTTTGGACTGTGCGTGGGGCCAATGCCGTCCTCGCCCTGCGTTGCTGTCAATTCAACGGCCGATTTGAGGACTACTGGGAGGCTCGCCGGTCTGCCTGATTTCCACTTCCACGTCGTGCACCCCCTGACCTCTATTAGATTTGATCTGAAATCGCCATCAGGACCGAGGATTGCCACGGATCCGGACACCGCATCTGTCGTTTTGTTTTTGTTGTTGGAATTTAGCCATGACG
>DATDGW010000469.1:0-2190 GCA_036521895.1 Candidatus Sulfotelmatobacter sp. | reverse complement strand
TCTGCATTACACCTTCGACCTCTGGGTGAACGTGTGGCGCAAGAAGTGCGCACACGGGGACGTGATCGTACTGCGATATGCGGACGGCACGCCGGTACAGACGTCGAACTAATGGGGTGCAAGTCCCCTGATCCCAATCGTCCGTTCGGGGATCTAGCAGGAGGTCGAGTTGGCGGTGCGAATCGTCGGCTTAAGTGACCTTGAACGAAGATGCAAAACAGCGGGCCGTAATAACCATGAACTCGCATCAGCCTCGTAATACTGAGCTGTGTGAGCCGACCGTATCGTCTGCGCGGGAAGGCTGACAACAGGCGGGGATAAACGGACAAGCGAACCGTCTGTTCACACCGGGGTGTTGGAGATGGCACGTTGTGAAAGTGAGATGGTCCTAGGCCGGGAGGCCTCATCCGATGCCAATTTGCCACTGGTCACGGGCCAGTATAAGGGAAACCGAAATCTGGACCGGTCGGATGAGGATTCCGCGGGGCCCATAGTACCGCTAGAAGGTACGGGACAACAGAACCCGGCCTGAGGGAAGGAGCCCTGCTTCAGTCAAGAGGTGCAAAGCAGTTGAGGAGGTTTCGATTGTCGCATGACTAGAAACGGAACGGAACAAGTTCGGCAACTGCAGAGAACCCTATATCGCACAGCCAAGCAGTCCAAAGCTAGGAAGTTTTACAGTCTGTACGACAAGGTGTGGCGCAGCGACGTGCTCGGGGAAGCCTGGAAACGGGTGAAAGAAAACCGGGGTGCGCCGGGCGTGGACGGCGAGACCATCGAAGGCATCGTGTCGCGCCGAGAAGAAGGGCTGATGCTCAGCCGATTGCAGGATCAACTGCGGGCCAAGACCTACCGCTTTCAACCGGTGCGGAGAGTGGACATCCCGAAACCAAAGGGAGGCACTCGCCCACTGGGGATCGCCACCGTCGAGGATCGCGTAGTGCAGACTGCGATGAAGCTGGTGCTGGAGCCAATCTTTGAAGCCGATTTTCACGACTGCTCTTACGGTTATCGACCACGGCGCGATGCGAAGATGGCCAGCAAGGCGATTCGCAACGATCTGTATCGAGGAGCGTGGAGCGTAGTGGAGATTGATTTCCGCAGCTACTTTACGACCATTCCGCACGACAAGTTGATGATTCTGATCAAACAGCGTGTGGTGGACGGAAGCATGCTGCGGCTGATCAAGCACAGCCTGACCGTGGAGATCGCCTACGAGGGGAAGGTGGAGCCGACGATGGTGGGAGTTCCGCAAGGATCACCGATCTCGCCGCTCTACAGCAATATCTACCTCAACTTGCTGGATCAAGTATGGCATCGGCGGGGCTACCCGGAGAAACTGGGAGCCACGCTGCATCGCTATGCGGATGATGGAATTTTGGTTTGTCGCAAAGATGCAACGCACGCGCTTCAGGCGTTTGAGGGGATCGCGGTGCGAATGGGGTTGACGATCAATCGCGAGAAAACCCGGATTACGAAGTTGACCGAAGGGTTTGACTTCATCGGGTTTGAATTCGTGAAACGACGCTCCCCCAACAGTGGCAAACTGAACATCTACATCCATCCCAGCAAATCCTCACAGCGCAACATCCGACGACGGATCAAAAGCTTCACCAAGCGACGGGCACCGATTAAGCCCGAGGAGTTTGTGCAACAGGTGAATCAGACGGTGCGGGGATGGGCGAACTACTATCGCCACACCAATGCCAGCGACGCGTTTCGACGCTTGCAGCGATTCATCAACACTCGCTTTCGCCGTTATCTGAACTATCGCAGTAAAGGCCGGGGCTTTGGGTGGAAGAAATACCCGAATGCGGCTCTGTACGCCCGGGGAATGATCTACATCGGGAGCGGAGTCATCAGGTACGAGTGAGAGTCTGCGCATGCTGGGTGACGAAGACTGTCGGACCGCCGGACTCGGGAAAACTGAACGTCCGGTGGGATGGGAAGGGAATGGTGAAGCGACCATGATGACGCTAATGAGGCACTGCATAAGGGGAAACCCGCAGAAACAGATAGGCGTCCTCTAAAGCCACTGAGCCATTCCTTTACCCTAGATCTACTCGGTTTGGAGACTGGATGGCGCCACCGCCGCCCTGGCGCAGGGATTGGTGGATAAAGCAATGGCGGCGGAGGCTTCTGGCCTCTCTGGAAAGGCCTGTTTTGATCGGAACCGAGGAGCTATCGCCA